>CAJMRI010000003.1:0-147717 GCA_905215905.1 uncultured bacterium | reverse complement strand
CTACCGGGAGTAGCCCCGACGGTTGACAAAACTATAGGAACACCCAATGAGTGCTTTCACTTCTTTTAACAAAACGCCCGGCGGGCATTAACTGCTCGCCGGGCGTATTGGTTAGGAAACTCTGAAGTTGAGTGTCTCGGCTTCCTTAGGACAGATCCTCACCATTCGTTTCAATGACATGCTTGTACCAGTGAAAGCTCTTCTTTTTGGAACGCTTGAGGGTGCCGTTGCCGGCGTCGTCGCGGTCCACATAGATAAAGCCGTAGCGCTTGGACATCTCGCCCGTGCCGGCAGACACCAGGTCGATCGGGCCCCAGGTGGTGTAGCCCAGCAGGTCAACGCCGTCCTCGGTCACCGCATCGCGCATCGCGGCGATATGCTGGCGCAGGTAGTCGATACGGTAGTCGTCGTTGATGGAGCCATCCTCCTCGACAACGTCCTTGGCGCCCAGACCGTTCTCGACCACAAACAGCGGCTTCTGATAACGGTCGTACAGGTCGTTGAGGGTGATGCGGAAGCCCAGCGGATCGATGGCCCAGCCCCACTGGCTCTCCTGCAGGTAGGGGTTCTTGGCGCCGGCGAAGGCGTTGCCCTGGGTGCGCTCGACATCGGGGTTATCGGCACCGGCGGAGCAACGGGTGCTGTAATAGCTAAAGCTGATGAAGTCGACGGTGTTGGCGGCCAGGATCTCGCGGTCCTCATCCGTCATGCCCACATCGATGCCCAAACGCTCGAGCTTCTTGACGGCATAGGCCGGGTAGTAGCCGCGGCTCTGAACGTCGACGAAGAAATAGTTGCTCTGGTTGTCAATCTGCGCTTGGCGCACATCGCCCGGACGGCAGCTGTAGGGGTAGTAGCTACCTGCGGCAAGCATGCAACCGATCTTGACCTCAGGGTCGATCTCGTGAGCGATCTTGGTTGCCCAAGCGCTGGCGACGAGCTCGTTGTGGGCGGCCAGGTACTCGACGGCCTCCTTGTTCTCGCCCTCCTCAAAGACCAGACCGGCACCCATAAACGGCAGGTGCAAGATCATATTGATCTCGTTGAAGGTGAGCCAGTACTTCACCAGACCCTTGTAGCGGGTAAAGATCGTGGTCGCGAGGTTCTTGTAGAAGTCGATGAGCTTGCGGTTGCGCCAGCCGCCGTACTCCTTGATGAGGTGGATCGGGCAGTCGAAGTGCGTGATGGTCACGAGCGGCTCGATGCCGTGCGCCTGACACTCGCGGAACACATCCTCGTAGAAAGCCAGGCCGGCCTCGTTGGGCTCGGTCTCGTCACCGTTGGGGAAGATGCGGGTCCAAGCCAGGCTCATGCGGAAGGTCTTAAAGCCCATCTCGGCAAAGAGGGCGATGTCCTCCTTGTAGTGGTGATAGAAATCGATGCCGGTCTGCGCGGGGTAGTAATAGCCGTCCTCGAAGTCGAGCATCTTGCGCTGGCCGGAGACCACCGCATAGCGCTCGGGGCCGTGCGGTGCCACGTCCACGTTGGCCAGGCCGCGGCCATCCACGTCGTAAGCGCCCTCGCACTGGTTGGCAGCCGTCGCGCCGCCCCACAGGAAGTCTTTACGGAAAGCCATGCATCAATCCTTTCACACGCTGTTTGTCGTGGTTTCAGTATCCCCGTAAGCAGCGCGCTACTCAACGGCAACGACGCAGGCCGACACTTCTTTTCGCACACGGCGGCCCGGCAGCCGCCCCTGCCTGACACTTTCTGATACCGCCGCCCCAAACCACCACAAAGGGGACAGGCACCTTTGTGGTGGTTGGGGACGGTTTGTCTCGATCTGTAACAGGTAGGCAGCCAAAACCGGGCTTGGTGTTACAGATCGAGATTTTCGGGCAGCCCCCCGCAGTTTGTCTAAATCTGTAACAGGTAGAGACGATTTAGCCCGCTAGATGTTACAAATCGAGACGGAAGATGCTAGTCACAGGCGATGTCGAGGTTCTTGCCGACGAGGCCCACGTAGCCGCCCTCGGCAGCCTTGGGACTATCTGCGTGGCAGAGAACCCACTTGTCGGCCTTCCAGTAGCAGTAGCTGTCGCCGGCGGCGGGCATGTCGGCTGCACCCTCGGGGCGCGGACCATTGGTGCCGGCGGGCAGCGCAACCATCACCTGGAAGCCGCCGTCGTCGACCATGCAGGGCGTGTAGTGAAGCGTGGTGTTGAAGACTTCGACGACCGTACCCGCCGGCACGCGGAACGCCTTGACGCACGCGGTGTCGAGCTTGCCGTCCTCGATCTCCCAGCGATGCGCCACGAGCAGGATAAAGTCGCGGGCGCCCAGGTTAAACTCGCTGGCGCGGTGATACTCCAGGCAGTTGAGGCGTGTGTTGTGGCCGTTGCACCAGCCGAGCTGGAAGGGGCGGCCGCCAAACATGAGAAAGCCCAGTTTGTCGGCATCCTTGACGCCCTCGAGCTCCGGCGCACTTGCTACGTACTTGCTGCCCTCGGGAATGGGCGTGGCAGAGAGCGCCTCGAGCACGGGCGACGTGAGCTCGGACGGAACGTCATCCCAAACGTTGCCATAGGATTTGAACTCGGGATCGTTGACAGAATAGATGTGCATGTTCGCTCCTGTTCGTAAATGTGACTATACGAACATTCTAGAACAAACATGAGCGATTTTGAACGCTCGTCCCGACCACTCAACAAAAAGGCGCCCCCGCATAAGCGAAGGCGCCCAATGCGCGCGCTTTGGGCGATAAAGCCCTTACGCCTGCTGGTAGTGCAGGTGCTTCTCGTCGATATCGGCCAGATCGCGGTCGAGATAACGGCGCGCAAGCCAGTTTGCCATGGGGAGGTTCTGGTCCAGGTAGTTACCGCACTCCTCGGGAGCGGCACCGGGAACATCGCCCTCAAAGCCCGCGACAAACGCGAACAGCTCACGCACGAGCGGCAAGATCTCCTCGCTCGTCACCTCGCCAAATACGACGAGGTAAAAGCCCGTGCGGCAGCCCATGGGGCCAAAGTAGACAATGCGGCTCGACCACTCGGCATGATTGCGAAGGAACGTCGCACCCAGATGCTCGATGGTGTGGCACTCGGCCGTGTTCATGACCGGCTCCTTGTTGGGCGTGGTCAGGCGCAGGTCAAACGTGGTGACGGCGGCACCGGTCGCCGGATCGCGGTCGATGCGGCTCACGTACACGCCGGGCTCAAGCAGCAGATGGTCAACGGAAAAACTCGCGATGCGCTCCATGGCAGATCCTCTCGGTAGTCAATTTAGGACGGGACTCTTTTAGCTGGTTGGAATGGTCGCACCAATCATACCAGTCAAAAAAGCCCCGTCCCAAATGAGCTACCCGGGACGGGGCCCGAATGATTTTTTAATCCCCGTCCCAGAAAAATCATTCTAGGCAGTGTACGAGATGGTGGCGGCTACGGCGTGGCGCCAGCCGGTGATCTTTTTGGCGCGCTCGTCGGCGGTCATGGCAGGCTCCACGATGCCGCGGGCCCCATAGACGTCGACGACATCGCGCGTATACATGCCCAGCGCAATGCCGCAGGCCCAGGCCGCACCCAGGCCGCTCATCTCGTCGTTGCTCGCGATGCGGATAGGCGAGCCAACCAAGTCGCTCTCAAACTGCATCAGGTACGCATCGCGCGTGGGACCGCCGTCAACGCGAAGCTCGGCAAGTGCCGCGCCCGAATCCTCGACCATTGCGTCAATTACGTCAAAGATTTGATAGGCAATCGATTCGTCTGCAGCTTTTACGAACTCCGCGCGACCCGTGGTGCGCGTCATGCCAAAGACGCAGCCCTCGGCGTCACTCGCCCAGTGCGGCGCGCCCAAACCGGTAAACGCCGGCACAAAGTAGACGCGGCTCGCCGGATTGGCGGCGTAGCACAGGTCGGTAACTTCCTCGGGGTTATTGATGAGCTCCAGATCGTCGCGCAGCCACGTCTTGACGGCGCCGGCATAGCTCACGTTGCCCTCGAGCACGTACTCGGTCACGCCGTCCATGCGCCATGCGAGCGAGCTCGAAAGCCCGTGCGAGCTGGCAACGAACTCGTTGCCGACGTTCATCATGACCGAGCTGCCGGTGCCATAGGTCGCCTTGGCCATGCCGCGACTATGGCAGCCTTGGGCAAACAAGGCCGCGTGGCTGTCGCCGAGCACGCCGTGAATGGGCACGGGCGCCGGCAAAAAGCCGCCCAGATCCGTCGTGCCGAACAGGCCGTCGGAATCGGTCACCTGCGGCAGGCAGGCCACGTCGACGCCAAAGGCCTCGCACACCGGCTCGCTCCAGCAGCCACGGCGCAGGTCAAAGAGCTGCGTGCGGCTGGCGTTAGACCAGTCGCAGCGGAACTCCGCACCGCCCGTGAGCGTCCAGACCACCCAGGCATCGATGGTACCCAGGCACAGCTCGCCCGCCGCGGCAGCCTCGGCAGCAGCGGGAACGTTCGCGAGGATCCAGGCCATCTTGCCCGCCGGGTAGTAGGGCGAGAGCACCAGACCCGTCGTGTCACGCACCAGCTCGGCCACACCCTCGCGCGCGGCCAGCTTGTCGCACAGCTCGCGGGCGCGGGCGCACTGCCACACCACGGCATCGCACAGCGGCTCGTCCGTCGTGCGGTTCCAGGCAACGGTGGTCTCGCGCTGGTTGGAGATGCCGATGCCGGCGATGTCGGCCGGATCGACCCCGGTCTCCTCCACCACAGCGCGCGCCACGGCCAGCACATTGGCGGCAATCTCGGCCGGATCATGGCTCACCCAGCCGGCCTCGTTGACAATCTGGCGATGCGAGCGGTCGGCACGATGAATCAAATGGCCGCCCTCGTCCACCAGCAGCGCCTTGGTGCCCTGCGTGGACTGATCGATCCCGATGATGTATTTACTCATGTACTCTCCTGTCTCCCCCGTCGATTAAAAACTAAAGCCCGACGGACAAGGAGCGAGTGGCCGACCGGCTCATGAGAGCGCAGCCGGCCTGCTCAGAATTCAACCTAAAAGGATTGGTGCAAACCTGCCCCCTTTGCACCAAGTTGATGCAAAGTGACCTGTCCCCGATGCACCAATTACTCTGCGGGCAGGAACTCGGCGACCGTCTTGGCAATGCCTTCGCCGGTGAGGCCGTAGTGCGCAAAGACCTCGGGGCTCGTGCCGGTGATGACCGGCGCGTCGGGCAGGCTCAGGCACTTGACCGGACGCGGGCAATGCTCGCCCACCACCTGCGCGACCATAGAGCCCAGGCCGCCGAAGGGGCTGTGCTCCTCGACCGTCACGACGGCGCGCGTGGCACCGGCAGCCTCGATCACGGCCTCGGCGTCGAGCGGCTTGACGCAGTACATGTCGAGCACCGTTGCCGAAATGCCCTGCTCGGCCAGCAGGTCGGCGGCATCCACGGCGTGGCGGACCATCTCACCGGTGGCGACGAGCGTCACATCGTTGCCGCGGCGAACCCAGGTGGCACGGTCCATCTGGAACGGACACTCGTCCTCGGTATACACGTCCTCGACCGGGTTGCGCCCCACGCGGATGTAGGCCGGCTTGTTATCGTTGACCAGGGCGCGCACGAGTTCGGCGGTCTGGAAGCGGTCGCTCGGCAGATACACGCGCATGTTGGGAATCGCGCTCATGGCGGCGATATCCTGCGCAGAGTGGTGGCTCATACCTAAGGCGCCGTAGGACACGCCGCCCGAGATGCCGATGAGCTTAACATTGGTGTTGGAGTACGAGACGTCGACCTTGCACTGCTCATACGAGCGCGTGGTCACAAAGGACGCCGGCGAGGCGGCCCAGGCCTTCTTGCCGCACGAAGCCATGCCGGCGGCGATGCTCACCAGGTCCTGCTCGGCAATGCCGACCTCGACGGACTGCTGGGGATACCGATCGAAGAACGGCGTGAGCGACGCGGAGCCGCGGGAGTCGGAGCACAGGACGACGATGTCCTTATCGGTCTTCGCGGCCTCGAGCAGCGTGTCGCAGATAACCTTGCGATTGGCGATCTTGTTAGCCATTGATGGCCTCCTTATGGGCAGCGAAATCGGCGATGATCTGGGCATATTCCTCATCGTTGGGCAGGTGATGATGCCAGGAGGCCTTGTCCTCCATAACGGGCGAGCCATAGCCCTTCACCGTGTTGAGGATGATGACCGTGGGCTTACCCTTGGTCTCGGCGGCCAGCGTCAGCGCGGCGTCGATGGCCTGGACGTCGTTGCCCGGAATGGAGAGCACGTTCCAGCCGAAGGCGGCCCAGCGCTCCTCCTGCGAGTCCTGCTTCATGACGTCCTCGGTGCTGCCGCTGATCTGCAGGCGGTTGCGGTCCACGAGCGCGCACAGATTATCGAGCTGGTAGTTGCCGCCGCTCATGGCGCCCTCCCAGACCGAGCCCTCGGCAAGCTCGCCGTCGCCCATGATGGTGTAGACGCGGTAGTCGCGGCCGTCCATCTTGCCGGCAAGCGCCATGCCCACGGCCACGGGCAGGCCATGGCCCAGCGAACCGGAGTTCATCTCGATGCCCTTGAGCTTGTTGTTGGGGTGACCGATGTAGGGGCTGCCGAACTTGGAGAAGCGGGCCTTGACGTCGTCGAGGTCCAGATAGCCCTCGTGGCAGAGCACCGCGTAGTAGGCCTCCATGGCGTGGCCCTTAGAGAGCACGAAGCGGTCGCGACCGGGATCGTCGACGGTCTCGGGCGAAATGTTGAGGTGGTTGGCGTAGAGGGTCATGAGGGCGTCGATCACCGACATGTCGCCGCCGATGTGGCCGCCGGCGCCAGCCATGATGATATCGACGCAATCGCGGCGAAGGTCCCAACGCAGGGACTCAAGCTCTTCGATAGTTGCCATTTCTACTCTCCTCGCAGGTAGGCTTTGACGTCTTCTTCAATCGGGTCGTACAGGTCGGGGGCAATGCCGATGTACTTGCACGCCTCGTAGAGCACCGGCACCACGTTGGCGTGAATGGCGACGCAGTGGTGGATGTAGGGGCCCTCGACGATCTTGGCCTCGAGGCGCTTGAGATTGTCGACCTCGACCCACAGGTAGGTGCCCATGCCGGCCGGGCCGTCGATGCCGCGGGCGTTGCCCAGCAGCAGCGAGTACTCGCCGTTGTCGCCGTCAAAGCGGGCAAGGGTGAGGTCGCCGTGCTTGGCCTCGGCCGTCAGCGCGCCGGGGTGATCGAAGGCCAGCGGGTAGGTGAGCTTAGGCTTGACGGCCGCACAGCTGCAGGGCCAGGGGCCGCAGTGCTGCAGCAGCTCGCCGTTCTCGTTATCGGGATGGCGCACGGTCCAGTCGGCGAACATGCCGCGGTGACGGCCCAGGTCGGCCGCCTCGACCATCAGCGCGGTGATGGCGCCGTGGATATCGGTCTCGCACACGACGGGGATACCCATCTCGTTGAGGATGGCGTTGGCGGCGCAGGGCATAATGCCCAGCTCGTCCTGCAGGGCGTTCCAGCACTGGATGGCGCCGGCGTTGCAACCGTACTTCTCGACCAGGCGCTTCATGGCGATGGCGAGCCCTGCGACCGCGGGGACCTTGTCCTCGGGGATGCAGATCTCAAAGCTGTCGGTGATGTGGGCGAGCATGGCGTTCATGGCCTGCTCGTCGGCCTGGGCATCGCGCACGGCCTGGACAAGCTCGGTCATGGGGATGGGCGAAAGCTGGATATTGAACTTTTCGAGCAGCTCACCCTCGTTGCACATCGTGGACCAGAAGTCGAACGGACGGGTGGCCATCTGCAGAATGCGGGTGTGCTTGAAGGTCTTGACCACGTTGCACACAGCCAAGAAGTCCCAGACGCCGCGCTCGAACTCGGGGTCGGTCAGGCGGCAGTTGGTCATATAGGTGAAGGGAACCCGGAAGCGGCGCAGGACCTTGCCGGTGGCGAACAGGCCGCACTGGCTATCGCGCAGACGGGTGCCATCGGGCTCGGGGCGCTCGTCGCGCGGGCCCCACAGCAGCACGGGCAGGCCGAGCTCGCGGGCAAGGCGGGCGCAGACATACTCGGTGCCAAAGTTGGCGTGGCACAGCATGATGCCGTCGACGCCCTCGGCGCGGAACTTCTTGACGATAGGCTCGATATGGCTGTCATCGAACAGCAGGCCCTCGTCGTTGATGTCGTCGATATCCACGATGTCGACGCCGATCTCGCGCAGGCGATCAGCCGTCAGGCCGCGATACTTGATCGCGTCCGGCGCGCTAAAGATGCTGCGGCGCGTGGGCACAAAACCGAGCTTGATCTTATCCATGTACGTCCTCCCCTAGTCACATGTTCAGTAAACAGACGCGTGTTTCGTTTTGTTCTGTTTACTAAATGTTTTACTCTTCTGTTTAGAAGTTTAACGCGAAATACCCGTAGACGGTAGAGAAATCAGCCTAAACGGTATGTAAACAATCTGAACATACAAGGGGAACAAAAAGAGGGCCCCGAAGGACCCCCTCTTTGAACGACGTTATGCGTGCCGCCCCGCGCATCTTGGCACGGCGCGTGCGATGCCGCTTTCGCCTAGAGCTCGCGCACGCTCTGGCGCTCGACAAAATAGGTCGATACGGCTGTCTTGCAGGTGTAGCTCTTGGGATTGCGGATGTTGCCCACCAGACGGCGCACCGCGATCTCGCCCACCTCGTGCTTGGGAACGTGCACCGTGGTGAGCGGCGGGTTGGAGAAAGCGCCCAAAGATAGGTCGTCAAAGCCGATGATCGAAACATCCTCGGGCACGCGTATGCCGTGCTCGTTCAGGGCGCGCATAGCGCCCACGGCGAGCACGTCGTTCTCGGCAAAGAAGGCCGTCGGCAAGTCATCGCGCGAGACGCCGTCGAGCCACGCGCCCATGTCGCGATAAGCACCCTCGAGCGTGGTGCCCAGCGTGACGTGCCAGGTCGGGTTGGCCTCGAGGTCCGCATCCTCAAGCGCTTGGCGATAGCCGCGCTCACGATCTTTAAAGTTGCGAATGCGAAGGTCGCCTGCCAGGTAGCCGATTTGTCTGTGGCCCTTCTCGATAAGGTAGTCCACGGCACGCAGCACCGAATCGGTGTTAGCAATGACCACGGCATCGAAGTACTGGCGATCGCTCCAACCGTCGAGCACGATCAGGTGGGCGGCAGCGTTGGCGAACAGGGCGTAGTCTTCCTCGCCCAGCTCGGTGCCCATCAGCACGATAGCAGCAGACGGATCGGCGATCAGGCCCTCGACCTGCGGGCGCACGGCGTCCAGGTCGCTAAAGTCGAGTGTGACAAAGCTCGTGCTCATGCCGTGACGACGCGCCTGGCGCTCCACGCCCTCGATGACCGCGGGATGGAAGGTGCTCTCGTCCAGGATGGCGCCCGTCTTGCGCGCAAGTACAAACTGGATGCTCTCGAGCTGCGTCGACTGCTGATAGCCGAGCGACTGCGCACACTCCAGGATGACCTTGGCGGTCTCCTCGCTCACGCTGCGCTTGCGGTTGAGCGCGTTGGACACGGTTGCGGGCGAAAAACCGGTGATGCGGCTGATCTCGCGAACACTTGCTTTGGCCATTGGTCCCCCTAGCGGCGGCCGTGGTGGAGCATCGCGACTCGATGGCTCGGCAACTAAACGGCCGCAAATTCAAACTAAACATAATAGTAAATGTTTATGAGCTAGTTTAGCCTGTTGTCAAGCGAAGTGGCACGACTATTCCCCCAACGGGCGCATTTGCTCGGTAGCTAAAAAAGCCCCGTCCCAAATTGACTACATGGGGCGGGGTGCAGGAATCGTTTAACCTAGGACGCGGGCCATGCGCGCCTTAAACTCGGACAGGAAGCGCGGGGCGTCAACGGTCAGCGCCACAAGCGCGCTCTTGTCGGGATCGGACAGGCGGTGCTCGTCGCAGATGGTGCGGCCACGGTACTCGCCCAGCAGGTCGACACGCAGATTGCAGCCGAGCGCACCCACGAGCGTGGGGTCGATCGCCACGGCAACGGCCAGGGGATCGTGCAGTGCGCAACCACCCAGGTAGGGTGCGTTCATCTCGTACGAGCCAATGTAGTGCTCGACCATGCTCGCAAATGCGCAGCCCGCCATGGTGCCCGAGCCTGTCCAGCCGGCAACATCGCGGCGCGTGAGCACCACGCGATGCGTCACGTCCAGGCCCACCATGGTGAGCTTGCGGCCCGAGCGCAGCACGGCATCGGCGGCCTCGGGATCGCTTGCCATGTTGGCCTCGGCACCCGCGCTCACGTTACCGGGCACGGTCAGGGCGCCGCCCATCACCACCACGCGGCCGATAGACATCATCGCCGCCGCATCGCGCTCCAAGGCAAGTGCCAGGTTGGAGAGCGGGCCGGTCGCTACGTAGACCAGATCGGGCCCATAGGTGCGCGCGGCATCGATCAGATAATCGACCGCGGCATTGCCATCGGCCGAGGTCGCCCCCACTGGCTCGTAGGGAGACGCGGGCACGCTCGCGCCGCCGATGCCGTTCTTGCCGTGGATGAGCGTGGTGGACGCCGGTGGCGTATAGGGCTCGGTCGCCTGTAGGGGACGGTCGGCACCCAGATACACCGGCACCTCGGGACGACCCAACAGGTCGAGCACCGCCAGGCAGTTATGCGCCGACTGCTCGACGCGCACGTTGCCAAAGCACGTGGTGATGCCCACGAGCTCCACCTCGGGGCTCGCGATGGCATAGGCAAGCGCCATCGCATCGTCCACACCCATATCCAGATCAAGGATCAGCTTCTTGATTGCCATTGTTCTACTCCGCTTCTCCGTCTTGTACGTAATCGTCTAAACCAAACGCGCGCTCGACTTCGCCACGCGTGGGAATCGACTGCTGTGCACCCAAGCGCGACACCGTCACCGCCGAGGCACGGGCACCCGCGGCCATGCACTCAAAGAGCGGCAGGCCCTCCAGACGAGCCGCGGCAAGCGCACCGATAAACGTATCGCCCGCGGCCGTCGTATCGACCACCGTGCTCGAAAGCGCCGGCATGCGCAGCAGCTCGCCGTCGTCGCCGAGCGTAACCGACCCGGCACCGCCCAACGTGATGACCGCAGCTCCGGCACCCTTGGCGAGCAGGGCATTGAGCGCTGCGGCGCAGCTCGTATCATCCGCGGGCAAGATGCCCGTCAGCACCTGGCACTCGGTCTCGTTGGGACAGACCAGGTCGACCGCCGTCCAAGCCCCTGCCGGCACGTCACTTGCCGGCGCCGGGTTAAAGACCGTATAGAACCCCAGCTCGTGAGCGCAAACGAGTGCCTCGGCCGTCGCCGCCAGGTCGCATTCGCCCTGGGCGATAAAGACGCTTCCGGCAGCCGGGGCAATCTTGCTGGCGTCGCCGTCGAGTTCATCGGCCACCAGGCACCTCAGCGCGCAGGCAACGTCCTCGCCCGTAAGCGCATGGTTGGCGCCCGGCGACAGCACAATACGGTTGTCGCCACCAAAGCGAATGATGGTCGCCGTTCCCGTCTCCACGTCGTCGCGACGCGCCACAAAATCGCAGCTCACGCCAGCGTCTTGGAGCCCCGTCACGAGCGACGTGCCAAACGCGTCGCGACCGACCGCACCGATCATGCATGTGTGCGCGCCCATGCGCGCAGCCGCTACGGCCTGGTTGGCGCCTTTTCCGCCGGCGTTGGTGATAAACCCGCTGCCGCCGACGGTCTCGCCCGCACGCGGCATGCGCTCGCACGCCACCGAAAGGTCCATGTTCATGCTGCCGAACACCGCGACGATGCCGCAATCTGCCATGGAAACCTCCTCGTCCGCGGGCTCTGCACCCGCTGCCGGTCGTCGATCGTGCGCTCTCACGCCTCTATAACTTTAGTTCACTTTGATGTGGACGCGCGCTTGAGCTTGCGCCAGCAGCAAGCATTCACAGGAGCAGGCGGCTACAATAAAGGCGTGCTGATTATTCTCGTCATTTGGATGATGTTTTATGGAACAATTCCCGCGATCGAACTCGCGCAGCTCACGCCACTCGAGCGATCAACAGGCGCCGCACGAACGCTCGCGCGCCAGCCGCCAAACCTCCGAGCCGCGCCAAGCCGCAGACCCCCATCGCGCGTCTGCCAACAAGGGCGCCCACGCCAGCAGCGCCACAAAAGAGCAGGTGCCCGCGCGCCCCAAATCTCGGTATATCCCCGCCCTCGACGGTCTGCGCACGCTTGCCGTCGTCGCGGTGGTGCTCTATCACCTCAACCTCACCTGGGCGCAGGGCGGCTTGCTTGGAGTCACGATTTTCTTTGTGCTCTCGGGCTACCTGATCACGCGCCTGCTCATCAACGAAGTATCAAAGACCGGCCGCATCGACCTCAAGAGCTTCTGGATCCGCCGCATCCGTCGCCTGGTCCCCGCCGTGGTGACCGTTGTGGTTGTAACCTGTGCGCTGTGCACCGTCTTCAACCACGTGATGCTCACCAAGATGCGTCCCGACATTCTGCCGTCGCTGCTGTTCTTTAACAACTGGTGGCAGATTATGCAGGACGTTTCGTACTTCAACGCCCTGGGCGACCCCTCGCCGCTTACGCACTTTTGGTCGCTCGCCATCGAGGAACAATTCTACCTGGTTTGGCCACCGCTGCTGTTTGCCATGGTGTCCATGCATGTGAGCAAACCCAACACGCGCCGTGTGGTCCTGGGACTCGCAGCGGTATCCGCCCTTGCCATGATGGTGCTCTACAACCCTGCCGCCGACCCCAGCCGCGTGTACTACGGCACCGACACCCGCGTCTTCTCGCTGCTGCTGGGCGCCTGGATGGCCTTTATCCCCAATCGCGACCTGGCGCCGGTGCGTCTCGCTCATCGTTTGGGGCTCAATCGCCTGGCTGGCGCCGCCAAGCACGGCAAGAACGCCGAGGGCAAGCCTGGCGAGAAGGCCGACAACGCAGCCGAGACCGTCCCGGCACAGCCGAGCGCCCTCGTGCGCTTTTGGTCCTCGCCCGCATCCATCGATGTGTTGGGCGTCGTGGGTCTGGTTGGCCTTGCCGCCATGGTCGCGCTCACCAACGGCTACACCGCGTTCCAGTATCGCGGCGGCACGCTGCTATGCTCCATCCTCACGCTCATGGTCATCGCGGCCTGCGTGCAGCCCCAGGGAATGGTTGCCCGCGCACTGTCCGCCGAGCCGCTCGTGTGGGTTGGCAAGCGCTCGTACAGCATCTACCTGTGGCACTATCCGCTACTGTTGCTCATGAACCCGGTCGCCAACATCAACGATACGCCGTGGTGGCAGTACATTTTGCAGGTGTTGTTGGTGGTCGCCGTAGCCGAATGTTCATATCGCTTTATCGAGACGCCGTTTAGAAAGGGCGCCTTTGGGCGCACCGTATCCGAGTTCCGCGACGGCACCACCGCGCCCGCCAACTGGGTGCGCGCGCACGTCCCTGTCTGCGCAGCCTGCGCTGTCGTGTTGGTCGTTGCACTGGGCGGCCTGATCTTTGTGCCCGAGACGTCTGCGCTGAGCGGTGAGGGCGCCGAAGTCCTCAACAAGGAAGCCAAAAACACCGCGCCCACAGACCAACAGGCGGCCGACGACACCGACAAGGACAACGACGGCTTCCCCGATGGCTCCTACGATTTGCTTATGATCGGTGACTCCGTGTCGCTGCGCGCCGTTGATTCCTTTGACGGCGTGTTCCCGCACAGCCATATCGATGCCGAAAAGGGCCGCCAGTTTGATGCGGGCCGCGCGACATTTGAGGGCTATCTCCAACAGAACCTTGCCGGCAAGATCGTGGTCTTTGCACTGGGCACCAACGGCTTGGTAACCGACGACCAGATCGACGCCATCATGACCGATGCAGGAGATAAGCGTATTGTGGTGTTTGTGAACACGCGCAGCCCGCAGCCGTGGGTTGGCTCTACCAACCAGGCCATCGCCAACGCTGCTACGCGCTACAAGAACGTGCGCGTTATCGACTGGTACGGATACAGTGCCAATCGCAACGACCTGTTCGATGGCGATGGCACGCACCTGTCGACCACTGGCGTGACTGAGTACCTCAACTTGATCCACGATGCAGTCAAGAAGGACCTGCCCGTGCATCCCGAGGATCACGTCAACGATCCGCAGCCGGCGGCCGTCAAGTCTGCCACCGACGCGCTCGTCAATGCGCTCGCTCTCAAGCCGCACAAGCTGGGCACCGACAAGTAACCTGCAGCGCAAACTTCCCACATCCGGAGGGGGTGCCCGCCACGGCAGGCACCCCCTCCGACAGTTAGGGACGTTCCTTATGTGCCGGCACCCAGGGACACTCCTGACACAGCCGAGGAACGCCCTCCTTGCGACCAAATTCTGGGCGCCTCGCCACCCCGAACGTTGTTTCCAAGCCCACACCCGCAGCAAACAACCCAAAATCACTCTTTTCGAGCCGGCTCCAAGGGGTCGTGGACAAAAAGGGGCAAATATGAGTACTGTTACCATTTTAGTAGCAGGCAAAACCACCCAAAATGACGTCCGAGCGACCCCTACAACCCCCTAAAGCAGCCAACCTGACTGGTTTAAGACATATTGGAGCCAATTTTAATGAACATACTATCGGCTATGTCCATTATCTTCTTGGATGTAAATGCTATTCACTTAGCAACAGTACTCATATTTGGCATTTTTTGTCCACTGCCATATAACTAATGCCCTATAGCGGGCAAAAAACAGGCCGCAGTCCATCGCTGCGGCCTGTTCGGAAGCAAAAGTGGGCGCTAAGCGCTGTAACCCATCGCCTGCAGGACAAACATGACGACCGTGAGCACCGTAATCACGGCGATAGTCGCCCACGTGAGCACGTTCCACACGCGGCCGTTGCGGTTGGCGCCCATAATGTGACGGTCGGCGGCGATAACCACTTGGAACACCAGAACCACGGGCAGTAGCACGCCATTGATGACCTGCGAGGTCATCATAATCTGGAACAGATCGACGCCGGGCATAAGCACCAGCACGGCAGAGATACCGATGATGGCCGTAATGATGCCGCGATAGACCGGGGCCTCGTCCCAGCTGCGATCGGCACCGCGCTCCCAGCCAAATGCCTCGCAGATAGCGCTCGACGTAACGCCCGGCAGCACGCAGGCAGCCAAGAAACTCGCCGCGACCAGGCCCGAGGCAAACAGTACCGTAGACCACTGACCCGCAATAGGCTCCAGCGCGCGGGCAGCATCGGCAGCATCGCTAATCTGAATACCCGCCGGGAACAGCACCGTACCGGTCGTAATGATAATAAAGCCGGCAATGACATCAGCGGCAAGCGAGCCGCTCACGGTATCGATGCGCTGCAGCACGATATCGTCCTCGCCCGCGTTCTTATCGACCACGTTGTTCTGCGCCAAGAAAATCATCCACGGCGCGATAGTGGTACCGATCGTTGCGACCACGAGCGACACGTAGCTGGGGTCATTTTGAATGTTGGGCACGACCAGGTCGACCGCGACCTCACCCCAGTTGGGGCCAGCCATAAACGCGGCGACGATATAGGTCACGAACACGCAGCTCACCAGCAGCAGAATCTTCTCGATGCGCTGGAAACTACCCGACATGGTAAGCATCCACACCAGCAGCGCCACCAACGGCACCGAGATGCTCGCCGGCACGCCAAAGAGAGCAAGGCCGCTGGCGATGCCCGCAAACTCCGAAATGGTCACAGCCGTGTTGGCGATCAACAGCGCCGCCATGGCCAACACGCTCTTGCGCACGCCAAAGCGCTCGCGAATGAGCGATGCCAGGCCCTTGCCCGTGACGCAGCCGCAGCGCGCCGCGGTCTCCTGCGTCACGATGAGCAGCACAGTCATGACGGGAAGCATCCAGAGCATCTTGTAGCCATAGCTGGCGCCCGCGCTGGAATACGTTGCAATGCCGCCGGCGTCATTGCCCGAAAGCGCCGCCAGCAGACCGGGGCCCATAGCGCCAAAGATGGCCGCGATGGTCAGCTTTTGCTTGGTGCCCGACTTTTGCTTGGTATTTTGCACGCGACCACCTAACCCATGACTGACATGGCGAGCAGCACCGCGGCGATGCAATACGCCACACACGAGATCATGACGGCAATGACGTTCATGGCGGTGCCCGACGTGTTGAGGTCATGCTCGTCACGCCAGAACAGCACCATCAGGTAAATCACGGCGCTCATGTTGCCAACCAGGCAAATGATGGCAGCGATATTAAAGCACCCGGTAAAGAGTTGCTCCTCAAACATGGACGCATCGGGGAACGCGGCGGTACGCACCAATTGCGCGCACAGATAGGTCACGAGCGACAGGATCAGGCCCATACCGGTGCTCTGGAAGAAGAATCCCAGGTAGGGCTTGGGCTCGTCGTCGTGACCGTCATACTCCAGGAAGTAGTTCTTGACGAACGACACCATGCGCGAGGCCGCCAGCAGCACGAGCGGCATGGCGCACATGGGAAACACCACCAGATGCGCGGAGCCGAGCGCCGTTCCCAGCACGGTCGCCATGATGCACGACGCGATGCCCCATACAACAACCCAGTACTGGCGATGCACGAACCAGCTGAGCACGTTCGTCGAGTCGTCGGACGCGCTGTCACCCGAGCCGACACCGGCGATCTGCAGGTCCTCCTGATGCTCCTCGGCGATAACGTCCATGGCGTCGTCGAAGGTCACGATACCAAGGATATGACGGTTCTCGTCGCAGACAGGGATGGCAACCAGGTCGTACTTGGTCATCTCGTCCGTCACGTCTTCCTGGTCCTCGTCGGGCGACACATAGACCAGGTCGCGATAGGCCAGCTGACCCAGCGTGGCGTCGCGGTCGGCTACGATCAGCGTGCGCAGCGAAAGCACGCCGGTCAGCATGCCGCTCGGATCCTCGGTATAGACGTAGTAGACGCTCTCGAAGTCCTCGTCGAGCTCGCGAATCGCCTCGATGGCGTCACCGACCGTTGCCGTGGCGGGCAGGGAGACAAACTCCGAGGTCATGATGCGGCCGGCGGTGTTGTCCTCATACCCCAGCAGGTTACGAATCGCCTTCTCCTCCTTGACGCCCATCAGGCGCAGGAGCTTCTCGGCCTTCTCGTAATCGAGCTCGTCGATCAGGTCGGCTGCATCGTCCGGGTCCATCATGGCCAGCATCGACGATGCGTCCGTGTCGGACAGGCCCTCGAGCATCTCGGTCATAAGCTCGTCGTCATCGAACTCCGAGATGGCCTCGGCGGCCTGGGCAGTATCGAGCTGCGCAAACACCTGCGCACGTAGGCGCGGGTCGAGCTGCTCGATAATGTCGGCGATGTCGGCAGGGTGCAGCTCGCCGAGCGTCTTGTGCGACACCGAGAGCTGGATATTCTTGGTCGAGCGGTCGAGCAGGTCCATGTAGGACCAGGCGATGATATCCTCGCTCAACGGCTTGCCCAGGTGCTTCATAAAGCCCTCGGCAACATGCTCGAGCGTGGGGCTGATCGCGCGCAGCAAGCCGCGGGCGCCAACCTCGGCACCCAGCAGACGCAGCTGATTTTCGCCCGACATGGAAAACTTGATGTCGTTTACGCGCACGACCTTCATGCCCTGCGTGTCGACAATCTGCTTGTTGAGCACGTCGCGGGCAAGCAAGAGTTCGGTCGGCTGCAGGTACGAAAAACGGATTTCGGTGGCCGACGCCTTAAGGTACACGCCCGTCTCGTCGATACGATCGACCCATTTGCGCCAACTGATCATAAACGGCGTCTTGCCGGGGCCGCGAAACGCGAGCGACGTCACGTGTGGAAAAACTTCGCCGGTTGCAATGCCAAAATCGTTGACCACGCCGAGCTTTTCGCCGTCGACGTCCAAGACCGGCAATTTGAGCATCTCACTCAGATAATTCAATGGTGCTCCCCATCAATATTCCTCCGGACGCGGCCGCACATGCGGCGTCCGGGGGCTTCTGGATATGTATACGCATGCGCGGGCGGCACGCCGCTCGACGCTTACACCCCGTGCATGCGCAAAAAGCACCTGCATGGGGTCATCGACTGTATGGTCGAGGTTTGGATTTCACCTGTAACCTTTCTCTTGACCCTCATTAACCGCAGTAACTATAGCATCAGCATCGCCCTGCGGCATCGAATTTATGCGCTGCACATTGCAGGCATACCAAACGCTGACGTATCCGTGACATAGCCATTGGGGACGTTCTTAAACGACTACCCAATGACTACTCTGTGGTGTCATCGTCCTCGGCAAGTTGGGGGAACACGGCGTCCTTGGGCATGGTGACCTTCGTCAGCGAGGTGAGCTTTTTGCTGAGCGATGTGTCCGTCTTGACCAGGTCGCTGAGCGTCACGATCTTGTAGCCGTCGGCGACAAGGCCGTCGATGATCTGCGGCAGCGCCTCGAGCGTCTGCTCGGCGCATTCGTCTCTATCGGTGAGCAGCACGATATTGCCCGGCGTCACCGAATCGAGCACCGTCGAGACCTGCTCGTCGGCACCGTTGAGCAGCCAGTCGCCCGAGTCAATATTCCACGAGACCACGGCGGAGACCAGGTCCATAGCATCGATCCAGTTTTGCTCGTCAAAGGCAGCGTAGGGAGCACGCAGCAGCATCGTCTTCACGCCGGTCGCCGACTTAATCGCATCGGTGCCTTTCGTGATCTGCTCGCGTACCGCCTCACGGTCCTGGCCCTTGAGCGAATCATCGCTGTAGCTGTTGGAGCCGATCTCGCACCCGGCATCGACAATCGCTTTGGCAGTAGCGGGCGAGGCTTCCGCGGCATCGCCCGAAAGGAAGAACGTCGCCGTGACGCCCTTTTCCTTGAGCACCTGCAAGATCTGCTTGGTCGCGCCGCTCGGACCCTCGTCAAATGTCAGGGCCACGTACTTTTCGTTGCCCTTGGGCGCTACGCTTGCGCACTCGACTACGCAGTCGGTGGCGGGCACGACCTCGCCGCGGTCCTGCGTCTTGCCCGACTGCTCGCCGACCCATACCTCGGAGCGGCCCTGAACACCCCAGGCTTTGACATACTCAATGGCACCCGTGCCCTCGACCTTAAGCTTTGGCTCGATAGTCGTGGCCTGGACCTCGTGCTTTTCGTACGCGTTGCGGCCGTCCTTGACCGTCACCTTCTCGCCGCCCTCAAGTTCGCGACTATCCCATTTGCCTTGCTTCACGCGCTTGCCGTCGACCTTCACCGACAGCTTTTCGCCGCCATGGCGCTTAAGCACGCTGTCGTCGACGGCCAGCAGATCACCGGCGTCGTACGTTTCGGTCAGGCTTTGATCGTCGATAAGATTCTGCAACGTAGAGCCCACGCGCACCGCGGTCTTTTGCCCGTTGAGTTCCACGTCCACGCTGCGGTTGACGTAGCCCACGACGGCAGCGATAAACAGCACGAGCGCGCAACCCACGGCGATAAGCGCATAGGGCAGACGGGACGGTCGGCGCGGCGAGCGCCCGTTGCCGATGCGCGCGCTGCGATCGCTAAACCCACGGCTATGGTTGAGGTACATCGCGCCGGGCTTACGGCGACGTCGACGCTGACCGCTGGGCAGCTGCCCCAGGTCGCGGCGCGCCGTCGGACGCGCACCCGAGCGCCCGTTTAAGTTAGATCCGTTTTGGCGCATGTGCCCTCCCCCATAAACACAGCGAGCCGGAGCAACATGTCTCCGGCTCGCCTCCCATCATTTGGTACGTCTCTATTTGCTAGCTTTTGACGAGCCCCCGCTCGCCTTTTGATATTCGTCCTTAAAGGCCTTGAACATACCGCGCGTCTTGCCGAGCTGCTTGCCCAGTGCACGACTGCCCTTGTCCACGGCGACCGATCCCTTGTCATCGAGCACCTTGGCGCCCTTCTTGACCTTATCGCCTACCACGACACTGGCCTCGGCAGCCTTGGCGGCCGCGCCGCCCGAATACCCGAGCGCCTTGACCTCGTCCGAGACAATCATCGCACCGTTCTCGTAGCCGCGCAGCATCGTCGGCGGCACCTGCGTGTCGCCCACCAGCACGCTCGAAGCGGCACCGGCGGTCACGTAGAACATCTGCACAATACCCGAGCGCGGCTTGAACTCAACGTCCGAGCAGTAGCCCACGACATCGCCCGATTCCGTGCGCACGTCCATGCCGACCCAGATGATGCAATCGTCCAGGTTGATATCGAGGCGCTTGGCTGCGGCGGCATCATAGGTGCCCTTGACGTCGTCGACCGCGACAGCACCCTCATAGACGCCGATGGCATCGAGCGCCACAAAGCGGTCGGGACGCTCGATCATACCCGCGATATCGGACTGGCGGACCATAAAGCCCACCACGCGCGTGCCGCCCGGGGTAAAGACGGGAAAGTGAATCTTGCCGAGCTTTTTAGGGCTGCGCGGCGTGCCGTCCTTTTTGGTGCGCTTGTCTTCGGCAGGTTTGCGGTAAACCTTGACGCCGACAAAATCCCCTGCGCGCATTATGCCTCGGTCGAGGGCTCCGTGGCCTCGGTGCCGGCCTCGGTGACGTTCTCGACCACGACGTCGGCAGCGGGCGTCACGTTGCCGCCCGAGATGGCATCGTTGAGCTGCTCGCGAAGCTGGTCCATGCGCTCGCGGGCCAGGTCGACCTTGGCGCGCAGGTCGTCGGTCTTGGCGTCGACCATCGGACCAAAGTCGTTGACCGCGGCACGAGCCTCCTCGGCACTGTGCTCGTAGGTGTCACGCATGTTGTCCCAGGCATCGTTGGCGATATCGGCGGCCATGGCGCGGGTCTCGGCACCCGAGCGCGGGGCCAGAGCAACGCCGATGATAGCGCCGGCGGCAGCACCAAAGAGCGCACCGGAGACAAAGCTGAAAGTCTTTCCCATGATCATTCCTCTCCTGCGGGCACCTCGATGCCCACCGTTTGAATGCTGTCCATTATACCCGCAGCGCAACACTTGCCGTCGCGCTCATCTGCGTACGGTAAAAGCGCAGGTACATGATGGTGATAAGCGAGTGAGCCTACTCCTGAGGCGCAACCGGCATGGCCACCGTGGCGGCCGGGTCTTCGCCGGCGCCATCGACGAGCGGCAGGCTGCCCTCGTGCGCCGAGCCGGACGGAGCCGTTGCCGCACCGCCAAAGACGGCCGCGGGGGCCTCGTGGTTCTCGACGACCGCGCCCTCGGTATCGATTGGCATCTGCGGCTCGTCGTCAAAGCTCGGGACGCCTTGGGGCTCCGCAGACTCGGGCTCAGCAGGCGCCTCGGCAACGGGCTCAGCGTCGGCCTCGGCAGGAGCGTCGTGCTCGGGCGCATCCTCAGCCACGTCCTCGCCGTTCGCAGCGGCAACGGCCTCGTGCGGGTCCTTGCCCTCGGCCTCGGCGCGCATACCCAGCACCAGGTTGCGCAAGCCCGCAACCGTACCGTCCACATCGGGAGTGGGCTGGTCGGCGTGCAGGTACGCCCAGTCCATCATAAAGGTGGCCGAAGACAGCGCGCCGATGGCCAGCGCATCATCGGGGCACGAAAGCTCAATCTCAAAGACACGCTCGTCATGCTCGCTCACGCGCGTGCGACCGCACGAGATGCTGCCGGCAAGACCGGTCTCGTTCATGAGCTCGACCGTCACGTGCTCCAGCAGATGGCAAAGCTCGGTCTGGCCCATGCAATCCTGGAATTCGCGGCCGGAGTCGCCCAGGCACAGGTGCTTGGCAATCGCGGGCACCAGGTAGTACACGCGCGCCGTGGCCTCGATATCCTCCGAGGTCATGAGCGGCATGCCGGGGTTCACCAGCACGTGCGCGCAAATCTTGTCCTCGCTGACGGTGACCTTAAGGATGTTGAACAGGCCTGCCATAACTCTCCCCTACTCGTCCTTGCCCTACTCGTCGCCGTCGTGCGGATCCGCAGAGCCCGCACCCGACGCCGCCGGCTTCTCTGCCGGGGGCTCGGAATCCTTCTTATCGGTTTCGGCCGGAGCGATCACGCGAATAAGCGAGATGCGCTGGCCACGCATCGACTGCACCTTGAACTTGTACCCCGCGACCTCAAACACCTCTCCGATGTCGGGCACCGAGTCGCAAAGCTCCAAAATCCAGCCGGCGATGGTCTCATAATCATCGCTTTCCTCGAGCGGCCAACCAAGCTCAATCGCGTCATCGCACGAAAAACGCCCATCGACGAGCCACTCACGGCGCGAGAGGCGCGTGAGGTACTTGTTGTCGGGATCGAACTCGTCCTCGATCTCGCCGACGATCTCCTCGACGATGTCCTCGATGGTGATGATGCCGGCCGTGCCGCCGTACTCGTCCACGACGACCACAATCTGGTCGTGCGAAGTCTGCATCTCGGACAGCAGCGGCAGGATGTCCTTGGTGTCGGGCACAAAGGTGGCATCGCGCAAAAAGCCAGCGATGGGCTGGTCGCCCTTGCCGTCGAGCGCGGGCTGGATCAGGTCCTTGATGTGCGCGATGCCCGCGACGTTGTCGGGATCCTCGTGATAGACGGGGATGCGGCTGAAGCCGGTCTGGCGCATGGTGGACAACACGTCGGCGACCGTCTCGTCGTCCTCGCACATGGTGGTGTCCACGCGCGGCACCATGACCTCGCGGGCAACGGTGTCGCCCAGGTCAAAGATCTCGTGGATCATGCGCTTTTCCTCGTCGAGCAGGTCGTCCTGCTCCGAGACCATGTACTTGATTTCTTCCTCCGAGACGTTCTGGCGGTCATCGGCGCTCTTGATGCGCAGGATGCGGGCCAGGCCGTCGGAGCAGGCACCGGTCAGCCACACGAGCGGGCGGGCGATCTTTTGGAACACGGAGAGCGGTCCCACGACCTGTTTGGATACGCCCTCGGCGTTAGCAAGGCCGATGCGCTTGGGCACGAGCTCGCCGATCACGATGGACACAAAGGCGACCGCGACGGTGATGATGACCGGCGCCAGGCCGCGCGCGATGGCGGAAAGCGGCGCGATGCCAAAGCTCATGAGCCATGTGGCGAGCGGGTCGGACAGGCTCGTCGAGGCGACGGCGGACGAGGCGAAGCCCACGAGCGTGATGGCGACCTGAATGGTGGCGAGCAGCTGGTCGGAATCGGCGGCAAGCTGGACGGCGCGCTCGGCGCGCTTATCGCCCTCCTCGGCATCGTGTTCCAACACGGCGCGCTTAGCCGTGGTGAGAGCCATCTCGGACATGGAGAAGTAGCCGTTGATAAGCGTTAAAACGAGCGTGGTAATAAGGGAGATGGTTATGTCCATCGGGAGTTTCTCGAACCTCCAAGATTCGGGACGTTGGGTAGTAAGCGTAGGTGACGGATAGGGCAATTGCGCCGGTTGCCCGTGCGAGCGGGGCCGTGGGCGTGGTCGCTAGATTACGAAGAGGATCACCGCCATGAACTGGAAGATGCTGCCGGCGAGCACCCACAAGTGGAAAACACTGTGCAGATAGCGCACGTTTTTGGCGATATAGAACGGCACGCCCACGGTATAGCACACGCCGCCGACGGCGAGCAGGGCGAGTGCCACGGGGTTCAGCAGCGCCACGAGCTCGGGCAGCTTAAAGACGACGAGCCAGCCCATCAGCAGATAGACCAGACCGCTTACCCAATGCGGCTGACGTTCGCGCAAAAAGCACTCGAGGGCGATCCCGACGATGGCGATGGCCCACACGGCAAAGAACAGCGCAGGGCCGCCGTCGTTTGCGAGCGTGATGAGGCAAAACGGGGTATAGCTGCCGGCTATGAGCAGGTAGATGCAGCTGTGGTCGATGATGCGAAACACGCGCTTGGCGCGCGCGGGCTGAATCGCGTGGTAGAGCGTGGAGGCTAGGTATTCGAGGATGATACTGACACCATAGACAATCGCCGCGGCCATGTGGGCCGGGCCTCCGCCGCGCAGGGCAGCGAATACGATCAGGAGCACCAGGCCCGCGATACCCAGCAGGCAGCCGACACCATGGGTGACGGAGTTCATGATCTCCTCACCCACCGTGTAGTGTGGAACGGCCGCGGTCTTGGGTCGCGGCTTAGAACTGTCGCTCGAATCGGACATGCCGGTTACATCCTCCAATGTAAAGAGTTCTCAACACTATATCAAAGCGTCTGGGTACATGCGAAATTTGCACCATACGTGACCCTTTGTTTACCCATTCTTTGCCTGTTGACGCGTCAACGGCGAACATCCATAATGCGCTTGTTTTAAATGTTGATGTATTAACATGTTATAGGAGAATACCGCATGGCTCAAAACGCACATTCCCATCGAAAGCTCAAGATAGCCGGCATCGTTGCACTGGTGGTTGTCATTGCACTGCTCGGATTTGCCGGCAACTTTCTGTTTGACTTCGCGCTGAATCCCCGCGCGCCATACACCATGAAGATGATGCAGGACGGCAAGGACGACAAAGAAAGTGAGCAGCCGGATGCCGAGGGAACCGAGGCGCGGGCATGGTTTAAAGAGAACCGCGAGAGCAGCAGCCTCACCGCAGATGACGGAACCGAACTTGCCGCTTGGTATTTTGCCGCCCCAGAGAGCACGCACAATTACGCTATCTGCCTACACGGATACACCGATGAGCCCATCGGTATGGCCCGATACGCCAAACGATTCCATGACCGCGGCATGAACGTGCTCGCGCCTGCCGCCCGTGCCCACGAGCGCTCCGGCGGCGACTATATCGGCATGGGCTGGCCCGAGCGGCTCGATGTCGTCGCATGGATCGAGCGAATCGTTCAGGCTGACCCCGAGGCGCGCATCCTGGTCTTTGGCGAGTCGATGGGTGCGGCAACCGCCATGGACGTCGCGGGGGAATCTCTGCCCGCAAACGTGAAATGCATTATCGAGGACTGTGGTTATACGAGTGTTTGGGACGAGTTTTCTCTGCAGCTCAAGGATGTATTTGGGCTGCCCAGTTTTCCTTTGCTCGATGTGGCCAACCTGGTGTGCAACGTGCGCGCGGGCTACGACTTTCATAAGGCGAGCAGTGTGGAGCAACTCAAACACGCGACGGTTCCCATGCTGTTTATCCACGGCGACCAGGACACCTTTGTGCCGTACGACATGCTCGACCAAAACTACGACGCGTGCGCCAGCAAGGTCAAGCAAAAGCTCACCATCCATGGCGCCACCCACGCCAAGAGCGCGCAAGTTAACCCCGAGCTCTACTGGAACACGGTCGACGACTTCCTCGGAAAGAATTTTTAGGCAAAAAGCAACGTCCGGGGCTTTATCTGACCCCCTATTTTCGGAAGTATGCGGCGAAATCTGGAACTGCCGACCAGACCGCAGTTTTATCAACAATTTATCAGGGGTTTTGTTGCCAAAAAACGTCGTGTGCTCGGCGGTCTCGAAATTTGCCGCATACTTCCGAAAAGCCGCCCGTGGGCGCTGTGCTCACGGGCGGCTTTTGCTCGACTTGCGCCACAAAGGCGCTTGTTTTGTCCAATAGCTAGGCGCTATTTGACCTCGATGAGCTCGTACTTGCTCGTGCCCAGGCCGATCTTCTCGGCATGCGCGATGCACGCGCGCCAGTCGGTGTCGGGATGCGTGATGCAGAAGGGGTCGCGCGCCTGCTCGCCCTCCAAATGCTCGTGGTTATGCTCCATCTTGGCCGCGCTGTCGGTAAGCTCGGTGTTAGGCAGCGGCTCGGACGCCAGGACAGCGTCGGCACAGGCCTGGTCGATGGCGACCGGGTCGAAGCTCGCGAACATGCCGATATCGTTGACGATAGGCGCGTCATTCTCGGGATGGCAGTCGCAGTTGGGGCTGATGTCCATTGCGAGCGAAATATGGAAGCTGGGGCGATCCTGGACAACGGCCTTCGTATACTCGGCGATCTTGTAGTTGAGTACGTCGGCCGCGGCATCATAGTCGGGCTTGATGCAGTCCTGGTTGCACGCCGCAATGCAGCGTCCGCAGCCCACGCAGCGATCGTGGTCGATGGCAGCCACGTGAACCGTGCGGGTGCTGCCGTTGGCAAGCTCGCGCTCACGCGTACCGTCAAACGTGATGGCGCTGTGCGCGCAAATCTTCTCGCAGGCACGGCAACCCACGCAGTTGGTAGTATCGACGCTCGGCTTGCCGGCGGCATGCTGCTCCATCTTGCCGGCACGGCTGCCGCCGCCCATGCCCAGGTTCTTCATGGCGCCGCCAAAGCCCGCCTGCTCATGGCCCTTAAAGTGCGTAAGGCTGATCACAATGTCGGCATCCATGAGTGCCTGGCCGATCTTTGCCTCGCGCACATACTCACCACCCTCGACCGGGACGAGCGCCTCGTCGGTACCCTTGAGGCCGTCGGCGATGATGATCTGGCAACCCGTGGCATACGGGGTAAAGCCGTTCTGGTAGGCGGTGTCGATGTGCTCGAGCGCGTTTTTGCGACTGCCGACATAGAGCGTGTTGCAGTCGGTGAGGAAGGGCTTGCCGCCCAGCTCCTTCACGACATCCGCGACGGCGCGGGCGTAGTTGGGGCGCAAAAAGCTCAGATTGCCCAGCTCGCCAAAGTGAATCTTAATGGCGACGAACTTGTTCTCAAAGTCGATCTGCTCAATACCGGCGCGACGGATGAGGCGCTTGAGTTTGTCGAGCTGGCTCTCGCGAGCATGCGTGCGCAGGTTGGTGAAGTACACCTTTGCTGGTGCTGCGGGTGCAGTTGCGGTCATAGATATATCCCCTCGGTCTATATGGCGTTACAGACATAAGAGGATGGTACCCGTTGAAGTAGGGTCGAAGTCAAGCGCAACACCGAGTCGTTAGGCACTCATTGGGGACAGACTTAAATGACTGAAACCACTCATTGGGGACGGACTTAAATGAGTGCCTCCCTTCCGGCAGTTGGGGACAGTCCTTGCCAGCCCGGCCGGCGAGCCGGCGAATCGGCAAAGACTGTCCCCAATGGCTAGTCGTTTAAGAACGTCCCCGATGACTACTCTTGGACTTTGAGGGCCTCGGCCAGGCTGACGCGCTTGATAGAGCGCGTGTGTAGCAACGCCACGACCAGGTAGGTCGCAAAGCCAATGCCGACGCATGCCGCCATGGACCAGGTCGGCACGTAAATCTCGATATTGCCGTTATAGGCGAGCAGCATAGAGCGGAAGATGGCCGTGAGCGAGCCGATGATCACCGGCAGGCTCAGCACGAGCGACGCCGCCACGCACAGCGTGATCGAGCGGATGTACAGATGCGAGATCTCGCTATCTCGATAGCCAAAGACTTTCATATAGCTGATCGAACGGGCGCTGTGGTCGATCACGGCCTTGGTCAGCAGGTACATAAACAGCAGGAAGATAAACACCGCGAGCCCGACCATCATGCCGATCATTTTGCTCATCATGCCGATGAACTGGTCGCCCACGGCGCGCATGTCGTCGGGCGTGGTGTCGCCGGCAAAGTAGCGCGCGTCGAGGTCGAGCTTCTCGTCGCTCACATAGCCGTTAAAGTAGGCGGCATCGTTGTCGAACAGCTCGTTAAAGTCATCGATACTCATATAGATATTCATGTCCGACTTGGAGCCCCAGGCATAGTCCTTGCCCGCGTACTCAAGGGAATAATGCTCGCCCTCGTACTTATCGCTGAGTGTGACCTTCTGGCCCTCGCTCCAGCCAAACTTATCGAGCAGGCCGCCGCCAAAGACGACGTGTCCGTCGCCGATGTTGAGACCCTTCCAGTAGCGCGAGCTTGCCGAGATGCCGTAGACAGAAATTGTCTCCTCGCCGTTTCCGTCGCCGCGATCGTACTGCAGCTGGTAGACAGCGTATTTCTCGGCCTGTGCAATCTTGGTCGCACCGTTGTCGGTCGTGTTAACCGGGTGAATGTCATCGTTGTCGGTGTCGATCTTAGAGGCCTTGTCGATCAGGTCGATAGCCTCGTCGCGGTTGCAGCCGAGGGCATCGGCAAGATCGTCAAGGCGCGCGTAGAGCGCATCCTTCTTGTCCTGGACCTTGGCAAGCGCATCCTGCGCCGCGGCCAAGCTCTCGGCAGACGGAGATGCAGTCGCGGCATCGGTCGCCGCCTGCGCCGCATCGGCCGCGTCGTCAAGCTCGTCATCGGCATCCTGGGCGGCGGAAAGCAGCGCGCCGTCAACCGACTGCAAGCGCTCGAGTGCCGACCACTGCTCGCGCTCCTCGGCAGTGCCCTCGAGCTCCAGCGGAGCCTTAAGCGTGTACTGGTGCTCGGCGACCAGGCTCGTCTCGAGGTTGTCCGCGTAGTGCGTCATCGTGGGCAGAATCGCCAGGCCAAAGAGCAGCAGCAGCGAGGCAAACGCAATGCCCACGAAGAGCGTGGCGAAGTTGCCCAGGTTGCGCAGGAAGACGCGCAGGCGGAAGCGCGAGACAAAGCCCATGCGCTCCGGCAGCCGCAGACCGCGCTTGGTGCCCGATTTGCCGCTCGCCTCGTGACGAAGGAACTGCAACGGCGTCTTGCCCATCTTGCGAAGCAGGCCCACCAGCGTGATGAGAATGAGCGCGGCGGCGGGAACCACGGCACACTTCACGAAGATCTCCCAGCTCCAGTACACCTGGAAGGGCGGCAGGCTGTACGAGCCGTAGTAGAGACCGCGCATGGGCTCGGTAAAGAACGCAACGCCGAGTGCGGTGCCCAAAAGCGCCGCGACCACGCCCACGATGGCGGGAAGTGCCAGGTAGTGCAGCACGATCTCGCGGCGGCGATAGCCGCTGGCGAGCAGCGTGCCGATAATGGCGCTCTCCTCCTCGATGGTGGCGTCGGTGAGCACCACAAAGACAAACGCCATGATCACGATGATGATGTCGAGCAACGTCATCCACATCATGGAGTCGCCGTCCACGTCGTCGCGCGCATAGCCAATGCCCTGGTTGGAATCGGCATCGATCAGATCGTCCACGCGCGCATCGGCATCGGTCAGCGCCTCGACCATATCCTGCTCCGCATCGATGCGGTCCGCGGTGGGGAGGTCGCGATCGGTAAAGGTAAAGGAGTAGGTGTAGGCAGGCGCGCCGCCGGCGTCCTCAAGCGCGGCAAAGCCGGCGTCGGTGACCTCGGCCACGCCGTACGTGATGGTGTTCACCGTAAAGTCCGAATTGTCGAGGAACAACGCCTGGCTATCGGGCTGGGTCATGATGCCGCAGATGGTGTAGGTGCGGCCCTCAAGCTCGACCTTATCGCCCACGGCGAGGTCGTTGTTGGTGGCGAAGACACGGTCGATTGCCACTTCATCGTCCGTCTTGGGCTGCCTGCCTTCGCAGTAGGACGCAATGTCAACCTTGGTGCGATGCGCGTAGGTGCGCAGGGTGCGCTTGGTGCCGTCGTCGCCAGCCGCCTTTTTGATGATGACGTCGATAGAGAAGTTCTTGTAGAACGTAACGCCGCCGACGTCGCCGGCTGCATCCTCGGCGGCCTTGAGCTGGTCTTTGGTAGCCTCGAAGGAGGTGGTCACGCGGCCGTCCTCGATCGTGTACTCGTCGCGCATGTCGTCGATGAGGCAGCCGATGGAATGCGCCGCGAGCAAAAAGCCCGAGGTAAGGGCGATGCTTCCGCACATAAGCAAAAAGATGCCCAGGTACTTGCCGATATTGCGGCGCAGCTCGCGCGGGAGACGTTTTGCGAGAGGTGTCATGGCGCCGCCTACCAATCGAGCTCGGCGGCCGCGACGGGTGACTCATTGAGCTCATCCTCGACGATGCGCCCGTCGCGCAGGCGCAGCACGCGATTTGCCATGCGCGCGATGGCGGCATTGTGGGTGACAATGATGATGGTGCAGTCGTAGGTGCGGTTGACATCCTCCATGAGCTGCAAGATTTCCTTGGACGTCTTGTAGTCAAGCGCGCCCGTGGGCTCGTCGCACAGCAGCAGGCCTGGGTTTTTGACGAGTGCACGGCCGATGGCGCAGCGCTGCTGCTGGCCGCCCGAGACCTGGCGTGGGAACTTGTTGCGGTGCTCGTAGAGGCCCAGCGAACGCAGCAGGTCGTCGACATTGAGCGGGTTTTTGGACAGGTGCGCCGTGACCTCGATGTTTTCCTTGATGGTAAGGTCGGGCACCAGGTTGTAGAACTGGAAGACAAAGCCCAGCTCGCGGCGGCGGTACTCGCCCAGATCGGCAGGCTTGAGCGCGGTGAGGTCGCAGCCGTCCACCATGATGGAGCCGCCGTCGGCATCCTCCAGGCCGCCAATGAGGTTGAGAAAGGTCGACTTGCCCGAGCCCGAGGGTCCCAGCATGACGCAGATCTCGCCGCGGTTGATGGACGTGTCGATGCCGTCGAGCACCGTCAGGCGCGCATCACCGTCGCCATAGTGTTTCTTGAGCCCTTTGACCTGGACATAGGCTTGCTTTGTCGCCATGTTATCCCCCGTTGTTAGCCTTCTGCTACTTTTCTAGGGTAATAGTAAACCTGGGCGAACTATTTTTAAGCGACGTGCGCGACTTTTTTCCAACCTACTCATTGGGGACAGACTTAAATGAGTGAAATCGCTCATTTAAGTCTGTCCCCAATGAGTGCCGGCAGGAAAGGAGCGTCCCCAAGTGCCGACATATTGGGACAGTCCCTGCCAGCCCTGCCGGCGAATCGGCAAAGACTGTCCCCAATGACTAGGTGGCTAGGCGTGGGATTTGTTGTGCGCGAGGGCTAGGCCTACGGCGGCGATGGCCGCGGCAAAGAGCACCGTGACGCCCAGATCGCAGGCGATGTCGCCCAGCACGGTGGACGTCAGGTCCGCGGCGAGCGCCTTGCCGATCGCGTCGTTCACCCAATACGTCGGCACAAAGTGCGCCACCGTCTGCACGGCCGAGCCCATGAGCGACAGTGGCATCCAGGCGCCGCCCAAAAACGTCATGAGCATGCCGAGCAGGTTGCCCACACCGTTGAGCAGCTCCTCGCGCGCGCCCAGGCTCGACAGCGTAAAGCCAACGGCCAGCGGCGTGCACGCCAGGGCAAACGTTGCCGCCAGCGCCAGGCACACGCGACCCACGCCGACCTCGGCAACCGCGCTGGCAAAGCCCACGACGCCCATCATGCTCGACACGAGCCAGATGCAGACGGTGAGCACGGCGGCGGCCGCGAACACAGCGAGCGAACGCTGGCGCTCAGAGACCGGGCTGGCATCCATGCGGCGCACGCGCTCGGGCTCGTTCATGCCCGAGAACACCAGTCCCACCGACACGATGACCGACGAGATGATCGCGTACGCGCCAAAGTTGAAGTACGACTCGAGCGTGGTAGCAGCAGTCGAGTCGACCTTGACCTGCTCGATCTGGACCTCCGCGCGCTTTGCGGCCGCGTGCTCGGCGGCCCTTGCGACGTCGCCGTTGGAGGCAGCGGGCTCTAGTGCGGCCGCAGCGCCCGCGAGCGAGATCCACCGCGAGGCCTCGGCAGACGAAAGCGCCGCCGCCATGGTGCCGGCACCGTAGGTCACATCGAGCTTGGGCAGGGACTCCCCCGCGCGGGCGGCTGCAACAAGATCGTCCTCAAACCCCTCCGGGATAAAGAACACGCAGTCGGCGCTGCCTTTGGCGCTGTTGCTCTTGGAGAGCGCGTCAGCAAGGTCGTATGTGTCGTCGCCGACGCCCGTGACCAGGTCAAAGCGTGAGCCCAGGTGCTTGGTAAGCGCCCGCGAAAGGTCGCTATCGTCGCGGTCGACCACGATCACGTTGGTGTCGTAGGGCTTGTACTCGGTAAGCTGCGACGAGTTCCAGCTCACCGAAGCCGCGATGAATACGCCCATGAGCGAGATGAACACCGTATAGATGAGCAGGTAGAACGGGTGCGCCAGCGCCATGCGAAGCGCGGTCTTAAAGGTGCTCATAGCGGCTCCTTCCAAAGATCAGCGTAGCGGCGGCGACAAACACCAGGGCCATCAGGACGAGCGCGCCGGCGCGAACAGCGAAGGGCCCCAGGTCCTCAAAGAAATACAGGCGATTGAACATGTCGCAGATGAGCTTGACGGGGTTGAGCCAGCACTCGACCGGACAAGCGCGGGCGACGTCGTCGGCAAGCGCCATCGCCGGCTCGCCGTAGAGGCCGGCGAACAGGGCGCACGTGGTGGCAAAGCCCGTGAGGATGCCCGACTTGGATGCCTTGCCGCCCTTAACGGGAAGCGTGCCCACAAAAAGCCCCAGGCCCGTGGCGGCAAGCGCGGATGCAGCCCCGCCCAGCAGGCACAACCCCTCGCGCCCGCCAAAGTCGACGCCCACGACCAGGCGCACGTAGCCGATCGCAACCGCCATCGATGCAAAGGAAACCAGCCACGAGCCGACAAAAATGCCGGCCAGCGACGCCGTCTTGGAAAGACCGCCCACGCAGCGGCGCGCGCCGAGGCCGGACAGATTGGGCTGCAAATCGACGACGCTCAAGGCGGCAAACTCGGCAGACATCATCGCGACCAGGCCAAAAAGCGCGTAATAGTAGATGACCGTGCCATCGGGCGTGGCACGAGTCAGGCTCACGCGGCGGGTTCCGCCCTCGAGCGACAGGGCGCGCGCAACCGCCGCCGGATCGGCGAGCGCCGCCGGGTTGTCCTGGGCAATCTGGGACATGAGCTCGGCATTTTGCGTATACGAGCTTGCCACCGTTTCAAGGATGCTGCGGTCGGTAAGCACCGACGAGGCGCGCGAGCTGTCGTAACTCGATAGCAGCGTGAGCCTGGGCGTGCCCGCGGCATCAACCGTATAGATGCCCGCGACCTCGCCGGCCTTGAGCGCTTTGCGCGCGGCAGCCAAGTCTTCGTACTCGCTCACATCGAGCAGCTGGTCGTCGCCTGCCTTGGCAAGCGACGCTGCCACATCCTTAAAGGTCGAGGCATCCCAGGCCTCGTCCGCCACGACGGCAACCGGCACCGGGTCGACCGTGCCGTCGGAGCTGAGGTTCGCAAACATAAACATGAACATCGTGGAAAGCGCGATAGGAAAGAGAGCGCCCCAGACCCACGTGCTCGGCCGGCGCAGCAGCGTCTTGACCGTGGTGATGATGGTGTTGAACATGGCCGCCCCCTAGTCGCGCAGCTCGCGGCCGGTGATCTCGAGGAACACGTCGTTGAGGGTCGGCGGTTCGGAATAGATGCGGCCGAGCGGCACGTCATGCGAGCGCAGCGCATCGAGAATGTCCGTCAGGTTGTGCGGGCTCGCTTCGCACGAAAACGTGAGCTGTCCCGCCGTTGCCGAAAGGTCCAGAACGTGCGGCAGGCTTGCGACGGCACCGAGCGCCGCACTCGGAACCTCGCCGACCTCGATTACAATCTTCTCGCCCATCTGAATCATGCGCTTGAGCTCGTCGTTAGTGCCCTGCGCCAGCACGCGGCCGCCGTCCATGATCATAATGCGGCTGCAGATCTGCTCGACTTCCTCCATGTAATGGCTGGTATACACCACCGTGGCGCCCTCGTCGCGCAGGCGGCAGATGCCCTCCAGGATGGCGTTGCGGCTTTGCGGGTCGACCGCCACCGTGGGTTCGTCAAAAAAGATGAGCTCGGGCTTGTGCGCGATGCCGCAGGCAATGTTGAGACGACGCGTCAGGCCGCCCGAGAGCTTGCCGGGGCGGAACTTGGTAAAGTCGCCCAGGCCGACAAAGTCGATCGCCTCGTCCACCAGCGCGCGGCGGCGCTTGCGGTCGTTGACGTAGAGACTGCAGAAATAGTCGATGTTCTCGCGCACGGTGAGCTCGTCGAACACCGCCACCTGCTGCGGCACCACACCGATGCGGCGCTTGAGGTCGTAGCGGGCGGGCGTCATGCGCTCGCCGAACAGCTCGATGGTGCCCTTGTCGTAGGCGAGCAGCTGCAGGATGCAGTTGATGGACGTGGTCTTGCCCGAGCCGTTGGGGCCCAGCAGGCCAAAAATCTCGCCGGGGGCGATGTTCAGGTTAAAGTGGTCGAGCGCAATAAGATCGTCGTAGCGCTTGACGAGGTTTTCGACGTGGACGATGTCTGTCATGAGGCGGCCCTTCTGTTGGTCGTGGCCCGGTACGATTGCATCATCGCAGGAGCGGGCGGCGCGCACCAGTGAGCTTTGTCACGAGTGCGGGGCGGTCGCGTAGCCTGCTGACGCGACCGCCCCGCCGCGTGGGAGGAATGTCACGGTTGCTTTGAGTGGTGCCTCCCCCGTGCGCGGCATCGCGTACAATACCCGTATGAACAGGCTATTCGACAAATCGATCGTGCTGGCGTGCTGCATCGCAGCCGCCACGGGCCTTGCTGTGGATGCTCGCCTGGTCGCGGCGTTTTGCCTTGGCGTTGTCATCGCCGCACTGGCCGAGGTCGCGCAGGGAGAACGCGCCCGTCGCGCCAGCGAGGCCGGCAGCTACGCCTACGTCATCGCGGCTGTCTTCGTGCCGCCGTTTGTGCCGTTCGTACCTCTCGCCCTCTATGACATCGCGCGGCGCGTGCGCCGTGAACGCATCTGGCCCGCGCTGGCGATTGGCTCCGTGTTTGCCTGCGCACTTGCCACGGACCTTCGCTGCGGCGCGCTCACCACCCGAACGCTGTTGCTAACCGCCATCCTTTCGGTCGCCGCCACGTTGCTGTCGCTGCGCACCGCGCAGCTGGAGCGCGAACAGGAACGCATGCGTCGCACCCGCGACAAGCTGCAAGAGCGCGCCCTGGCACTCGAGGCACGCAACCGCGACCTCGCCGACCGCCAGGACTACGAAGTCGAGCTCGCGACGCTCGCCGAACGTGCCCGCATCGCGCGCGAAATCCACGATAACGTGGGCCACCAGCTCACGCGCGCTTCGCTTCAAACCGAAGCCCTGCGCGTGGTCCATGCCAACGAGCCCGGCGTTGCCGCCGATTTCGCCGACGTCAAATACACCGTTGACGAGGCGCTCCAGCTCGTGCGCGCCAGCGTCCACGCGCTCAACGACAATGCGACCAACCTCTCCGTGCAGCTCGAACGCATCGTTGAAGGCGCGCGCTCGGACAGCGGTCCGCAGATTGAGCTTGAGGTTTTGGCCGAGCATGCGCCCGCCAACGTCGCCAACTGCTTTGCGGCGGTGCTGCGCGAGGCGCTTTCCAACGCCATGCGCCACGCCCATGCCAAAACCATTACCGTGCGGTGCATGGAGCATCCGTCGTTTTACCAGCTCATCGTTACCGATGATGGCGTGGGCGGGGTCCAAGCAATCGGCCGTGGCGCCGCGGAGGGCATGGGGCTCGCCTCCATGCGCGAGCGCATCGAGGCGCTTGGCGGCACCTTCACCGCCGGTCCGCGCGCCGGCGCCGGCGGCTGGCGGGTGTTTGCCACCGTTCCCAAACAGCAAGGAGATGAGGACCGATGAGGCTCATCGTTGTCGACGACGACCGTTTGGTAGTCGATTCGCTCAAGATTATCCTGGGTGCCCAGCCGCAAATCGAGGTGGTGGGCACCGGCGCCAACGGCAACGACGCGGTGGCACTCTACGCCGAACTCGCACCCGATATCGCGCTGCTCGACATTCAGATGCCAGAGCGCGACGAACTTTCGGCGGCACGCGAGATCCTTGAGCGCGACCCTGCGGCGCGCGTGGTGTTTCTGACGACATTCTCGGATGACGAGTATATCGTGTCGGCGCTCAAGCTGGGCGCCCGCGGCTACCTGATCAAGACCGATGTCGCCGCCATTCCGCCAGCGTTGGCGCAGGTCATGGACGGCAAACGCGTGCTCGAGGGTAAGGCGATCGAAGATGTTGACTTTGACGGGATGGGCGACAAGACGGGCACGCCACACCGGCCCGCGGCCTTTGCCGGTCTGACCGACCGCGAGTTCGAAGTCGCCGAGCTCATCGCCTGCGGCCTCGACAACAAGGAGATTGCCGCCACGGCTTATATGGGAGAAGGCACGGTGCGCAACCACATCAGCTCAATCCTAGCCAAAATGGGGCTACGCAACCGCACCCAAATCGCCATCGCCTATCTGCGAGGGTAATTACCCAACGGCCGACCGCTCCGGCACAGCAAAATGGCTGTAACCGATTTAATGCCATTTCAAAACTATGCCGGATTACTACGATGAATCGCCCGCCTTCGACCACGGCAAATTGCGCGCTTACAAAACCGCAGGTAGAACGCTTGCATTATTTAGAAAAATGCAGTCATGGTCGGGAATGTCGAATTCGTCGTAGTAAACCGACATAGTTTTGTTCGGATAGTCCCGCACGGATACCATCCCAGGCCTCGCGGGACAAAAATGATCCGTTTTCTTCCGCCCGCGGAGATCGGCTGACAGCGCCCGCCACGAAATCGGTCCATCTACTACGTTTGACTCGATGCCCCCGACCATACCCGCTTTTCATGCAAAATCGCAGACGTTCTACCTGCAGTTTTGCTTTTGCATTTTTCGCCATGGTTGAGGGTAGCGGCTTAAACGTAGTAGATGGGCCCATTTCGTGGCAGGCGGGTCATTTTCGGGCTGGACGGGTCGCGTGGCGGCCCACCCGCGCGCTCACGCGCGGGGCCGGCGGGGCATTTTTGCCCCGCCGGCCCCTATTCCAGTTCTACCCCTGCGCTACTCCGGCTTGGTTTCTACTGTGGGAGTCTTGTCCGCTGCGACTGGGGTGCGGGCGGTGTCCATAGTCAGGCAGTGCTTGGGGCAGCTCTCGATGCACTCACCGCACACCACGCAGGCATACGGGTCGATCGACCACGTTCCACCCTTGCGATCGACTGCGAGCGCGCCCGCCGGACAGCGACGCGCACACATGCCGCAGCAGATGCACGCGTCCATGTCGTTGACGATATGCCCGCGCAAGCGCTCGGGTGCCGCGAGCTTCTCCTGCGGATAGCACACCGTTACCGGCTGCTTGACCATAGAGCCCAAGGCCGTCTTGGCAAATGTCAGCAAACTCATGCCGCGCCTACCTTTCCGTGCAGCTAATGCAGGGGTCGATGGTCAGGATAATCATGGGCACGTTGGCAAGGAGCACGCCCTGCAGCGCATGTGTCAGACCCGCCAGGTTCTGCGACGTCGGCGTGCGCACGCGGAAGCGGTCCAGGTTCTTGGTGCCGTTACCGCGCACATAGTAATACGCCTCGCCGCGCGGCTGCTCAATCACAACCTCGCCGCGTGCGCCGTCGGCCGGCGTAAGCTTGGTGCGCCCGCCGATCCCGTCGTGCGGAATCTTGCCCACAAGCTCCTTAATGATGTCCATGGCCTGCGTGACCTCGGCACAGCGCACCTGGCAGCGGGCATAGCAATCGCCATCGGTGGCGACAACCGGCTCAAACGCAGCCAGGTCCGCATAGGCACCGTCGCTAAACATGCGCACGTCGTAGTCCACGCCCGAGGCGCGCCCAAACGGGCCGACCATCGACAGATCCAGCGCGTCCTTCTTGCTGATCACGCCCACGCCATGCAGGCGCTCGCCACAGCTGACGTCGTCCAAAAACGTATGCACCAGGGCCTCGTAGTCGGGACGCATGGCATCGAGCGTCTGGACAATGCCAGCCAGCTCGGAGTCCTCAATGTCGTGCTTTAGGCCGCCGATCTCGTTAATCGAAAGGATCACGCGGCCACCGCACGTGCTCTCGAAGATCTTGAGAATCTGCTCGCGCAGGGTCCACGACCGATAGAACAGCGCCTCGAAGCCAAAGGCATCGGCGAGCAGGCCCAGCCACAGCAGGTGCGAGTGGATGCGCGAAAGCTCGTGCAAAATAGTGCGGATATACTGCACGCGGCCGGGCACCTCGATGTCGAGCATGCGCTCGCAGGCGCTGGCATAGCCGTAGCTGTGGCCCACGGCGCAAATGCCGCAGATGCGCTCGGCGATGTAGCCAAACTGGTGCATGTCGCGCTTTTCGGTGAGCTTCTCGAGTCCGCGGTGCACAAAGCCGATCTGCGGAATTGCCTCGATGACGCGGTCGTCCTCGATCACCAGGTCCAGATGAAGCGGCTCGGGCAGCACCGGGTGCTGCGGGCCAAACGGAATTACGGAGCGATGAGCCATGGACCTTACGCCTCCTTTTTCTGCTTGTCGCGGGCGGCCTTGGCGGCAAGCGCCGCACGGACCTTGGCCGCTTTCTCGGGATCCATGGCGGCGAGCTTTGCCTCCATCTCGGCGGCCTTGAGCGCGGCCTTCGCAGCGGCATCGTCATGCTGGGCATCGGAGCCGGCAGCAGCAGCGGGCTGAGCAGCGGCAGTGCCCGCAGCATCGCCGGCACCCGCGGCACCCTCCCCCGCAGCAGCCGCAGCCGCGGCGGCCTTCTCGGCCGCGGCCTTGCGCGCCTTGGCCTCGGCGGCCGCGCGGACTTTCATGGCCTTCTCGCGCGCAGCCTTCACCTCGGGCGTGATGACGCTCATGGGTTCGGCAGTCGAGACCTGGTAGAAAAAGCCCTTAAAGTCGATCTGCATGTCGGTGATGGCAAGACCAAACAGGTCGTGGGCCTCATTTTCAAACGGGAACACCGCGGGGTAATACGAGCTGATGGACGGAATCTCCTGGTACTGGTCGATGCCCTCGACCACCAGGTTCTCGATCGCATAGCTGCCGTCCTGCGCAATATGCTCCTGAGCAGCACGGACGTTGATAAACGTATAGACCAAGCGATACGAGCCGTCGTCGACGTTGCGCTCGGCATGCATTTGCACAAAGCGCGCGCCGACGCCCTTGAGCGCCTGGACATGCGACAGGAGCTTGTCGATCCCGACGGTGGTATAGATAGCCTTTTGCATTACTCGGCCTCCTTTGCAGCGGCGGGCGTCTCAGCAGGTGCGTCGCCAGCGGCGGGCGCAGCAGGCTTCCCGGCAGGCGCGTCACCGGCACCGTCAGTCCCGGCCCCCGCAGCCACAAACCCGTCCTCGCCCAGCTCAACGCCACCGTCCCAGGTAGCGGCACCGCCCACGGTGAGCGGATCGCCACCGGCGCGCAACACGGTCTCCTTCTGGTCCAGGATGCCGCACGCCTCCACGATGGCATCGATCACCGTCTCGGGGCGAATGGCGCACCCGGGCGCGTACACGTCCACGGGAATCGCGCGGTCCACGCCGCCGATCACGTTGTAGGCATCGCGGAATACGCCGCCCGAGCATGCGCAGATACCGCAGGCCACCACGCACTTGGGCTCGAGCATCTGGTTGTAAATCTGACGCACGACGGGCAGGTTCTGGGCATTGACCGACCCCGTCACCAAAAAGATATCCGCATGCTTGGGGTTGCCGGTGTTGACCACGCCAAAGCGCTCCGCATCGAACAGCGGCGTGAGCGAGGCCAGCACCTCGATATCGCATCCGTTGCAGCTCGAGCCGTCGTAATGAATAACCCACGGCGAGCGCGACATTTTATGATCCATGGATGCCGCCTCCTAAATAAACACGTCGACGAGGATGGGCATAAGGTTGAGCAGGCCAAACACCAGCGCCACGCCCCAGCCGAGCTTAAAGCAGCTGCGCCAGGTGCTGCGTGCGAAGGTGTTGTCGATCAGCACCTCGACAAAATACGTCGCGGCCATCACGACCAGGGCTACGACCCAGCTCACCGGGTTGTCCCAAACAAAGAACATGCCCACCCACATCAAAAACAGCACGGTCTCACACCAGTGCATAAGGGTCATCTTGGCCAGCGTGCCGCCGCTCATCTCGGTGGCGACGCCCTGGACGATCTCCTGATGCGCGTGATGCGAGTACGAAAGATCGAACGGCGACTTGCGCAGCTTGATGGTAAGCACCGCGAGCAGCGCGAGGAAAATGGGCGCGCTGTACACGATGATGGGGGCCGACTGCCCCGTCACGGCGATGGAATCGAAGCTGTCGGTGGCAAGGTACAGGCCCACGCTCATCAGCAGAACGGCGGGCTCGTAACTCATAACCTGCAGCAGCTCGCGGTCGGCACCGACCTGGGCAAACGGGCTTTGCGTCGAGGCGGACGCCAGCACCACAAAAATCGCGGCAAGCGTCACCATAAAGGCGCATAACAGCGTGTTGGAGCCCGACACAAAGATGCCGCCGCCCACCACGGTAAAGATGAGCGCGCACGCCATGTAGGTATCGTCCATGGTGTTTACGCTGGCGGGAGCCTTGCGCAGCAGCTTGGCAACGTCGTAGAAGGGCTGCAGCAAGCGCGGGCCCACGCGGCCCTGCATGCGAGCCGAAAGTTTGCGGTCAACGCCGTCGATCAAGCCGCCCACAAGCGGCGCAATCAAGGCAAACGCCACGGTGCCAATAAAAATGCCCACGACGCCCGAGCCTTCAAAATACTTGCCGCGCAGCACCGAGGGCGCACTCATGGCAAGCCGCTCGGGCCCAATCCACGCGCAACACAGCAGCGCAAACAAGATAATGCTGCAGCACACGACGCTACCCGCGGGGCCAATACGCTTCTCGCCAAGGGCGTCCTCCGAGTACCAATTGCGCTTTTCGGCCTTCACCTCGTGTCCCATCGAGCCGCGGAAATGGCGGTAATTGTCGGTTCCCACACCCGAAAGATATACGTTTACGTGCGGTTTGTTGCTCACGCGGAATGAAGTCAGCAGCACCACGGCGATAAACGCCACGATAACCACCATCAGATACATGGCGTCCTTGCCAATAACGTACGGCACGCGGCCAAACACCATGGCCAAGTAAGGCGACACCAGACCGCTCGAGATAACCGGAAACGCCACGCAGCACAGAATCAGCAGCGCGGCGATGGTGTTGAGGGCCATCCATTCGGTCTTATGGACATTGACCTCAACGTTTTGAGCCGTGGGGTCGACGCCCGAAAGCTTGGCAAGCCACTTGCCCCAGAAGTAAAACGTCGCGGCCGAGCCAAAGGCAAGCACCATGATCATGAGCACGTTGCCGGTCTGCGCAAACGCCACCAGGGCGCCCCACTTGGACACGAGCATGCCAAACGGCGCCACAAACATGCCCATAATGCCCAGCATCATCAGACGCGTCAGGTGCGGCATGCGGCTGAACATGCCGTCCATGTCCTCGATATTGCGGCTGCCGATATGATGCTCGGCCGTGCCCACGCACAGGAACAGCAGCGACTTGGCCACCGTGTGGAACAAGATCAGGAAGATGGCCGCCCATACGGCCTCGGGCGCGCCGACACCCAAGCAGGCACTGATGAGGCCCAAGTTGGAAATGGTGGAGTACGCGAGCACGCGTTTGGCGTTGCTCTGCGAGATGGCCATGAGTGCAGCGAGCAAAAACGTGATGGCACCCACACTCGTGACCATAAAGCCGGTCACGGGGTAGATGGCATAGAGTGGGCTCAGCTTGACCATCAGGAACACGCCGGCTTTGACCATGGTTGACGAGTGCAGCAGGGCGCTCGTGGGAGTGGGTGCAACCATGGCACCCAACAGCCAAGTGTGGAACGGCATCTGTGCGGCCTTGGTGAGCGCGGCGAGCGACAACAGGATGACCGGCATCACCAGCAGCGCGGACTGCGCGGTTCCGGTGCCGGAAAGCTCGATCATGCCCGAGATGGTCAGCGGCATGCCGTTAACGTGCAGATACATAAGTCCGGCCAAAAACGCGATGCCGCCCAGCATGTTGAGGATGATTTGGGTAAAGGCGTTCTTGATGGCCTCGGGCGTACGCGTGTAGCCAATCATAAGGAACGAACACACGGTGGTGATTTCCCAGCCGCAGAACAGCCACTCAAGGTTGTCGCTCGTCACGATGACGAACATGGCCGAGAGGAACAGGAACATGAGCGCCAGGAACTGCGGGCGACGGTCGGGCGCGGTCTGCCCGCGCAGCGCGGCCTCGTGCTCGTCATGGGCCTGGAAGTCCTTCATGTAGCCCAGGGCATACAAGCAGATTAGACTGCCAACGATGCCGACGGCGAGGACCATGATCACGCTCATGTAGTCCAGGTAGAGTGGCGTTGCCGTGACGGCTTCGGCCGCGGGCAGCGTCATGGCTGCAAAGGCGAGCGAGCCCACCAGCTGGACTATGCCGAGCACCGTGGTGAGCGCGTTCCTATATTTGTACGCGTTGTACAGGATGACAGCGCACAGGATGACGTCGATAACGGAACTGATGATCGAGAGCACATGCGAGGTGCCGGGGGCAACCTCAAAGCTCTGCGGACCCGTGCCAAAAAACATGACGGCGACTACAACTGTCACCGCCATAATAATGCCGGAGCCTATGAGCCCCGCCGCATCGCGGGCGCGGTCACCGCGCGCGAGCAGCATGCCCAGCGCCGGTACCAGCGGAAACAGGGTAAGGAAATACAGTAGCGTCATACCATCACTCCCCCATGCTAAAACGCTGCAATTGTTTAACGTTATAGCTCAATTGAGGAGTAGCGGCGGCGGGTTTTCGGTCAACTGGGGAGTTTTAGGCGTACGGGGTAAGGGCACGCCCGCATTGGAGCAGAGGGGCGGCAAGAAAAATGCGCCCCTGTGGGTGCACCATCCCGTTTGCTATTCCGCCTTTTTAACGCGCGGCTTGCGACCGCGCGGCTTATCGACCAGTGCGGACTCACCGCTCTCGCGGTACTGACGGCACCAAGCCTTGACCGAAGACTCGCTAGGAATCTTGTGCTTGATCATGGCCTCGCGAACCGTTAAGCCGTTTTCCAAGCGGTCCTTGACCACGGCGAGCTTAACTTCGTACGAATAGGTGTGATGATGCGAACCGGCGTTGAGAACGGCGTCGGCACCGCCCACGGCATATGCGCGGGCCCACTGACGAGCCGTGGCCTGGGGAATGCCGAGCTCCGCGGCGAGGGCGCGATGACCGACCCCCTCTTGGAGGATCTCGACGGCGCGCTGCCTAACCTCGGGCGCATGCGTGCGAGTCCTAGTTGCTTCCGACATACCTGCCACTTCTTAGCCTTAACCGTTAATCTGCTTTCTTACGTGCAAGTTAGATAGTAGCATTTTACTGTTTGCTCAAAGCAGTTAATTAAAATAGACGCGGCGTTATCTGGGCATTTGCCATTTATTTGCGACAGTTCTTTACATTTAATTTACGCAGCTAGTTAGCTCGCAGCTCATTGAGCGTGTTTTACCAACCAGATTGGTATCTTTTTGTTTCGCTTGGTATGGTCTTCATAATTATTAACCCCTCTAGCCTCTGGGCTAGCATGTCAGTCTTCCGCGTACTTTCCAGCTTTCCACTTAACATTCCAGCTTTCCACTTAACTTTCCAGCTTTCTACCCAGCTTTCCACCTTAAGTGTTAAGTTAAGTGGGAAGTTGGAAAGCCTGGTGGAGGGGTCGGGAGAGCTAAAACACCTTTCTCCAACGGCGGCTGGACAGTTAGTTCAGATACGTATTTTTCTATGCTGATAAAGCTGCGCTATGGTCCCCGGAGAGGGTTCTTTGGCGACTCATTGCACGCAAATCGAGCCCAGATAGCTACCGAATCCTAGTTTTGAGCCCCTTTCTTCCCCAAAACGAGCGCCGGATGCGCCTGCTGCGGTCTGGAATTATACGTATCTGAACTAACTGTCCAGCGGAGTCCAAGACTGGGATCGCGCAGACTAGAAAGGGGGCGGCAACCGGGTGGTTGCCGCCCCCTTTGCGAAGCTAGTTGGCTTCGGAACTAGTGGTCGATGCCGTTGAGGTTCACCCTCGTGAGCGTATAGGTCACATAGTCGGGCGATTGAGGCTTTGCGCTCGCCACGTCACCCTTAACCAGGCTCGCTCTCATTACCAATCGATAGTTCGCGTAGAACTGCTCACGCTGTTCAACCTGCGTGTTGACCTTAACGGTAAAGGGCAGGCTAAACGTAGTGTCACCGTTCTGCGTTTTGAACTTGCCATTCTCCTTCGAGTCAGTGAAGGTGATCGTGCTACCGGAGGGAGCGACCGCGGCAAGCTTACTCTCCGTCACTGTTACGTAGTTGGAGATATCATCCGTTACACTCTCATACGTGCCGTCGGTTCCGCGGCGCTGCAGCTCGAGCGTGTACACAACAGAGTCTGCGTTCGCAATTGCCTCGGCGGCGTTGCTGAGTCCACCCAGTTCATACGTGGCACCCAGACCAATCGTGCCATTCGCGATCGGACGCAGGTCGTCCACGTTAATGCCAAGCTGCGACTTCTCAGGCGCCGATAGCGTAATGGTCGTATCACCCGTGTCCATGCGATAGTATCCAACGTTACCGCGCTTCGTCATCGCCAGGCTCGAGGTGGCAAGACCAGAATCGCGCGTCGAAAGCTTGGCGGTATAGGACATCTTGGTACAGGCGTCCTCGCCAGACTGCTTGGACAGGGAGATGACCTTGTTGCAGCCGTCCGGCGTAAGACGAATCTCTTCCACTGCCGTACGCACGGTAAAGGATCCGCCCGTTGCACGCTTGCGGATTCCGGCGAGGTCACAATCGAGCTTGAGCTTCAGCGAGTCATCGCCCGTATCCGTCACGGTCTGCGTGAACGCAGGCGTCGAAGAATCACACTTCGCCCAATCTTCGCCATCCCACTTATAGTTCTGATTGTCGATGGCAACATAGAATTTAGCGATCGCCGAGGTTCCGCTCGGGAAACTACTCACCCCCGTCAGGGTATTGTTGGCGCCATACTTGCACAGTGACGTATCGAGCTGATAGAACAAAGAGTCCGAGTCAGCATAGCTCTGACTTGGGTTAAACGTAATCGTGTCGGTAACGTCAAGAGAAAGAACGTAGGCGGCGCCGTCCGTCGACTTCGAAACCGGAGTGCGCGCCTCCGGCTTCCCGTCGTTAACTTCCTGCCCGTAATTGGACAAGATGCTGTATGTCGATGCCGTACCGTTTTGATTATCGTCGCCACCGGTGCGCAAGACGTGATGCAGATTCCAAGATATGCGGCCACCCGAAGAATTCGAGTCAATAGACGAAGCCGTAAAACCGTTGATACTAGCTTGCGTCACGCCGTCGCCCGACTTGGGCACGTTGACAACTAGGTAGACGCTCTCCGATGCACGCTTCTCTCTGCCGGTATCCTTCTCCTTAGGTACCTTTAGCGTATAGCGGCTGTTGCTGGGAACGTCAGCACCCGCAACCTTAAACAGCGTCCACTTGCCATCGAGTTTCGCTTTAGCGGTCGCCTCTGCCTCGTTATCACACACGGTCCATGTGCCGGCGCCATCCTGTGTGGCCGACACATCCAAAATCTCGCTCAGCCATCGCTCCTGATATGGATTGCCCGCAGAATCCTTAAAGCCGTCGTTTCCGCTCAGGGAAACGCTCGTTGCTCCGCCTTCGCCCACCGTATAGTGATACTCTCTGCCACCGGCCCGGCCGTCAACGTTCGCATCGATGAGCGTAAGCTGGGTGCCCTGGGGCAACCTTCCGTCGGCACCATTGAAGAGGATGCTCTTACCGAGCCCCTTCATCGAGCCGCCAGCAGCCATATAGCTGTCCCAGCCAAAGTCGACTTCCTTCCCATTGGCAGAATTGTATGTCCAGGTAAGCAGACCCGTCATCGGCTCGCCAAAGCTCGTAAGCACGTGTGCATCTTTTCCAAGGTTAGCGTAGTCTTTTTCTTTAAATTTGATGCCGTAATCATACGTTGCAGCGAAATCAATCTCGAGCTTGCGCTTAACGACGATCGGCACCTGAACGTTGTAGCTCTGACCCGCCTCGGTAAAGGTAACGGTCAGGAGCGTAAAGCGGCCCTTGCCGTTGTCCCAATCGGAGCTTGGGCTAAACGACATATTGTTCTTGCCGTTGTTCACTACGCGAAGCGTGGGATTGTTCGACGCGTCATCGTCCTTAACGAACACACCATCCTTGAGTTGGAAAACATCTGCTTTGGCCGTCACGTGCGGATTGGTGCCATTCTCGTTATTCAATCTGCAAGCGTCAGAGAAGCCGCCGTTCGTGATGATGTTTAGATAGCTCTTGGCCGTCGTATTATCGGTACCCGAGATCACCAAAACGGGAAAATCCGTTGCAACCTTGCTGTCGCTTGCATCGTTATTCGCATTGAACATGCTCGCCACGGATTTGGCGTTATAGCTCGACGTATTTTGATAGGCGCCATCGTCATTGATGCCGCCGATGTTGGTGTAGGTATAACGGTTGGCAACGCCGGGGCTCGACGGATTCTGGATGGCCGTGGCAAGGCCAACGTTCATGCCGTCGCCGAACAGATAACGGCCGGCCGTGTCAGCATCGGAGGCGCGCACAACAAGGCCACTCGTCGGACTCGTCGTGACGTAGGGCGAAACGGCCACCGTCACATTGCCGTTCGCAGCATCGTTGCCATACAGTGTCGCGCCCTTGGCATCGGAAAGCTTGTCTTCATAGGCAGCAAATGCGATGTATGACTTTTTGTTCACTTTTTTAAGGTCGTCGGTGCCGGAAGAATTGCGCATCAGCTTGAGCGATTCACTCGCACTGTTTGGTCTAATGGCAATTCCTGCGACAAAAACGTTGACGAGATCAGCGGATGAACTATTTCCGAACAAATAGCCCTGGCTAGTTTGCGCCCCAAAGATATTGCGATCCATGAGCACATTTACGAGCCTAAATGAGCCACGGCCATCGCCAGACACGCCACCAGAACAACTTCCCAGCGATGAGTTCCATGCAGCGTTCTTGCTACCGGTAAAGTTATTCTCGCCAATGGTCGAGTTCAAAAGCGTGACAGAGTTCGCCGTGTTACCGATCGAGCCAACAACACCACCAGAATACGAACCATCGACGACCAGTCCAGTGATAGTTGAATTCTTGACCTCGAGGGCACACCCACCTTTCAGATCACCGATTAAACCGGCAGAGCACTCACGAGCACCAAGATAGATGTCTTTTATTACACAGCTATCGAACTTAAATGCACCGCCCGAAGCTGCTTCGCCGACTGCACCAGCAACGTACTTAAGATTATTCGATCCTCTAACACCAAATACCGTTTTATTCTGCACGTCGCCATGGATGCACAGATTGTAGACAGACACGATTCCATTTTCGGACCTTCCGATAAGGCCGCCGGTCCCCTCGGTCGCGCTCGATGCTGCCGGCTGAAGCGTGACATTGCTGATCTCCGCCTTTCCGGCACCCTGCGAAGGCGTTCCAGCGTCATCGGTGTTCACCAGGAAACCACCTCCGGCAAGACCCACGATACCGCCGGTCCTTGCGCTGGCAGCAGTTGACATAATTGTGGAACTCTCGGCAATAGGCATATTCGTTTTTGCCCAAACGCCACCAGCGGAATTTTGGTTCAGCTTGCCGACGAAGCCGCCGACGTTTTGCACGCCAGAAATGTCCATGTTGCTATAAGAGCAATCGTAAAGCTTGACCGGAGAATAGCGCGTGTTCGAATTTGAGGTGTCGTTACGATTCACCAGCAAAGTTGTATCTTTATCAGTCCTGCGGCTACCATAGCCGGATGCGCCGAGCAATCCGCCAACGTTATTGGGGCCATTCACCCTGCAGCTATTCGTGGTAATTCCTGCATATTTGCCGTAATCTGCCAGCGAGCTCGCGTTCGCCGTAGTACCCGCAAGCAGACCGACGCCAACCTGCTCATTACCCGCACCACTGGAGGCGCCGGCTGCATTGATATACGTAAGAGAAATATTGCAGTCATCGAACTTTAGGTTCTGGACGGTATAGCCGCCGTTGCCCGTAGCAGCAGCGCCGTCCGTTGCCGGAGTGCCGATGCTATCCAACACGTTGGTCGAGGTATACGTTACGGTACCAAAGAGAGCGCCCACTCCGGTGAGTTTGTAATTATCATCGGCGTACTCCGTGACCCCATATACCTTGCTGGCCTCTTTGCTACCGACCTTAATTGTTGCACCGTTACCGTTGATGCACGCAACAAGCGGCACGATGCGATCGCGGTCGGCGCCCTTACCGGATGCGCATGCGTTTGAGTAGTAGCGGCCCGAAAGACCCGTGTAACCCGTGCCATAAGTAGTCATGTCGTAGGTTTCACCCGCTTTGAACTGCAAATCCATTCCCGAGACCTGCGCGGCGCAGATGTTACCCGTCTGCCACGTTGCGTATTTCTTTACTAGGTAGGGGGAGTTAACGCCCGAGCCATCGCCTGCGTAGCCAAGCGCGTTACCCTCTAACTGGATACCGGGGCTTTTCATGTCATCGCTTATCGCATTAGCAAAGTCTTCAGCGGCACTCGCCGGCCTTCCAACATGTGTATAGCTCGCGTTGCGAACTTTGCCGTATTGCTTGTTGCCGAATTGGTACACTCCCTTTGCGTTGTTGCCGCCCATGTAGGCACGCGAGCCCGCATACGTTCCATACGCATCGTTCGTGGTATTCGTATTCGCCGAACCGCCGGCCGCACCGCTGCTGATGATGGCCGAGAGTACGAGCAGTCCCTGCGAGTCATTGACGGTTGTGGTTATCGCAGAGCTATTGGCGTCGTCTCCCCTATAGCGGCCCTGCGTCGCATCCGTCTTGATGCACCCCGTCTTCGAAGTATCCAGATTGTTCACCTTGTAGTTACGATCAGTGTTGTCGAGACTCTTATCATCGGTAAGCTCGCTGAACGCATAGCCGTCGATCACGCGGCCAACATATGGGTTGTCGTAGAGAGAAGCGCCAGCGCTATGCCAGTCGTTAAGGGCACCGTCGCCGCGGGAAGAGTTGCGGAAGATGACGCCGCCACCCGCAACAGCACCAACGTAGCCGCCAACGGGCACAAGGTGCGCGCCGCCATTATCGCCTGCTGCCCCAGCAACGCTAAAGCCGCCAGACGCTTTCACCGACACGCCATCGATGATATTGTCACCGCCCATGATGCAACCGATCACGCCGCCAAAAAACGCGCCCGGCACGCCAGAGGCGTCTTTATTCTTATGTGCAATAGAGGCCGCCTTGCCCGAGTATTCAATGTTCAGATTACTCACAACGCTACCGTAGCTATACGGGATCAACCCAGAAAGCGCACCTGTGTCCTTGGAGTTGTGGATCTTGATAGTCGCCTGCGTAGCTGCCTGCGACGAGCCCCTCAGATTACCAACGATAACGCCACGGAACGGGTAATCTTTATTACCCAAGCCCTGAAAAACGGCAGCGTCCAGCTCAAGCGTGTCAGTGCTTTCCCCCTTGTCGTTCTCCGGCTCGATGCTGTAGTAGGCACTCTGGAGATAGCTGTGCATCGTCGTATCGTCAAGCGTGTCATTGGGGTCGATGTCGTTCCCGATCATTCTCACCCATGTTTTGCTCGCCTGCTTGTAGACGTACGTCACTTCATTACTAGCATCCTTGCTGGACGAGCGGCGCTGGCATAGCGTTTCCTGATCGGCCGCAATCGTAACTTCCCAGCCGTCGCTTGGATTCTGAGTATTGATGTACTCAGCAACCGTGTTGAGCTCCGTTGCCTTGGTTATGGTATAGGGATCACCATAGGTGCCGCAGCCTGTCGTAAGCTTGGGCACGCGCTGGTTAACTTTGATTTCATGGTATTGGACTTTGTTTTCGTTGACATTGCCCTTTTTCACATACGGGAGATAACCACCGAATTGCGGAGCATCCGCATTTGCCTCTTTGTTGTCAACGGTGACGAGGCCAGCGCGGGTCCCATAGGTGCTCTCGTTGTAGTACCAGAGTTGCTTACCAGAGTATTCGCCCTTCGAGTCGATCTCGCTGCCGAATGTGACCTTATCGTTTGTCTGGTCATCCTTTATAAAGGTATACACCGCCGAGCCGGTCTTCCCCTCGCCGTAGCCAAAGCTCTCAAGCAAGCTTGCACGGGTAAAGATGGCGTTGTTCGTAGCACTCGGCACGTTGATGGTACCAAACGTCGCCGTAACCTGGTCGGCACTCGAACCCACGCCCAGTCTTCCAAAAAGTGAGGTTGCCACCTTGGTGTTGCGGCCGTATCCCGTAGCCGTGATGTTCTTCGCGCTCAGGTTCACGTACGTCTGCATCTCGTTTATAAGCAGAGGCATATAAGCATCAGCGCCCGTGGCCTCACTAGCGCCATCGACGGTCAAATTGTTGAGCGTAAGGCCATCAATCGAGATTTTTCTAATAGTGGTGGTCGTGCCATTGTTAGACCCATACACGTAGCGACACACCAGCGCGCCCGAAGAGCTTCCACCCGCGGCGGCAATATCATTCTTGCTTCTCCCGTCATTGACAACGGGCCCAACAGTGCCACCCAAAGTGACGGCATTCACCGTAAGATCGCCATTTGCCACCGTTCGGAAAAGACCGCAGTGCATGTTCTCGTGCTGGGTAGCAGCAGAGTTCAGCTTGTTGCTTTTCTGCTCGGCCTTGATGTCGGAGTAATGGAAGGTGATGGTCGCATTACCAACCGTCACCTTTCCGTTCGGCTGGGTGGGATAGTAACTATAGCCCGTCAAATCAATTTCGACGCTTCTGCCGCTTTCGCCGCCGATGGCCACGGCGTCGTTGAACGCTTGCGGCACAATCATCGAGCGAATTGCGGCTGGAGCATAGCGATAAGCAGACCATAAGAGCAGCTTTTCCGCCGTATCGATTTTGCTAATTTTGGAGCTGCCTTGCCCAAGTGCCGCATAGGCTTTGTCGAGGTTGTAGTAATACCTCGTCCAGGCATTCGTGTTGTGGTTCTTGCCGAAATCGGAACGGTTGCGATAGCTGTTGTCGTTTCCCGGCTCTCCGCTCATGTCGAGCTTGCCGTCATTAACGCCGTCTTTGGTATGAAGCGAAACGACGACATTCCATTCGCCGTCCATGAGTTTGCTGGCGTCTTTATTTCCATAGGCAGGCCTCGTGCTGTTGCCGACCCATTCATCAAACGAAGTAGCATTGTCGTTGCTTTTGATTGCCGTGTTGTTGATTTTCACGCCATTGCCCGCAGCAACACCATTGACCTTATATGCAGTGTCCCAACCCGCCTTGTTCTCCAGATACAAGCCGCTATAAGTTTCCACTCCATATGTTGTGGAATTCTCCGTCCTACCGCCTCGACCGATGAGCAGACCAAGCGTTGTAGCGCTCTCGGCATTGATGGTTGCACCAGAAAGATCGATGGCATAGTTGTTGATAACCCAGTGACCGCTGGCTGCATATACGAGCCCGCCGAGTTCACCTGAGCTGTTTGCTGTTATGGAAGCGTTGTTCGTCTTGAGAGCATACGTGCTGTCGCTGGTGTTTGCGCTATCCCCGATGGTGACAACCGTATTGCCCCAGCTGTAGCCCAAAAGACCGCCAGCGCCGTTCTTCGCGTCACCGTTCTTGCCAACGGTCATGCTGAACGAATTGAACGTAAGTCCTGTGATGTTGACGTTGGTCGTATTCGCCGCGGTGCCCTGAGTGATGCAGCCGATAAGGCCGCCAATCTGGGATTTCTTATTGCTCGCGCTGTCGCCCGCGGTAATCGCATTTTCGCTCGCGGTCGCGTCACCGACCTCGAGACTCGTCACGTTGACGATAGCGACAACGTCCGCCACATAACCGATAGCGCCGCCAATGCGCGTGTTGCCGTTGAGGGTAGCGCCCGTTTTGACGGTCGCTTGCGCCTTCGTGCTGCCACTTATGTTGCTGCTGCCGAAAGTAACGGTTCCACCACCCCTCACGCTACCAGCAATGCCGCCAATGTTGACATCGTTGCCGAACGTATCATCGCAGGTGATTTTCGGCTTGCACGTAACGCCGCTGAGCGTTGTCTTGCCAGTGATAGTTGCCGCAAGCGAGCCAGCGTCGACGCCTAAGCCGTTATCGAACTTCATAACGCCATCGACGGTGAGGTTATTCACCGTCGCGCCACCGCCGATAGCGGCAAAGAGGCCCAGACGGCTGTGCCGGTAAATCTTGCCGTTGCCTTCAGTCGAATCGTTTGCGCCAAGCGCATTGCCGTTGCGCGTACCGTAAGGTTCGCCAATCGCCAAGGTAACGGTATGATGGTTGCCCTCGACAGCCCCTACGAAGGCATTAACTTGCCCGGACCCATCACATGCAAGACCTTCAAGGCCTGTACCTCGCAGGTCAATGTCGGAAGTAATTGAGATAGCATTCCCACTATTACCATACCAGCTCGTAATATTAGCCGTGCCGATGCCGAATACACCGCCAAAGTAGCCGTTCGTTTGGACCGTCATGGCAATGCATGCGAATGTATCCGCATCATTAATGAGGTATGTACCCGACTTCCCGTCACCATTTTGGGACCGTAGCTGATAACCCCAAGAGTAGCCAGCACTGCTGCCAGCATCTGGAGCACCACTCAGATTGCACAACGGCTGATAAAAGGTGCTTTCATCAAGTTTAATAAGATCCTTGCTGAGCTTGCCCTCCTCTCCGGTCAGGCGGATAACCTGGTTATAGGTCAGGTCATCGATCCTCGCCGCAGCAGGACGTTTGTAAAGCCAATAATTATCGTTCGTTGCCTCAGCATCCGAGCCTGAACCTAGAGCAAACACCAATGGGGCGCATCCATCCAAGGATCTAAGAATTTGGCTGGTATTACCGTTGGCCTCGAGCTTGCAATCGGATAAATCGGTAGTCCCACGCAAGCGCAAGACGCCGTTCCATGCCGAACCCACAATTCCGGCACCACATGCGATTGATTCGTTTTTATCAGTTTCAACGCGAACGTCCCCGCAGTCCAGAATTCCAAAACGCGAACGCCCGCCCACGCTATAGCCGCTATCCAAGGCGCCAACAACACCGCCAAACCCGCAGTTCTTTCCATTGGCTTTTGGAGAATGGCACGTGACGTCCGCGCCGTCAACGATTACAACGCCTCCAGTATTGTTGCTCTTTGCCACCCAGCCGACCAGGCCTCCTGCCAGTCGCGGCGCGACGCTGCATGTAGTATCAACCGAACAGCGGTTGCCCGCGGCACCCGTCTTTATATGAAGGGTGTTGTTCGACTTCTCTGTGTTGGTCACATCCTGAACTCTACCGACCAGACCGCCATAGATGGAGCTGGAGCCCGTCACCAGTTTGCTAGTATACGAGCCACCTGATATTGCGACATCGCCGTTCGTTGTGTCCAGGAGACCGAACACGCCGCCCGCGCCCGTGTCCCCACTTTGGCCAAGATTCACGCCCTCGCCCGTATCGATTTGGTCGTTGTTGGCAAACTCGACCGGGCCGGCAAAACTAACGTCGCCGATGAAGCCGCCGGAACTTTTGCTGTTCGCATCGCCGACGTTGGCGGGACAGGTGAACTTCTTGTTGTCCGCGCCCAGCGCGAGCCTGGTCGCCTTACCGATGAAGCCGCCACTGGCGGTGGTGCCCTTGACGGTGAGCATGTGCAGGTCGAGAGCCTCCGTGACGTTGACTGTGGCGCCTGTGTTCGAACCGACGAGACCTGCGACACCACCGGCGGAACCGCTTGCAGACTGAACGGTAGCAGCGGGAACATTAAGGGTGCCGACGTTCAAAGTCGCGCCATCCTCGACCGTGCCTACGAGCAGACCGGCATTACCGGAGCTCGTCTCGACGACACCGCCCGCGGCAAGGCTAGCGGGAAACTTAACAGACCCCACCGTAAAGGTTCCGCTCTTGACTGTATTCGCTAAAAGACCGATGTTTCCCGCTGCATTTACGTTGAGCTTCTCGAGAGAACCGGCAGGGCCATAGGTGACCTCTGTAGTAAGGTCACCCATCGCCTCACCCAAAAGGGGCGCCGTCAGAGCGGAAGTCGTATCCGTCCCGCCGGTACCTACGGGATCTGCGATGTTGACCACAGCGTTGAGCGTCTTGCCCCCACCGCTGACCTTCGTAGCGACCATCGGCGCGCTATAGGTAGTTGCGCCTATCCACTTTATCTTGACCGTATTGTTTTGGTCAGTCAGTTTGAAGTTATTGAAAACCGTCCGGTTAGACGTAAGCTCAACAGGGCTATCAACGCCATTCAACGACCTATAGATTTTGCCTTCAAACGGATGCTCATCACTGCCAAGGCCCTGGAAAGACATGCCGTTCTTAGCCGACTCGGTGAGCTTCGCATCGCCCGTGATGATAACCTTGATCTGCGCATCATAGTAAAGCGAAGCGTCGGCGTTAGACAGGACGGCGAACGCCTCCGACGACTTGACATCAAGGCTTCGGATTCCGCTCCTGTCGTCTTTGCGTACGATGTTTTCCGCGCCGTTCGCCTCGAGCAGCTCGACAAGCTCATCGAGATTTGTAATCGTCGCACCCGCCTGGTCCTCAGCGTCCTCCGAAGTCGCATCATCGGCATCTTGCTCGGCGTCGTCAGCGGCGGCATCGTCAGCGGCATCGTCGCCTTCCGTCTGGTCGCCCGTGGAATCGGAACCCGTAGCGTTATCGGTGGTATCGCCTGCTGCAGCGTCATCCTTCGCCGCGTCATCCTTCGCCGCGTCATCCCCAGCACTGTCGCTTTCGGCGCCGGTATCACTCGACCCAGACCCGGTCGTGACATCGCTCTTGGTCTCGCCGCTCTCGGCTGCGTCCGATGCCTCCGCAGCCGCGGTGGCAATCTCGCTCGAGATGTTCTGCCAGCCTGCCGCCACGGCGGCGACCGTGGGCGAACATGCCTGGAGCACCATGACCACCGTCATGAACTCTGCGAGTATGCGCTTTGCCGTTCTCATCGATTCCGTACCTCTTATCCTAAAAACTCTGCTTCCAGAGTTATTGAGTCTCCGTCGTGCCCGTCAGGGTAGTTCCGCTCACCCTAATGCCCAGGTCACCCCAGTCACCGGGCGTCTTGCCGTCCGCTCGGTAAAAGTTGACGATCATCGAGCCAGGCTCCATGGTGAACGTAACCGTGTGATTTGTTTTATCCGCCGTCACACCATGGTTGGTCTCGAAGAACGGATCGATCTCCACGTTCTCCCCCCACGTGAGCGTGACGTTTGCCGGTGCGCCCGTAACCGTCACACGGTAGTTGTACGCAGCGTAATCAGCAAACTTGCCAGCCTCATCAACCAGCGCGCCCTCAACCGCAGCGGTTTTGACCTCGGCCTTTTTTGACGGCACGACTTTCGCCGCCAGACAGGTGAGCTCGGTGCCGGGGCTCTCCTTCGAAACAACCATGGCCTTAATCACAAAGTAGGCATGTCCCAACTTGTCCTCAGGAAAGGTCACGGTGTAATCGTTCTTGGTAGGCTGATTCTCCGGAAGCTTGACGTTTCCGGCGGGTTGGGGCGCATAGCTCCACGTGGCACCATCGAGCCCATACCCCTCGACCGTCAAGGTATACGTCACGTTTTTATCGTTGCAGAAGTTGCTGTTGCTCAGCAAATAGTTATAGATGCTAAAGGTGAAGCTGCACTGCTTGTTGTTGGGATATACCGTAACGGAGCGCTGGGCGCGGTCGAGCTCGTCGTTGCCAGGCGCACTCATATAGCCCGTGAGCAGGTCGCTCGCAAACAGGCTCTGCGCGGTGCCCGTTGCGGCGACGGACTTTAGAAATCCGTTGGCGGTGTAGGCGGAATAGGTAAAGTAACCACCCGTCACGAGCGCCACGGCGCAAGCAAGTGCGATTGCTGCCACAACCAGCTTATTCTTGGCTAGGCTCTTGCTTTTTGCCAGCTGCTCGCGCTCGGCATCCTGCTGCTTCTCTCGCTTCTCCATGTGCGCCCCCTCTCCTACTTACCGCTCGTGTTGCGCGCGATCAGGTAGATCACATCGGTCTCTTTGGCGCTCTCGTCCCACGAAAGCTTGATGATAAAGTTGAGCGTGTCATTGTCAGTCGAGCCGTCGAGCGTCTTAGCGTTGAGTTCGCTCTTGCCGAATTTCTTGTATCGGTAGAGCGGGCGCGCGTTGCGCTGGACGTTTTGATAGTCCTTGAACGTAGGGTCGCTTGCGCCCTCGCCCGGCACGGCTGCCAGACCGTCGTTCTCCTTGTTGATATATTCGAAGCTCGTAAGCAGGTTCTCTCCGGTTGCTTTCCAGCTATAAGATTTGCCGTCTGCGGTACCGCTCACGTCGGGCGTCTGGAGCGCAGACGTGTTCTCGGCTCTGTACAGCTCAATAGTGAGACCTGTAATGTTGGTCGTATTCGCGAGTTGCAGCTCAAAACCGTCACCGCCCGTTTGCACGCAAAACGCGCGCTTGAGCGTCACCGTGTTGCCAGTCTTGGTATCGCCGTATTCGGGGTTGTAGCTCAGGTCGATCTGCTCTGTTGCCGTAGCGTTGGGGCCCAGCACTTTGAGCTCTGCCGGCTCCTTGATCTTGCCGACGGTGGAGCCGCGATTGGCATCGACGAACCATCCGAGCGTCAATCCCAGCAACACGAGAAGCACGGTAAGCAAGCCCATGATGGCAAGGGATTCGCGACGGTGGCCGCTCACCCAAGCCTTGATACGCTCGATGCGGCCAGCCGGACGCGCTTCGCCGTGCGAGCCGAACCCGTTGCCGCCGGGGTTTGCCGCTCCTTCGTTGTGTTTGATATCGCCCTGCTCGCGGGCATTAAGCTGCTCGTCCATTTATTTATCCGCCTCCTTGGCGGTAAAGCGCACGCGAATGTACTTGACGTTCTTGCCGATAATCTCGTCGGCGTTGTTGTAATAATTGGCGCAGGTTTCCACATCCGCAGAGGACATGCCGGCTCCGACAGGCGGAACCGCGCTAGGCGCCTGACCTGGCACGCTCGTGCTATCGGCGCGGAAATAGCACGCGTGGTTATTGTTGATGTCGCCGACGAGGGTCGTGTATCCCCCCTCGTCGCCTGTGTTAGCGAAAAGGTTGCCACCGTAGCCGGCGTTGCCCGTGCGAACATAGCTCTTGAACTGCTCCGGCCAAATCCAGTAGAGGGTTTTGGTGACGGTTTCGGTCGTATTGTTTGAGCCCTCAGCACGAAAGCTCTTCGCCGGAATGGTAAAGCTCTGTGTGATGACGGTGACGCTCGCTCCGTCCTGGGTCACCGTGGTTGTCGTGGGAACCAGCGGATTGGAGTAAAAGCCAGAGGTGTCTTTGCCCTGGAAAACCAAGATATGGCCGCGCACCAGATTTTTAAGCGAGTTGATGATCTCTTCATTTTTCGATGCGTCCGTAGCAGTGCCGTCCGTGCCCGCAACGCTCGTCTGGACAGAAATCTCCCAGGTCATCTCCACCGTAATATCGTGCAGGTCGTTGCAGAGCGGCTTGACGTTGAGCTGAAGCTGGCCCGCCGACCCCGGAGAAAGACTGCCATCGGCACTCATGTTATTGAGGTTGAAAAGATTGTTCACGGCAAGGCTTGTACTGTCCGACGCGTAGTTGTCCTGGGCGTCGTACTTACCTGCCGTGCCGCCCTGCGTTCCCGAGAGCACAAACCGTGGGCCCTTCGCCCCGATCGTACTCCCCGTGGCACTCACTCGGTTATTCGCGGCAAACCAGGCCAGGCATGCAAAGATGGCAACGATGGCGGCCAGCACAAACAGACCGCTCACCAGGAAATCCTTCCAGAAATCCTTGAGGGTCCGCACATGCTCGTCGGCAGCTTGGCGGTACTCGGCCGCCGTCTTGTGCTGCTGGAGCTCGCTATGTCGGTCCATGCCACTCATCGTTTGCGTTTGCCCTGCTAGCGGGCGTGCCATCCTTTCCGCTCGGTCGCGTTTATCCGTTGTTCGCAGGTAGAGAATTCAGGCAGAATACAACACCGTACGATAAGGTAAAAGAATAGCATTGACCTGCGGCTTGCTCCACAACGCAAGCCTTAATGATGTCTTAAAGATTACGAACAGCAGCCACGCCCATATGCCAAGGACTTGGTGCAAACTAATCTGCCCCCTGCACCAAAACCGGGGTGGGGCCCGCTGTTCTTGCAGGCCCCACCCCGGTTGATGGTCTATGTGCGCAGGGACGCAGTCGGGCGGGGCGGATCCGTGCTACCGCCCCGCCTGGCCGCGAAGTTAACTACAGCTCGTTGGCCGCGTGATATGCCGTGCGAATGGCGCTCGCAATGTCGGCGGTGCGCTCGCCCGAGCAGTCGCCCACGCAGGTCACGGGCACCGTCACGCCGTCCAGGTCAAACGCGTTGGCCCTGGAGCCCACGGCCATCACCACGTAATCGCAGGCGATCTTCACCGGCTCCTCGGCGCCGTCCTCGGTGGTGCGAACAGCCTCCACGCCCTCGTCGGTAATGGCGGTCAGGCGGGTCTTCACGTGCTGCTCCACGTTGTGCTCGGCAAAGTCGCTCATGATCAGCGGCAGAATGGTCTCGGACTCGCCCGCGGCAATCTTGTCGAGCATCTCGACGATCGCCACCTCACAGCCGTGCTGCAGCAGGTACTCGGCAGTCTCGGTACCCACCAGGCCACCGCCAATGACGGCGACGCGGCCCGTAAGCTCCGCCTTGCCGGCCAGCACGTCCCAGCTCGAGACGACCTTGTCCGAATCGGCGCCGGATACGGGAATGACCACGTCGTGCGCGCCCACAGCCACAATCGCGGCGTCGGCGGCGTTGAGGTCCTCGGCGGTAGCGGCATGGTTGAGCTCAACCTTCACGCCCAGGCCGGGCAGAATCTTCTCGTAGTACTCGACCGAGCGCATGATCTCGTCCTTGCGCGGAGGCGCGGCCGCCAGCACAATCTGGCCGCCCAGATGGTCGCTCGCCTCATAGACGGTCACATCATAGCCGCGCTTGGCCGCCACGCGCGCGGCCTCCAGGCCGGCAATGCCGCCGCCCACCACGGCGATCTTCTTGTCGCCCTCGCCCGGCTTGATGGCGATGGTCGCCTCGTCGCCGTTCTCGGCATTGAGCACGCACGAGATGTACTTGCGGTTTTGAATCGCATCGACGCAGCCCTTGTTGCAGTTGAGGCACTCGCGGATGGGCTCACCCGTGGCGGCCTTCAGCGCAATGTCGGGGTCGCACATGAGCGAGCGGCCGTAGGCGATGATGTCGGCCGCGCCATCCTCCAGGATCTTCTCGCCGGCCTCGACCGAAACCACGCGGCCGACGGTTGCCACCGGCACGGAGACCAGGGCCTTAACGCGCTCGGCCACAGGCAGCGTCCAGTTGTAGGGCATGGCGCCCATGGGCGGAATGGTGTCGCCCATGTTACCGGTGTGGTTGGCCTGTGCGACCTGGATCATGTCGATGCCCGCGCCCTCGAGCAGCTTGGCGAACTCGCAGGCCTCGTCGGGCTGCAGGCCACCCTTGCCGCGCGGCGTGCCGTCGGGGTTCTCCATGATCACGGGGAGCTTGTACTCCACCATCAGCTGCGGCGCGGCTTCCTTAATGGAAGCGACGACCTCCAGCGCGTAGCGGACGCGGTTCTCGAACGAGCCACCGTACTCGTCGGTGCGCTGGTTGAGGATGGCCGAACATAGCGAACCCACCAAGCGGTCGCCGTGGACCTCGATGGCGTCGATGCCAGCCTGCTGCGCGCGGGCGGCCGAGGCGGCGATAGCCTCCTTGATCTGGGTGAGCTGTTCCACGCTCGCCTCGTTCACAAAGTGCTGCATGTCGTGGTGCAGCTTGGCGTAGGCCTGCTTGCGAATCTCGTTGGACTCGGCCATCTTGGCGGCAAAGGTCTCCTCATCGCCGGCGGCCTTGGCCTCCTGCGCGGCCTTGGCGGCGGCCATGGAGCCCATGACCATGCGGCCGACGCCGGGGACGTCGTACTCGGGGTGGAACAGCTGCAGCGCGACCTTGGCGCCGTGCTTGTGGACGGCGTCGGCCAGGGCCTTAAACGTGGGGATCTGAGCGTCGGTCGCCAGCTTGGGCGTGGGGCTTGCGGTCATAACGGGAGCGACGTCGCCGATGACGATGTAGCTCACGCCGCCACGGGCCAGGCGCTCGTAAAAAGCCAGGCTGCGCTCGCCGATGGAACCGTCGCGCTCCTCGTAGCCGGTGGTTAGCGGCGGGAACATAATGCGGTTCTTGAGCTCAAGGGGGCCAACCGTAATGGGCTGGAGCAGCTTGGATGCAGGTGCGGTCATGGACATTCCTCTCTTGTAGGCGCGGCGGCGATGTTGCCGCGTAGTTGTCTAGAGGATATGGCATGGGAGCACAGTGGCGCAACGGAAATCGGCAGACAGCAGGTAGCGGCAGGTGGATGGGGCGGGGCCGGCTGCCGAAAAATCTCGTTCTGTAACATCTATCGGCCAAAAACGGCCCCACGTGTTACAGATCAAGACATTCCCCTCAGCCCATCCTCAACAATCTCAATCCGTAACATCTAGGCCCTCTTTTGACCCCTACCCGTTACAGATTGAGATTTTGTTTGAGATTTGCCGAGGGACTATATCCACGCGTCATCGAAGCCACTGCGAAAGAGGTGCGACATTACTGCGACAGAGGTGCGACATTACTGCGACAGAGGTGCGAAATAGATCGACCACCTTACCTTATCGTGTAGAACTGTTTTGGGTCGTTATGGGATGAGCCGTGCCATTCGAGCAGCCCGTCTTCCTCAATTAACTTACCAAGCACCCGGCTTGCTGTGCGGCGATTTCTCCCGATGTGCGCTGCAAGCTCCCTTGCTGTCACCCTTCCGTTCGCAAAGGCCAACCTGACGGCGGCGAGCTCATACTCCCCCAATGAGGCGATCACCTCCGGTGATACCTTGTCCTCGAGAGCCTCGCTTCTCCTTACGGTTCTGGCAACGATATTGTTCTCAAGCGTTAGCTGAACCCTTGCCCCATCAGGTTCCGTGTAGACCGGATCATTGAGCAGAGAGTTTTGCATCTCGGTATAAATGCGCTTGACGCCCTCGTTTAGCTCCCGAACCCAACCAAATTCAACCAGCGTGCGCGCGATGCGTGGGTTGCGCGAGTAACGAGTGGTCCTCATGTTGTCGAGCGTCACGATATTGGGAAGCGCGCCTGGACTGATGATTTCCAAACGGTCGTCGAACATCGAGACCCGGATGTAGTCGCCGCGGAACGAGTAGTCGCGATGTGTCACCGCGTTGACCAAGCCCTCGAACCAGGCGAACTCAGGATACTCAGGCACGGTCTGGAATTTCCCGTCGGGCCCCAGGAACTGAAATTCGCGGAGCATGCTCGAGATGAGTTCGTAGGCGTCTTGGATCACCTTAGGCAGCGGCCCACAGAAGCTTCGTTCTTTCGTGATGTTGAGACGCTCGCCCGTCTCCATTTTGACGCCGTCGTAGCGCAGGACACGGACTCGCGCCTGTGGCATCATCGCGGACGGATCCAGCGCGAATAGCAGGGCTCCAGCAACGGTCAGCTTTCCGTCACGCATAAAACGACGACTTCTAAGGACCTGCTCGTCGGAAACTTCGGTTCCAAGAATCCCTTTGTAGCGATCAAGCACTTCATGGTCCACGTCATCTAGGGAGGAATCCTCAACAAGCTCGTCCTCGAAGATTCTCTGCCCCTTATCGTACTCGAGGGCAAATACCTGTTCGCGGCTGAGCCTCACGCTCTTGTCGTCCTGCCGCAAGAAAACCTCGCCGTCGCTCACGCGAGCAACAGAGTGGTTGGTCGAGGCATCGATGTCCAAAACGAGAACGAAGTCCTCCTCGCCCGAAGAATTGACCACGGGGATTCGGTCTTTGCGAACAATAGGGGTTGGCGTGCAAGTCGTGAGCGCGGCGCGCTCGAATTTCTCAATGTCGCGCGCGCCGTTACGCTTGAAGCCCGTTACCTCACCATTATCCTCGATACCGATAACGAGCTTGCCTCCCGCCGAGTTGGCGAATGCACTAATATGCTTCGCAATCTCCTTGTCATCCTTGCGGGCGCTCTTTCGATCGAAGTACTGATTCTCCCTGAGAGTGGAAAATAGAATCACATCGTTTGTCGCGATGGGTTGCTGCATTGCCGCCTCCTTACATGGCTCCATAAAGAAGTGTAAGTCAAAGGCATCGTATAGACGGCCCCTACATAGCGGCCCCTTTATTGTTTTTAAGACGTCACTGTTTCTAGTTAAGGATCGTTAAGGGTCGTCGCAGCTCCTTCCAATTGGAATCTATCAATCGACAAGTCAATCCATCCAGCCCGTGATTATCGATAGCCCGTCCGCCTCACATAATAAAAAGAGTCAAGATTCACTCATAAAGGAGAGCAACAACAAAATCTCAATCTGTAACAGCTACTCGGCAAAATCCATCCCTCGTGTTACAGATTTAGACAAACGGGGGCCGGCTGCCGGAAAATCTCGATCTGTAACATCTAGCCGTCCAAATCGGGTCTACGCGTTACAGATCGAGATTTTGTTTGAGAGGTTGAAAACCGTGCCGAAAACACGGTCCCGGAATAACAAAAAAGCTCGCCGGCTAGGCCGACGAGCTGCAAGTTCTTGGTCGCGGGGGCAGGATTTGAACCTACGACCTCCGGGTTATGAGCCCGGCGAGCTACCAGACTGCTCCACCCCGCAATGTCTGGGCGCCTCATGTGCGCAAGAAAGAATATTACGCGGGAGTTCGGTAAACGGCAAGGAAAATCTCGTAGAGCATAATTCCTTCATATTTAAACCCCTCAGCCCCTATCACCGTAAACGAATCGCAGCCGAGCGCCGTCGACGGCACGTATACAATGGTGCGCGTCCTTTTATGCCAACACCGGGAGTAGACATGCTACTCGCTATCGATATGGGAAATACGCAGACGGCCATGGGCCTGTTTGACGGAAACGAGCTGGTGCAGTCGTGGCGTATGCCCACCGACCGCTCCTATACCGCCGACGAGATCCACGTGCGCCTGATGGGTTTCTTTAAGATGTACGGCCTCTCGCTCGATACGGTTGACGCGATCGCCTTTGCGGGCGTGGTACCGCAGCTCTCGCGCGAGTGGCACGCCGTGGCCGACCGCATTGCCGCGGACGCCATCGTCATTGGGCCGCAGACGGCCGCCGTGACCAAGCTGCGCGCGGCGCGTCCCCAGGCCGTAGGCGCCGATCGTGTCGCCAACGCCGTCGCTGCCGAGACCTTCTACGGCGCCCCGGCGATCGTGGTGGACTTTGGCACCGCGACCAATATCGACGTCATCGACGAGGACGGCTATTACATTGGCGGAGCGATCGCGCCGGGCATCCGCATTTCGATGGACGCGCTCGCCGCCCGAGCCGCCAAGCTCGCCAGCGTTCCGCTCGAGGCGCCCGAGCACGCCATCGGCCGCGATACCGAGGAATGCATCAAGGTCGGTGCCGTAATGGGCGCCGCCTCCATGGCCGAGGGCCTGGTCGCGCGCATGAAGCGCGAGCTGGGGCGCGAGGACGCCACCGTTATCGCCACGGGCGGCCTCGCCAGCATCGTCGCCGATTCGACCGACGCCTTCGACATAGTCGACGGGCAGCTCACCATCAAGGGCATCTGCGAAATCTACCGCCGCATGCAGGAGCTGGGGTAGGACAGGGGCTTAAGTCGAGCATGCCCGATGCCACAGCCCCCGCAAACGTTCGCCAAGCCTATTCCTCAAAACTGAATTATTTTCAATTATGAGGAATAGCGGCTCCTCGAATACACCCAGCACAGCGATATCGTGCATGTTTCCTATTCCTCAAAAACGATAATTTTTCAGTTTTGAGGAATAGGGTGCTGACAACCCATTCCCCAGACAACAAGACCCTCCCCAGCACAGGCCGAAGAGGGCTTCGTTGTCATCGCTATCTTTGAGCGCGGGCACCTCGCGTTACAGTCCGCGAATCCGTACGGCCTCGGGCGGAAACTCCTGCTCGCCGGCATCGGTCTTGATGGTCGCGCGGCCCCAGATGTCCAGGCCCGCAAACACACCGACCGCAAGCGGCAAGCCGTTGGGCGACACCGCCGCGACCTGACGACCCAACAGTGGCACCATGTCAAAGTACTCGCCCAGCACCGGAGCCAGCGGGCCGGCAGCGCCCTGTGGTGTGTTGGCGGCAACCGCCCAGGTGTCCACGCGGACCAGCACGGCGGCGGCCAATGCCTCGATCAGCGCCTCATCTGCCATATCCACACCAAGCTCACCCAGCGCCGCACGCTCAATATCAACCGTCACCGCGGCAAACATGCCCGCAGCACCGGCACCGCCGTTCACGGCAACACGCGCGAGTGACGTCTCAAACGCAGGCGCACCGCACACGATGTCACTCGGCCACTGGATACCCACCTTACCGGCAAGGCCCAGGCCCGGCGTCGAAGCCGTGCCCACGAGCGCGTCCATCATGCCCATCGCGGCCACAAACGGCAGGCCGTGGAAGGCGTGCATATTCACATCCGGACGCACGACCAGCGAAAACGTCAGCGAAGCATCGCCCGCGTTCCATGCGCACCAGCCCGCTGACACGCCCTCGCGGCCCGCGTCACGCGCCGCGTCGAGCTCGGTACCGGCGACAACAGCATTCATCTCGATCATCTACATACGCCCCAATTCGCCCACGATATGGCCCACGCGATCCTCGGGTTCCTTGACCTCGACACCGTTATAGCGGAAGAACCGCGCCGGGTCGTGCATCAGGTCCTCGAGCGGCACCAGCACAAAGTCGCGCTCGCCAATGAGCGGATGCGGCAGGCGCAGCTTTTTGCCGCCGTGGGTCTCGCCGTCCATCCACAGCAGGTCCAGGTCGATGGTGCGCGGGCCGTTGGCCTTGGCCTTTTTGGAGCGGTCGCGGCCCAGCTCGGCCTCGATCTTCATGAGCTCGTCGAGCAGCACCAACGGCGCCAGCTCGGTCTTAATCTCGATGACGGCGTTGGCAAACGCGTCCTGGCGCGTCTCGTAGGCCGGCTCGCTCTCGTAGATCTTGGAGGAGTTGGACACGCAGGTGAGTGGAATCTCGGCGATCATGTCGCGTGCGGCGCGGATGTTGTCACAGCGATGCCCCAGGTTGGAGCCCACGGCCACAAACGCGCGGCGCGGCTGCGGCTTGGCAACCGCCCAGTAGCCGTTCAGGAACTGCGCAAAGCCCGCGGCGTCGTGCACGCGCACGATGTTGGCACCGGCCTGGATGGCACCCAGGCACACGCCAAACGTAGCGGCATCGCGCTCGGCGGCCTCGGTCACGCCCGAGACGGCGCCCACAAAGCGCTTGCGCGATACGGCGCACATGAGCGGATAGCCCAGTGACGCCATCTTGGCAGTCTCGCGCTGGATGACGATGTCCTCGTTGGCCGTCTTGCCAAAGCCCGGACCGGGATCGATGCAGATGCGGTCGCGCGACACGCCGGCGTGGATGAGCGCGCGGGCCTGGTCGGACAGAAAGCCCATGACGCGGCGCATGATGGGCGCCGAATCGGGCAGGGTGAAGCGGCGGAGCTGCGAGGTGGGCACGTAGGCTTCCTCGCGGCGGGCGCTGCGGCGCATCATGGCGGCCAGGCGGTCATTGGGCTCCGATGCGGCCTCGGTGGCCTCGGGCGCGGGCGCGACGGTCTCGGCAGCAGCAGCCTGCTCGGCGGCCGGCGTCTCCTGCTCGCTTGCAGGCTCGGTCGCGGGCTCAGGTTCGCCAAACGGCAACGAGGGCTGCACCACGCCGCCCGGAAGCTTGGCCTCCGGCTTAGGCTCGCCCAGCAACTTGCCGCGACGGCGACGGGCCGGCTTCTCGGCCTCGCGCGCGGCCTCGGCAGCCGCTTCGCGTGCCTTCTCGGCAACAAACGCCGCTGCCGAGGTATCGAGCTGCACCGTTGCGTGCGTGCGCGCGGGCGCGGCGACCTCGCCGGCATGCATCACGATGACGCCGCAGGTGCTCGTCTTAACAAACTCGACCATCTTGGGGTCGGTGAAGCCGGTCACGTCGTTGACGATCGAGGCGCCGCAGCGCACGGCCGCCTTGGCAACCGCCACGTGACGCGTGTCGATCGAGACGATGGCGCCCTCTTTGGCCAGCGCGCGCACCACGGGCAGCACGCGGCGAGCCTCCTCGTCGGGATTAACCGGGGTAAAGCCGGGGCGCGTGGACTCGCCGCCTACGTCGATGATGTCGGCGCCGGCGTCGAGCATCGTCAGGCCATACTCGATCGCGGCGTCCGGGTCGAAGTGCTCCCCGCCATCGCTAAACGAATCGGGCGTCACGTTGAGGACGCCCATGATGCGCGGACGGTCAAAGCTGAGCTCATACTTTCCGCACCGCCATGTCTTGCTGTCGTTCGCCATGAACATCCTCCTAAAATGCCCACGCCGCCGAGCTTGGGGAGCTGGCGGCGGGGTCGCTTTGCACTCAGTCTTTCTATTGTATCCGCGCGCGCGGGCTAGAACGCAAACGCGGCCGCGATGTCGCAAGAAATCAGCAGGTCGGCATTTGCATCCTGATCGGTGTGGGCAAGGTTGCATATGGCCAGTGTATCGCCGGTAAAGTAGCGTGTAAGGCCCGCCGCCGGATACACCACGAGCGAGGTCCCGCCTACAATGAGGGCATCGGCCGCGGCGATGGCGACAACGGCACCGGTCAACACATGCTCGTCGAGCGGCTCTTCGTATAGCACCACATCGGGCTTGATGCGACCACCGCACGCGGGGCACACGGGCACGCCCGCGGCGTCCTCGTGCTCGCGCGAGCAAATCCACTCGGCGCTATAGACCGCGCCGCACGACTGGCAAATGTTGCGATGGACCGATCCGTGCAGCTCGAACACGCGCTGTGAGCCGGCCATCTGATGCAGGCCGTCGATATTTTGCGTCACCACGGCATTTAGCTTGCCGGCACGCTCCAGCTCCGCCAGCTTGGTGTGGCAGCGGTTGGGCTTGGCGCCAAGCGCAATCATCTTGGTGCGGTAGAAGTCGAAGAACTCGGCCGGATGCGCCTCATAAAAGCTATGCGAGAGCATAGTCTCGGGCGGATAGGCAAACTGCTGATGATACAGGCCGTCCACGCTGCGAAAATCGGGAATGCCGCTCGCCGTGGAAACGCCCGCGCCGCCAAAGAAAACCACGCGCTCGTGGGTGTCGAACAGCTCCGCCAACGCCGCGGAGGCCTGCTTGGGATCTGTTATCGCTTGCGTCATGTTTGTCCTCCGTCCATGTTGGTCGGGGCGGCTGCGATTGCGCCGTCGCCCACGGAGCCCACCCCGCCCCTGTTGCGCTAATCTTAAGCCTGCAAACCCCGTCGAAAGGACACCATGCCTCAGACTTACACTTTCGCCTCGTGGAACGTCAACGGCCTGCGCGCCGTGCTCAAAAAGGACCCGAGCTTTATCCAGATCGCGCAAGAACTCGACGTCGATATCCTGGCGCTGCAAGAGACCAAGTTGCAAGAAGGCCAGGTCGATATTGACCTGCCCGGCTATCACCAAACCTGGAGCCACGCCGAGCGTAAAGGCTATTCGGGCACTGCGGTCTTTAGCCGCCAGGAACCGCTGTGCGTGCTGCATGCCGACGCGCTGTTACCCCACGCCGGCGAGGGCGAGGCGGCCGTACTCGTCGCCCAAGCCGCAACCGAGGGCCGCGTCTGCGCGCTGGAGTTCGACAAGTTCTGGTTTGTCGACGTCTATACACCCAACGCCCAAAATGAACTCGCCCGCATCGACGTGCGCATGGCCTGGGACGATGCTTACCGCGGCTTTTTGAACGCGCTCGAGCGCGAGACCGGCAAACCCGTCGTGACCTGCGGCGACTTTAACGTGGCGCACGAGGAGATCGACCTTAAGAACCCCAAGTCCAACCGCGGCAACGCCGGCTTTTCGGACGAGGAGCGCGGCAAGTTTACCGAGCTGCTCAACGCCGGCTTTACCGATACCTGGCGCGCGGCAAACCCCGACGTCGAGGGCGTCTACAGCTGGTGGAGCTACCGCTTTAATGCCCGCAAGAACAACGCCGGTTGGCGCATCGACTACTTCCTGGTAAGCGACGCAATCGCCGGCAACGTGCGCGACACGGGCATCCGCGGCGACATCTTTGGCAGCGACCACTGCCCCGTCACCCTCACGCTAGAACTCTAGCCCCAACCGATCCCCTGGGGGACAGAGGAAAACGGATCATTTTCACCTCGCGAGGAATCCACGCGGCCCACCCGCCACGAAACTGGCCCATCTACTACGTTTAAGCCACTACCCTCAACCACAGCGAACAACGCAAAAAGAAAACCGCAGGTAGAAAGCCTGCGGTTTTTCATAAAACGCGGTCATGGTCGGGAGTATCAAGCTAAACGTAGTAGATGGGCCAGTTTCGTGGCAAGCGCCGTCAACTGATTCCTTGGGGACGTCTGGGAACGGAAGAAAACGGATCGATTTGGCTCTCTGAGGACCACGGCGCCCGTCATATCAGCCGGCCATTCCAAAACTATGCCGGATTACGGGGCTAAATCGCGAGCACCCAACCATACGCAGCTTGGGAAAAATAAAACCGCAGGTAGACGGCTCGCCTATTTTCGAAAAATGACGGTATGGTCGGCCTATGCCAATCTGGCCCCGTAAACCGGCATAGTTTTGAAATGGCACCGCAGCAGTATTGGTCCTTGCTCCAGCACAACCTGCCCTACAGTCCGTATTTCACGACAACACGGTTGATGCGGCGGCACCAGGGCTTGTACAGGGCGGCCAAGAACACACAGGTCGCGAGACCGTGCGTGATATCGAACGGCACCGCCGTGACAAGACGCGCCATGGCGCCCGCCCACGTGAGCGGCTGCACAAAGCCGATGATGTCGTAGGCGTTGATTACAACTCCATAGAGCAGGCCCGACGCAAAGCCGTAGGTCAGCAGCGCCGGCATGCGCACGGTGCCATCGGCGCGATCAAAAGCGCCCGCATGCGCCAGCGCGCCGCCAACATAGCCAACCAGACCCCAGGCATACATCTGCCACGGCGTCCACATGCCCTGCCCAAAAAAGAAATTGCTGGTCAGCGCCGCCAGCGCACCGACCATGAAGCCGTTGCGTCGGCCCAACGTCGCCCCCGCGATAATGGCGATGGCGCTCACGGGTTTAAAGTCGGGAATGGGGCCGAACAAGATGCGGCCCGCCGCGGCCAGCGCCGCCAAAACCAGCGTTGGCATAATCTGGCGCAGGCCAGGTCGCGACGTCTCGTAACCCGCGAAGAACAGCGCAAGCACCAGCGCCACCACGACAAGCATGGCGAGCGCCGCCTGCTCAACGCCCGCCAGCAACGCCGCGGCCATCACCGCGGGAACCGCCAGCAGCAGCGGTATCTCCAGTTTTGCGAGTAGGCGCGCGACGCGATAATCCGTCATCCCATCACGCCCTATAAAACACGTTGTCGGCAAAGAAGTCGGCCGGCGGCTCCATGCAGGCAATCTCACCGTCAAACATCATGGCAATGTCATCGGCAACCTGCTCGGCAAAATCCAGATCGTGCGTGGCCATGATGACGGTACCGCCAGCCTCCGCATGGTCACGCAAGGCGCGGGCGATGATGCAACGGCTAGCCAGGTCCAAGCCCTTGGTGGGCTCATCGAGCAATAACAGCTCGGGGCCAATCAGAAGCAGTTTTGCCAATGCAAGCAGTTGACGCTGTCCGCCCGAAAGATCGTACGGGTGGCGCCCATCCAGGCCCGACAGCCCCAGGCTCGCCGCGCGCTCCCGCGCCGCAGCCTCGTCATATCCGCAGGTCGAAGCCCATTCCATCAGCTCGTCGCGCACCGTCTCGGCAACCAGCAACGCCTTGGGATTCTGAGGCAGCAGTGCCGCCGAGGCCGCCCCGCGCTCCATATGCCCACGCTGCAACTTGACCGTCTTGGCTAGCACCGAAAGCATTGTCGACTTGCCGCAGCCGTTGCCGCCAACAACCGCATGTACTGCGCCAGCCGAGAACGCCGCATCGAGTCCGCGCAGCACCCAGCCGGACGCTCGATCGTATCGAAACCAGCTCCCTGCCAGGGTGGTAGCCGACCCAGCGTGCATTTTTGGGAGTATTCGACATCCACCGGCGCTGCTGAAAACTCCGTTTTTTGCACGCCGCGAGGCGCCCCACCCTGGCGCCTCGCCAGAAAACAGCTCTTCGCGATGCCCCAAGGAGGCGATATCAGGCACCTCGCATACGCGCCCGCCCTCAATCCGATACGCACACGTCGCGTATTCGAGCATCGGGCGCGGCTGGTGCGTCGCCACAACAACCGTGCAGCCCAACTCGCGATTCACGCGAAACAGCGCATGCAGAAAACTCTTCTCGGCAACGGGATCCAGTTGGGACGTAGGCTCGTCGAGCAGTAGTACGCGCGGGCGCAACGCCAGCACGGCCGCCAGCGACAGCAGCTGCTTGCGTCCGCCCGAAAGCGTATCGGTATCGCGGTGGAGCCAATCCTCCAACCCAAAGAAATAGCTGGTCTCGGCCACGCGACGGCGCATCTCGTCGCGCGACATACCTAAGTTTTCCAGGCCAAACGCCATCTCGTGCCACACGGTTTCGCACACGATCTGGTTCTCGGGGTCCTGAAACACATAGCCCACGCGCTCCGCAGACGCCCGAACATCCATGTCGGCAACGTTCTCGCCCAGCACGCGCAGCTCACCAGCGCATTCGCCCGTCGGCGAAATCTCGGGTTTGAGCAGCGAGAGCAGCGTTGACTTACCCGACCCAGTACCACCTACCAGCAGCGCAAACGCACCTTGGGGAACAGACCAGTCGAGCCCGTCGAGCACCGGCGCCTCGGCCCCGGGGTAGGCAAAGCGCAGGTCCCGCACTTCAATCGCCGGCGCATCCGAGCCGCACGCCGCGCCCGCCATCATGCTTCCGTCCAACCGAGTCATCAGCCAAACCTCTTCTCGTCAATCGCGCGCAGCACGCAGGGCAGCGCCATCCAGGCCGCGTATACAACATAGCCTGGCCACGGCGCCGGCACCGATAGTTGCGGGTAAAACGAATACTGCGCCGTCGCGGCCCACGCCACTGCCGCCGTGGCCACACCAAACAGCGCAAGCGCAACCAGCGCGGCAACATCGCCGCGCCCCAGCCGATACCGCGCGTACGTCGTGCGGCGCGTCGCGGCACCCCACCCACGGGAGCGCATGGCGTCCGCGCGCTCCAGCGAATCCTCCATGCCCCAGTCCATCAACACGCTCGATGCCCGTAGGCGCGAACGCACGGGGTCGGCCGACGCATGCCCCGGCACATCAATCGCATCCTGCACCGCCAGTACCGTACGACCGCGGCGCAAAAACTGCGGGATAAGCCGCATGCACATCGAGATCATGAGCGCGATCACCGGCGCGGTGTTGCCCAGAAGCGCAAGCACCTTGTCGTAGCTAAGCATCGATGCCGCAGCCTCAAACCACAGTACGCTCGCCACAAACAGCCCGCCCATGCACAGGCCGTATACCATGCTCTCCAGATACACCGCGCGCATGCCAATACGGAACAGCTCCGTCGAGCCCGAGGCGCTAAACAGCGGATTGAGCACCGCGATGATCAAAATCACCGGCAGCTGCCAGCGAAGCGCCCCCAACGCACGCGCGGCGCCGCGCGTCGCAAACCCGTACGCCAACCCGCCCGCAAGCGACAGTGCAATCAGCACCGGCTGCATCGAGAACATGGTGAATCCCAGCGTCAGCACCATGTAGAGGGCCGGCACCGCCGGATGCGACATCGAAAATGCCGCAACGGGCTCGTTGCCCGATTCCTCTCGTATGATATCCACGGGCACCTCCCATCCCTCGCGCAAAACGCCAACGCCGCAGCGCCGCCGCCATGCACAACCAGCGCAAATACCACGTCGGCGGTACCGACATCGGCCGCCATGCGCCAATCGTTACGCGCTCATCATATGCCTGCGGTATCATATTGCGCCGTGTATCGTTTCCAAACACACGTCTCTATAACGTAACAGGAGATCACATGGACGCAACCGCAATTATCCTCGCCGCCGGTGAGGGCACCCGCATGAAGTCGAACCACTGCAAGGTTTCGCACAAGATCCTGGGTAAGCCCATGGTTCAGTGGATCGTCGACGCCACCATCAAGGCCGGCTGCAGCCGCGTCGTGGTCGTCATCGGCAGCCACGCCGACGAGATGCGCGCCCTTATCGACGGCGCCTACGCCAACAGCGCCACCAAGGTCGAGTGCGTCGAGCAGACCGAGCGCCTGGGCACCGGCCACGCCGTAAAGGTCGCGCTCGAGGCCTGCGGCATCGCCGAAGGTCCGGTCGTCGTGCTCAACGGCGACCTGCCGCTCATCACCGCCGACACCGTCGCCAAGTTCGCGCAGACCGTCGCTACCGGCGAGCTCGCCTGCACCGTCATGACCATGACCCCGCCCGACCCCTTCGGCTACGGCCGCATCAAGCTGGGTGCCGACGGCCAGATTGAGCGCATCATCGAGCAGAAGGACTGCACGCCCGAGCAGGCCGCCACGCTGCTCGAGTGCAACGCCGGCTGCTACGCCTTCGACGGCGCGCAGCTCGCCGCCCACATCGACGAGATTGGCAACGACAACGCACAATCCGAGTACTATCTGCCCGACATGCTCGAGATCCTCAAAGGCCACGGCCAGGCAGTCTCCATCTTCCACTGTGACGACTACCGCGACGGCCTGGGCGTCAACAGCCGCATCCAGCTCGCACAGCTTACCGCCATCGCGCGCGACCGCATCAACGAGCATTGGATGGCCGAGGGCGTTACCTTCATCGACCCCACGCAGGCCTGGATCGGCCCCGATGCCGTTATCGGCCGCGACACCGTCGTGTGGCCGCAGACGCATCTGATCGGCCACGTCACCGTGGGCGAGGAGTGCCAGCTCGGCCCCAACAGCCGCCTCACCGACACCACCGTCGGCAGCGGCTGCACCATCGACGAGACCATCGCCATCGAAGCCGTCATCGAGAACGGCGTCGACTGCGGCCCGCGCGCCTACCTGCGCCCGGGTACCCACATGCTCGACGGCTCCAAGGCCGGCACGCACGTGGAGATCAAGAAGTCCACGATCGGCGAGGGCTCCAAGGTTCCGCACCTGTCCTACATCGGCGACACCACCATGGGCGCCGGCGTCAACGTGGGCGCGGGCTCCATCACCTGCAACTACGACGGCGTGCACAAGCACAAGACCGTCATCGGCAAGGATGCCTTCATCGGTTCCGACACCATGATGGTCGCGCCCGCCCAGATCGGCGACGGCGCGCTCGTGGCCGCCGGCTCCGTCATTACCGAGCCGGTTCCGGCTGACGCACTCGGCCTGGGTCGCGCCCGTCAGGTAAATATTGAGGGCTGGGCCGCCGATTACCGCCGCCGCCTGCACGAGGACGACGAGGTATAACGTTTTACCAAGCACAAAAGGAGCTGTTCCCATGGGGACGGCTCCTTTTTCTATGCTGACCTGCGCGACCGGATGAGTGGTCGGTTCGTGTCCGTTGACGGTAAAGACGTTATCAAGACCCGATTAACCCCGCCGCGCGGTTACAATGCAAAAAGGCATCTATATGGCATTCGATGTATAAAGGAGAAGGGTAATGCCGATTAATGATCCCGAGAAGTCGGAGAATATGCGCAAGTCCATCCGCGTGTATTCCGGTTCCTCCAACCGTCCCCTCGCTCAGAAGATTGCTGAGTACCTTGGGGTCGAGCTTTCGGGCCTTACGCTAAAGCAGTTCGCCAATGGTGAGATTTACGCCCGCTACGACGAGACCGTCCGCGGCGCCGACGTCTTCCTGATTCAGTCCGTGGCCGGCGGCAATGTCAACGACATGCTCATGGAGCTGCTCATCGCCACCGACGCTGCCAAGCGCGCATCCGCCCGCTCCATCACCGCCGTTATCACCCACTACGGCTATGCCCGCCAGGACCGCAAGGCCGGCCCGCGCGAGCCCATCACCGCCCGCCTCGTCGCCAACCTGCTCGAGCGTGCCGGCGTCAACCGCATCATCACCCTCGACCTGCACCAGGGTCAGATCCAGGGCTTCTTTGATATCCCGGTTAACCACCTGTCTGCGCTGCCGCTGTTTGGCCAGTACTACAACGACATGCACTTCGACACCGACAACCTGGTTGTCGTCTCCCCCGACGTGGGTCGTGCCAAGGCCGCCAAGAAGCTGTCCGACATGCTCGGCTGCGACCTGGCCATCGCCCACAAGGGCCGTCCGCGCCACAACGCCGCCGAGGTCATGGGCATCATCGGTGACATCAAGGGCAAGACCTGCATCATCAACGACGACATGATCGACACCGCTGGCACCCTGTGCGCCAACGTCAAGGAGCTCAAGGCTATGGGCGCCGGCGACATCTACGTGTGCGCCACCCACGGCATCTTCTCCGGTCCGGCCATCGAGCGTCTGAACGACGCCCCCATCGTCGAGTGCGTCGTCACCGATGCCATTCCCGTCGAGGTCGGCGGCAAGATTAAGACCATCTCGGTCGCCGAGGAGTTCGCTCAGGCCATCTCCGCCGTTTACCACGAGGAGCCCGTCTCCACGCTCGTCGGCGGCGACTTCGCGCTGTAGCCTGCCACGCATCGCATCATCTTTGATGCTTTTAAAGGGTCGGAAGCTCGCTTCCGACCCTTTTTCTATCCCTCGCCAACCTTCCCTGGACAATTAGTTCAAATTTGTATTTTCTTGGGCGCCCACATGGACCACTTGATGCGCCAAAGGTTCACCTGCCGGCATAATCTCGGCCAATCTCTCCTCTTATGGACGTCTTCACTATGCCATTCACTCTATTTTGCCCACCGAACCCTTCGACAATGGCGGAACGCTTCAATCGCCTTATACAAATCTGAACTAACTGTCCAACACCTATCTCGATCCATGCCTCCAAGGTCAAACAAGCGCCCTGAGCCCCGCTTTTTCAAGGCCCCTCGCACGATCTGCTACCGTCTGCGGCGCACGACGCCCCTTTGAGCGAAAAGAACGCCACGGCTGCATCATTTCGCCGACGGCTTAGTACTTTATAGCTATGACCACTGTGATCTCACATTTCTCCGCCCTCCGCGCAATTCGCCGCGCTCGACGGGCGTACTCTGCGCTTCCGTGGGGCATCATCGATGACAGGCAACAGGCACAAGCCCTTGCAAGTTGTGTTCCCAACAAGGACGCCATAGACTTTGTAGCTCTTGCGATGCTTGACGCCTGGAGCGAAGACGACTCCGAGCGCCTAGATCTCCTTGTTGCCGGCGGCAACAACAGACGGCCCGACGGACGTCTTCTCCAGCACAGCGTCACCGCCCCGCTTCCCGCGGAAGCAATCATGCACATCGAAGCTGACATCTACGCAACGTCTCCCGCCATGACAGCCATGTTGTGCTCTAGGAATGAGCCTGTAGCCAAAGTCCTGATGCTTCTCATGGAGCTGCTGGGGTCCTACTCCCTTCCGCCCGAGATAACCAACCCCATCGCCCACGACGACACGTGGCCCAAGGCCGGTAGCTCCGAAGCGATGGACGATCTTGATTGTCATGGCGGCCAGCCGGCACCCGGAAAGCAAGACGAAACCCGCTACGAACAGGCGCACTACAAATGCGAGCCTGCCACAACCATAAATGAGCTCGAGGCAGTCGCACAGTTTGCCAAAAGTAGCTCCTACGCCTCGTTTCGCACGGCCGTCAGACTCGCCCGAGCAGGATCCGCATCCCCAGCGGAGTCCTTAATGTTCGCCGTCCTGGGCGCGCCCATGCGCTTTGGCGGATTCGGATGCTGCAGCCTGCCCATGGGAGGCCTGCTACTCAACCATCGAATCGACTTCGACACTCTTGCGGTCAACATGTCCTCAGGCATCCCCTATGCCATCTGCGACCTATATTGCCCGGCAGCCGGAGTCGACAACGAATACAACGGAATTGGGCATGAGCTTCAAAATGCTCGCATCCACGATGGCAATCGAAATAATGGACTCAAGGCAATGGGCATCCACGTCCTGGTTATCAATCGCGACCAAATGAAAGACCTTGTTGCGCTCGAAGCCTTCGCACAAATGATGCATCGACTCGCTGGGGTTCGGTTCCGCTATCGCATCAAGGGTTATCGCAAACGTCAAGCCGCATGGCTCAACGCCCTTCGGGCCGGAATCGGCCTCGCGCCGGTCTAGAAAGCGTATCTCGACAACATCGCCGAGCAAGGCTGGACAGTTAGTTCAGATTTGTATAAACAGACGGCTTATTTCAAGGCGCTTTGCTGCCATCTCGGGGCCAATCACCTCATTTAAAGGCTCGAATGGCTTCGAAATAGCGCAAAACGTGCGCCCCAAAGCACCGAAACGGCTCCATGTCTCCGATTTTGGCAGCCGAGAGCCTCTTGCTTTATACAAATCTGAACTAACTGTCCACCCCGGTTTCCTGCAACCGCTCAAACGCCCTCAACTCACCTCAATTGCCCTCCATTTGACAGCGGCAACAGGGTCGCTCACCATAGCAGGCGACAAATCAACGAAAGGATGAACATGGCAGCTGCACAGCCGCTTAAGATTCGCATGGTTGCCGGGCTTGGCAACCCGGGCGAGGAATATGCCGAGACCCGCCACAACGCCGGCTTTAAGGCGATTGACGAGCTGGCCCGTCAGGCCGGCGTCACGTACTGGAAAAACCAGGCCGGCGCCGAGGTCGCACTCATCAACATCAACGATCCCGAGGAAGAGGGTGGCAAGCGCCAGATCGTGCTGGTCAAGCCGCAGTCGTATATGAATACCTCGGGCGGACCCATCTCCAAGCTCTGCCGCGAGTACAAGATCAAGGCCGAGGAGCTGCTCGTCATCCACGACGAGCTTGACATTCCCGCCGGTGACGTGCGCGTCAAGGTGGGCGGTGGCCACGCCGGCCACAACGGCCTGCGCTCCATCATCGACAAGATGGGCAGCCGCGACTTTAGCCGTATCCGCATCGGCATCGGCAACCCTCCCGGCAAGATGGCCGTGGCAGACTATGTGCTCAAGCAGCTGCGCGCCCGCGAGGCCGAGGACTTCCAGGACACCTGCGCCCGCGCCGCCGTCGCCGCCGGTCTCGCCATCGTGCACGGCGTGATCTATGCCCGCGACCACGTCAACGGCGCCGCTTCCTCCAACGGCAAGCACTAAAACCTACCATTTAGGGATGTTTATTTTGGCAGGTTTTATCTACAGAAACGCCCCGGTGGCCGCATCGCAATAAACCCCGCGCTGCCATACACGCATAACACCCCAAAGGGGGCCGGCCTCATCACAACCCGAGGCCGGCCCCCTTTGCCGTTTTGCCTGATAAAACCGACCAAAATAAACCTATCCCTATTTGGTAGGTCGAAGTGGATAAACCCTTTTCCCAACCGCCGAAGATACACGTAAACGGCATGTCCATGAGGGTATAATTTGCACCGTATGTCTGCACAACGCCTGTGCGCGTACGGTTTTATTCGGGCTACCGTCCATTTCCGTGGAGGCACGGTTCGGCAGCCCTAACAAGAGAGGGGTTCTATGTATAAGATCCTGGAGAAGACGCAGTTCTCGGAGAAGGTGTTCAAGTTCCGCATCGAGGCGCCTGCAATCGCCAAGCATGCGCACGCTGGACAGTTCCTCATGGTCCGCGCCAACGAGACGGGCGAGCGCGTCCCGTTTACCCTGGCCGGCTGGAACGGTGACGAGGGCTGGGTCGAGTTCATCTTCATGGTGATCGGCAAGACCACCGAGATGCTGTCCACCTATGAGGCCGGCGAGTCACTGCGCGACGTCGTGGGCCCGCTGGGCGTTCCCACCGAGATGGCCGAGGGCCCCTGCGCCGTCATTGGCGGCGGCGTCGGCCTGGCAATTGCCTTCCCGGTCGCCAAGCACCTGGTCGAGACCGGCCACGAGGTGCACGCCATCATGGGCGCCCGCACCAAGGACCTCCTGCTCATGGAGGACCAGTTCCGCGAGCTCCTCGACGAGGACCACATCCATATCACCACCGATGACGGCTCCTACGGCGAGCAGGGCGTTGTCACCGCTCCGCTGGAGCGCCTGCTGCAGGACAAGGCCGTGAGCCAGGTCTTCTGCGTCGGCCCCGTTCCGATGATGAAGTTCTCGACCCTCACCGCCCAGAAGTACGACACCCCCATCACCGCGTCGCTCAACCCCATCATGGTTGACGGCACCGGCATGTGCGGCTGCTGCCGCGTCGAGGTGGGCGGCGTGACCAAGTTCGCTTGCGTCGACGGCCCCGACTTCGATGCCACCCTGGTCGACTGGGATGACCTTCGTGCCCGCCAGGCCGCTTACCGTTCCGAAGAGGGCGCGTCCCTCAAGGCCTATGAGGAAAAGAGCTGCGCATGCCACTAGTTAACGGTCGTTTCGTTGCCGATATGAAGTCGCCCCGCACCCCCGATAACGAGGAGCCGGCTGCCGAGCGCGCCTGCGACTTCCGCCCCGTCGACAAGGGCTTCACCGAGGAGATGGCGCTGGCCGAGGCCGAGCGCTGCTTCAACTGCAAGAAGCCGTTCTGTGTCGAGGGCTGCCCCGTCAACATCAACATTCCCCGCTTTATCGAGCAGATCCGCGAGAAGGACTTTGGCGGCGCCCTCGATACCATCCGCGAGGACTCCATGCTTCCCGCCATCTGCGGCCGCGTCTGCCCGCAGGAGAACCAGTGCGAGGGCAAGTGCATCCGTGGCAAGAAGTCCGAGCCCGTGGCCATCGGCCAGCTCGAGCGCTTCCTGGGTGACCGCCCCGAGCTCGCCTCCACGCCCAAGATGGCCCCCAAGAACGGCAAGAAGGTCGCCGTCGTCGGCTCCGGCCCGTCCGGCATCACCTGCGCCGGCGAGCTCGCCCGCAACGGCTTTGACGTCACCGTCTTTGAGGCATTCTTTACCGGCGGCGGCGTGCTGGTCTACGGCATCCCCGAGTTCCGTCTGCCCAAGGCAGTCGTCAAGCGCGAGATTGACGGCCTGGAGGACATGGGCGTCAAGTTTGAGTACAACTCCGTCGTGGGCAACATGGCCACGGCCGAGGAGCTGTTCGAGCAGGGCTTCGACGCCATCTACGTGGCGACCGGCGCTGGCCTGCCCAAGTTCCTCAACGTCCCCGGCGAGAACCTGCCCAACGTCTTCTTCGCCAACGAGTACCTCACCCGCGTGAACCTGATGAAGGCCAACAAGTTCCCCGAGTACGACACCCCCACCAAGCACGGCAAGAACGTCGTCGTCTTTGGTGGCGGCAACGTGGCTATGGACGCCGTCCGTACCGCCAAGCGCCTGGGCGCCGAGCACGCCATCATCGCCTACCGTCGTACCGAGGACGAGATGCCCTGCCGTCGCGCCGAGCTGCACCATGCTAAGGCCGAGGGCGTCGAGGTCCTGCCGCTCGTCTCCCCGCTCGAGTTTGTCGCTGGCGAGGACGGCTCCGTGTGCGCCGTCAAGGTCCAGAAGATGGAGCTCGGCGAGCCCGACGAGTCCGGCCGTCGGCGCCCGGTGCCCATCGAGGGCGCCATCGAGGAAATCCCCTGCGACGTCGCGATCTCGGCTATCGGCACCAACGCCAACCCCTTCGCTGCCAAGATCGGCGGCAAGATGGAGCTCAACAAGTGGGGCTACATCGTTGCCGACGAGGAGACCGGCCAGACCACCGATCCCCGCATCTGGGCCGGCGGCGACATCGTCACCGGTGCCGCTACGGTCATTCTGGCGATGGGCGCCGGCAAGAAGGCCGCTGCTTCCATCACCAAGAGCCTGCTGGGCGAGTAATCACCCACAGCGCTAGCCATCAAACGGCAAAGTCCCCGTCGAGCACACGCCCGGCGGGGACTTTTTCTATGCCGACCGCCCAAACCACCACGATGGGGACAGGCACCTTTGTGGTGGTTGGGGACTTGGCCGGCGAACCAATTCCGACGTTTGTCTCAATCTGTAACAGCCAGACCCTGTTGAGCCTCGTAGTTGTTGCAGATCAAGATATTGTGCGAACGTCCGCCCGTTCATCTCAATCTGTAACAGTTAGAGGCCAAATTCCTCGCTACGTGTTACAGATCGAGACGTTAGGCTGGCGGCTGAACAGTTCATCTCAATCTGTAACACCTGGAGCCGTTTTGGGCAGCTTGGTGTTACAGATTGAGATTTTGCATAAGCCGAGGATGGGCGCTGTCGCCAAAAACCTAGCGCTTGCGGCGCTTGGTCGCGGCAACACCGGCGGCGGCAACGGTTGCGCCGGCGATACCCAGGGCGGCGACCGTCATCGCAGTGGCGTCTCCCGTGTTGACGAGCGCAGCGTTATCGGACTTCTTACCGTTCTTGCCCTTACCCTTGGACTTGTCCGTCGTCACCGTTGTCGTCGTCGAAGTCGAACCACCCGCAGGAACCCCGGTACCGCCAGAGCCATCCGCACCGCCACCCTGCTCGCCGCTGCCAGGCGTCGGCTTGGGTTCCGGCTTGGGCTCGGGCTCCGGCCCGGGCTCCGGCTTGGGCTCAGGCACCGCCTCATCGGTCACCGTAATCGTAATGTTCAAGCGCTCCGAATACTCGCTGTACGACATGCCGGGACGCTGCGCCGCAATGCGCACATACATGTTGCTATCAAGCACAATAGGCTCGGTGTACTTTACGCGGCCTTCGTCACGGCAGGGGCAGGTGTCGTTGGTGGTGTACCAAATGGTCGCGCCATCCTCCGCCGAAAGCTCCAGCTTCGTGCCCTTGGGCACCGTAATGTAGTTCTCCTTGGGCGACCATGCACCAAACGTCGTCGCACCAATCGTCGCCACCGGTCGCGCCGGTCGCACTGCCTCGGCAGACACGCGAACGTCGACCTGCTTGGACAGCGCCGTGCCGTCCACCGTCGCCGTCAACGTCGTCAAGCCGGGCAGGGCACCGTGCAACATAAACGTCGCCGCGCCGTCCTCGCCCGTCACGGCCTGGGTGGCATCGACAGAGCAGATAGCCGAGGATTCCAGCCCAACACTAACCTTGGCGCCCGCAAACGGCTTGCCCGCCTTATCGGTCACATGTGCCACCAGCTCAAAGTCGCCGCCCTCAAGCATGGTCACAGCTTGTTCCACGTTGAGCTTGAGCTTGTCGGCACGAACGCCCACGGCAAGCTCCCCGCTTGCCCAGCGCGACATGGCCGTGCCGGCATAGTTCCGAGCACCGTCGAGCTCAAACGACACCGTCGAGCCCGCCTCACACGCATCGGCATAGCGAATACGCAGCACGCGCGACAGCGGCCTGCCATTGGGATCGTCCTGCTTGTCGAGCCACGTATACGTCACGTCGCCCAAGCCCTGCGCGCACAATGCGACCAGGGCATCGTCACTCGCATCCATATACTGCGTAAACTCAACCTCGACGCAATCGGTATAGGCATGGACCGAAGCTACCTCGGGCGCCGCCGTCGACACCAAACCAATGTTCACCTCAGTCTGAATCGGCGGCACGCGCAGCCAAGCCGAACGCGCCTCCTCATACCCGTCCTTGGTCACGCGCACCTGATACCATCCGGTCGGCGTATTCCAGTTGTACGCACCGTCCGCACCCGTTGCAAGCGGATTGTCCTGCTCATACTCCTCGGCATCCCAACGCGTGGCATTGGTGCCGGCCGCATCGTCGGCGCTCCACAGCTCAACCGTCGCACCCTTGACCGTATTGGACAGCAGGCCCTCGTACACCACGCCCGCAGGGTCGGGTGCAGCCTTGGCGGCCACATGGCGGTAACGCGCCTCGAAGATCGACTGCATCTTCTCGTCCGAGATCAAGCCGTCCTTGTTGGCGTTATAGACCTCAGCATCGGTCAGCTCACCCCAGTTGACCGTAATACGATTCTGGCACGCGCGCTCCACCTGCTCGCAGGCAACATCGTAGGCGCATTCGGCATTGGTCAGCTTAATCGCGCGCTCCGAGCCCACACTCGTCGAAGCCGCGTCATAGGCAGCGCCCACCACAGTACCCGCCGAACCGGCCGTCAGCACGCCGGCGATTGTCATAATGGAGCCCACCGCCACATCGGTGCTGTCGTGGCAGAGCTGGCGATACAGCAGATCCTCAAACGCACGCGCCTTCTCCATGGCATCACGCAGCGCGTAAATGCACTTCCAGTCATCCTCGGTCTTCTCGGGCTTGGCAAGCAAGCGCGTATGCTGAAGCTCATAGCCCTCGCGCTCGCCCTTCACCTTCTGCATACGGACGTTCACGTTCTCCCAGTTCTTGCTGGCATCGTTCACGCCGTAAATGCCGGTAAAGATTCCGATGCCCTGGGTCGCCGCGGGAAACGCCTGTCCGGCTGCCTTCCACGCATCGGTCTTAAAGACCTGGCCGAACATCTCGCACTCGATCTTATAGCCCTTGAGTGAGCGAATCGTGCGGATGAGCTTCATGTGGGCGCTGACGTCACCGTTGCGCTTCCAAGCCATAAGCCAACCGCGAATCGTAGAGTTATTGAGGCTGTGGACTACGTTCCAGTTATCGTACAGATTGTCCAAAATGTCGCATTGCATGGCGATCGAGTTAAACAGCAGCGCCTGGTTTTTGTTGTTATTGGAGTTCTCGATAAACTCAGACTCAATGTAAGCGGTCTCGTCGCCATCGGGCGCGGCGACCTTAAAGCCCTTGACGGTATCGTCGTCAGCCGCCTTGTAGCTCAGCGAGCTGCCGAGCGCCTGGCCCAAATCGTTAAACCCGCTCGTCGACTGGCCGTTGTACTCGCTGGCCTTAATGCCCGCACACTTGTTGAGCGCCGCAGCGGTTGCGTCATTCCAGCTTCCGTATTGGTTGAGCTGGCCGATACCCATCGACTGGCCCACCAGATCCTCGGCCTGCTGGGCAATAAACTCCGCTCGCGATGCATGGTCAACAAGCTCCTTGAGCGCCGCCGCGTCCGCCGCGCTTGCACCCTGGGCCGACGCGAGTTCCTGGTACCAATCCTCGCCGGTGCCGTACGCGTCCTCAAAGATCATCTTGTCCACATTGACGCCATAGCTGTCGCCCTGCTTGGTCAGCAGCGCCGACGAGCCGCCAACCGCAGCCTTAAGCTCGGCGGCAAACTGCGCGGCCTCGTCGTTGCCAGCATCATCACCCTCGCCGTCGCTGGCAGCAGGGGCGCGACGAGCCTTACGGACAGCTCCATCTTGGGCTTCGCCCTCCTTGCTGGCTTCGTCCTCTTTACCGTCCTTCTCTTCCTCAGCAAACGCATCGGCGACCATCTGGTCAATCGCGTCGTTAAAGGCCTCGTCGACATCATTAAACGAGTTATCCATCATATACTCGTGCCACTGCTGCACGGCATTCGAGAACTCCTGCTGGCGCTCCTCGGCCGCGGCAGAATGCTTTTTGGCCGAAGCGTTGGCGTCAAAATTCAGCATGGTCATAAGCTGAGCATTGGAGATGCGATAGGTCTGCGACATAAAGATTTGCTCAAAGTTGCCGCAGTTCACATAGGTCGAGTCATTCGCCTTGTTAAACTCGTCGAGCAGCTTGAGATACCCCTCGTCCACATACTCCGCCACATAGCGCACACGGGTGCCCTCGCGCGACTTTTGAGTCAGAGGAATCGTCACCGTCTTGCCATCCACGCAGTCCACGTACAGGTCGAGCGTGTCGGCGGCCTCTTCGTTTCCCACCTCGAGCGTGATGTCAAAGGTCCAGTAGGCGTTTTTCTTTTGTGGCAGATGATGGAAGGTCCACAGGCTCTTGCCGGTGTCCTTGCCGTCCTTGACCAGGTTTTGCGTACCGCCACGATACGTCACATCAAAGTTCCAGACCGAAGCGCCCGGAACATAGCGCACATAATTGCGAGCCGTCACCTCTGCGGTAGCCGCGGCGACGTCGGTCGACCCCACGCGTGCCTCGAGCATCACGCGCTCGGCGGCAAGCGTATCCTGCGGCAGGTCGTATTCAATCTTGGCACGGCCGAGTTTATTGGTCTTGCCAGTGTACTTTGCGGTCGAGGCGCCCGCGCCCACGGTAAGCTGCACGCTTTTGCCGGGCGCCGCATAAACGTAGGCCACATTGCCCAGCAGGCTGTGGACGTCGGTGCTGTCGACCTCGATGCGCGATCCGCTAACCTCGAGTGTGGTGCTTCCCAGCGGCAATGTCACCTCGCCTAGCGTAATAAGCGGCGAGATGGCATAGATGCCCGCGGCCTTAGGCTTAAAGCGCACAAACACATCGGCGCCCATGCCCTTCTTCATATCGAGAACGAGGTTGTCGCCCTCCCAAGTTGTGCCAGCCCACATGGCATCGGAGCTGGCGCCGGCTTCGCGAGCGCCTGCGGACACATCCTCGACGGCATCCTTGGCCAGCGGAATCTCAATCTTGGCAGCCTGGCTGTCCTTGAGCTCGTAATGAATGCGCAGCTCGGTCTCCACGCCAACGACCGCGGACGAATCAGCGATAACCGAGCCCGCCGTCAGCCCACGCTCGGCACGATACGTCTCCACGTCAAACGTGGGGACGTCGAGCGTCACGTCGAGCTGTTTGCCGTCCTCAATCTTCACCTGCTTTTGCGCGATATGCTTACCCACGGTCAGCCCTAGGCGGCTAAACGTGGAATAGCTCGTCGCTTGGATGTCGTAGCTCGTCTTGTTAAAGGCGACGATGGTGTACGAACCGGCCTTGAGGCGCGGCGTCTCGGCCTTCATGATAGGCGTGGTGCCATCGTCTTCGTAACCCATCAAATAGGTGACACCGTCGGCAACGAGCTTGCCGTCGGACGTACGGAACACCAGCACGCGGTTGGCGCCCTGGTAGTCGCCCCTGGTCGTGACCGTCGCCGTGCCCCAGGGCTTCAAGTCGATATCGACCTTGCCGGCCGAAGGCTTCACCGTCGCCGTCGCCCCACCCAGCCTGAGGCTGTCTTTGGGCTCGAGCGTTATCTCCAGATCCTGGTCCGCGTCGGCAATGGCCTGCGACACCACAAGCGCTGTGCCTTGGATACGGAAGTCGTTTTCTTTGTCACCCTTGGCAGGCTTAAGCGTCTTGCCGCCGCTCTTCACCGTCAGATCGATCTTATCGAGACTATCGAGCTCAATGCGTTCGGTCTTATCCTGGCCCACAATCGGTTCAAGATAGCCCACGTTGAGCTCAATCGCGCGCGAGGCCGGAATCTTGGTAAAGTCCTCCGCCTTAATCTCTCCGATATTCCATGTGCCCGTCATCTGGTCGCCCGGGCGCGCCAGCACCATGTCATAGTAACCGCTGAGCGAAATGCGCAGGGTGGCTGCTGTCTTGGAGAGAGCGTCCGCTGTAAAGCTGCCGTCATCGCCAACCGCCAGCGGCGTGGACTGCCCCGCCTGCACGAGTGTAGCCGTCGCGCTCTGGGGAAGTTTGCCCGTCACCTGGGCCGCCTCGCCCATCCACTCAAACGTGTAAGCAGGCTTCGAGGAATCGACGGAGTCCTTGCGATCGGCCACGGCATCGGCAAGCTTTTTGACCATCGAGGGGTTGCCAGCCGAATCGGTCGCATAGGCATAGATGATCTGGCCTTCACTAAAGGGAATCGCATACGTTACGCCATCGATTGTCACGCGCTCATTATAGTCGCCCGGATATCCCGCCTCACCAAACTGAAGATCGGGGTTCATCACGCGCAGGACAACGGCATTATGGTTCGTCTCGTTTCCGTATCTCGTGTTCTCAAAAGCTCCCCACTCTATCATTTCCACGCTTTTGGGTAGCACAATCTCTTTGCCGGCAATCGCAGGATCAAGAGAGGCGAACGCGAGCGCCCCGATAGATTTGACACCATCGCCAATCGTCACCGACGACACAAAGGAGCACCCGTCAAAGGCATGTTGCTCAATCCGCTCCACCGTGCCCGGCACATCGATCTGCGTAAAGGTGAGTACCGTTGTGTCCGAGACATAGAACTGTGGCACGCCGCAATAGGCGAATGCAAGATAGTCGATAGTTTTGACCGAAGGCGGCAGCGTTGCCACCACATTGTCGTCAAGTTGTTCACATTCCTTAAAGGCCTGCTCGGGAATCGTGGTAAAGGCCGCGTTGTTGGGCCAGGTTACCGTTTGGAGCGTCTTGCTTTTGTAGAATGCATAGCTCTTGAGCTCCTCGACCGAATCGGGCAGTGCGATTTCTTTGATGCTGCTGCCGCCCAAGCCTCCAACCGAGCGGACATGCGAATTAGGGGCGAAGGTGATCGATGTGAGCGCAGCGCTTCCCATACCCGTAAGGCTTACGACATTTTTGTCGTCGATGGTCGAGGGCACCTCCAACGTGGTAATGCCCGCGTCGCCATACTCGATAGAAATTTCGTTGGTGAGGCTATCAATCGAGAAGTAGTACTGCGCGGGGGTCTGCTCGTCGGCCACGTAGCCATCGTCGTATTCGTCCTTTACGCCCGTGGCGCCCTTCGAGGTTGCCCAGAGTTCAAGTTCCTCGTTCCAGGTCGCCTCGGTGCCGGAAGCCTCCTCTTGCTTTTGCTGCTCGGCGAGCTCCTTGCCCTCGACAAGATCGGTGGCAAGCGTACCCGCAGGTGTGCTCTCGGTCTGTCCGGCGCCCGTCAGGCCCGCCGCCGATGCAATCTCGGAGGCCGGGGGCGTAGGGGTGTCACCGGCCTCGAGCGCTGTGGGGTCGGCAGCGTTGGCGGCATCGGCATCGGGCGCGGGGTCGGCAGCGTTGGCGGCATCGGCATCGGGCGCGGCGTCGGCGGCGTCGGCGGTGTCTACTTGGTCGACATCCGTCTGCACAAAGGTGCTATCGATGGTGAGCACCTCAGCAAACGCGCCCGCAGGCAACGAGCCCGTCACCATAGTGAGGGTCACCGCGGCAATGGTCAGGCGGCGGCAAAGCGCTCGAACAGTAGTCCACCTCATGGTCGTTCCTTTCCTGCAAACCAAAAGTCATCCAGCGTAATCGTTGTCCAAAAACAAAGCGAACGGTAGGTTCATATATACGAACCTACCGTTCTACCTGCGCAAACCGCCACAAAGGGGACAGGCACCTTTGTGGCGGTTCTGGACTTGGCCGGCCAGTTAGTCTCAATCTGTAACAGTTAGAGGTCAAATTCCCCGCTTGGTGTTACGGATCGAGACATTAGATTGGCGGCCATTCGGTTCATCTCAATCTGTAACATCTAGAGCCGTTTTGGGCAGTTTGGTGTTACAGATTGAGATTTTGCTGAGGCCGAGAACGAGAGCCGTCACCCAGCTCTAACGCTTGCGGCGCTTGGTCGCGGCGATGCCGACGGCGGCTACGGTTGCGCCGGCGATGCCTAGGGCGGCGACCGTCATCGCGGTGGTATCCCCCGTGGTAGCCAGGACAGCATCGACCTTCTTGGCCTGCGTGGTTTTCTCAACCGTCTTGATCGTGGCGGTTGTCGTGGCCGGCTTGGCCGCGGGCTTCACCTCGGGCTTGGCCGCGGGCTTCACCCCAGGCTGCGGCGTCGGCTTGGGATCCGGCGTAGGCTGCGGATCGGAAGCGGGCGTGGCTTCGGGCGTAAAGGTCAGATCGGTGTTGAGCCACAGGGTGTAGATCCAGCCGCTGTCCTCATCGGATACGCTATCCGCGACCTGGTAGCCGCACTCCTGGCCGTTGATCACCAGCTTGGTGTCGGGCGTAAAGTAGAAGCCGCGCGCGGACTTGAGGTAGATACCGTAGCGATAGGTCACGCCGGGCTTAAAGACGTCGATGTGATTCGTGATGTTCTGATCCCAGAACTTCTGAGAGTTCACTTCGCTGCCATCGCTGCCCGTCCAGAACTCACACTGAGGAAGGGAGTTGGAACCCGTCGGAACATTCGCCGTAAAGATCGGCTTATCGCCTGCCTTGAAGGTGGTCGTGGCGCCGTTGATCTCGATAACGTCGATGGCCCGCCATTCGTCGATCGGCTGCTCGCACAGCATATTGTCGGCGTTTGGTGCGAAGACGCCGTCGACGGTCTTGATGTGGTGCGCCCAATGGCCGTTGACGTTCATTTCGCAGCCATCAGACACGGTATTGTCGCCCTTGAGCCTCAGCTCAACGGAGTACATGTAGAACTTGCCCTCCTCGAAGTGGTCAATCTTCTTCATGCCCGGCGTGTACTTTGCGGGGTCGGAATACCAGAAGGCAACGGGCTTGAGCTCCGCAGGGTCGCTGCCATCCATCTCTTCCCAGCACTCATAGGCGATCTCATACTTATCGGCATCGGCGGCAGGAATCGTCGCGGTCGCACGCGGCGCCTCGCCGGGCGCGTAGTCGATTTTCACATCGTTGACGTTTAGATTCTCAAGAGCTTCGTTTTCCGACGAAGCAGGCATCGTAATTGTTTTAATAGCAGGGACATACAGGAATTCTCCGCTTAGACTCGACTTTACGGTTTCCCCGTTTACGGTAACAACGGTTTCATCGCTGAAGGAATATCCGTCTTTTGGCTTCAGCATAAGAGAATACACGTACTCTTTCCCGCTTTTAAACTTTGTAATAGTCGGCAGGGAACCATGTGAGCCGTTATCGGAATACCAGGCAGCAACGGGTTCGTTGTTTTCAAATTCCTGCCAGCATTCATAAGCGATTTCGTATTTATCTGCATCGTAGTTAGGGACACCTGCCGTCGCCTGCGGACCAGTATCCAGCTGCCAATTGAAGTTCGTATTCTGAACATTGGCAAAGGAGATGGATTCCGATTCTGATTCCGCTGCCGGGATAACAAGGCACGCCCTCTCGTAGACATGGGTGCGGGTGTAGTAGTCATCCCGGATCTCGTTAATAGTGGGTTTCCCGGTCGCCTCGGTGTCTCCTTTAAAGGCGTCGTCCGGATCACCGATGATGATATTCCCGGGCTCTGTACCCGTATACGTAAGCTTGGATCCATCATAGGTGGTCGTCATCTTGGACTTATTCTCCTTGTACTCCGTAAAGTACTTCTGCTCCTCCTTCTGTCTCTGAATCTTGCTGATATCCAGGGTAAGCGTTGTTTTATTGCTCGCACTGTCATACGCCGCATGGACGATCAAGTCCCCCAGGCCGATAAAAGTCAAAGCGCTACCATCGAGAGCAGACTGGTCTCCATCTACAAGGGCAATCCCCTCCACATACTCAATCGTTTCTTCTTTCTTGATGTCGGTGTAATTGTTCCGCACCGTAATATTGACCCTAACGCCGCTCCCGCCTGTCACATCGGTCACACCGCAGGGCATGATGGCGTCATTCGCCGGCGTGGCGGCGTTGTCGTCGCCAGAAGCGTTTTGCTCAGCGAGCGCCGAACCGCTAGACTCATTGGCGGCATCGGCTGGGATTGTCTGCTGAGGCTCAACGGTGGCTTGTACCGTCGGAGCAGCATCGGTTGCAGGCGCGGTCGAAGCAGCCGGTGCGGTCGTTGCAGCCGTATCCTCCGCAACCGTCGGCGTCACCGGAGCCGCGGCAACCTCGCCCATCGCAGCGACGGAATCGTCACATTCGGTCGCAAGCGCCACGCTCGGCAGCAGCAGCTGGCCGACCATAAGCGCACACGCGCCAGCGCAAGCGATTTTGGCACCCACACAACGCCAAGTACCGTGAACCAGCGAGCAGGTACGCTCGCGTTGGGTTTGCTTGTCAAAGTGGTTTCCGTACATAACGGCCTCCTTGGTCGATGGGCCATACCACCACAAAGGTGCCTGTCCCCTTTGCGGTGATTCTGTACCACCAAGATGTGTCAAATGACTCCGTATGCCTAGGTTCGTAGATGTGAACCCAGGCCTCTACCTGCGGTTTAAGTCAATATGATTTCGCCATCGCCACACTCGTCCCGGGAACGCTACAATCGAGGACACGATTATTCGTCCACCCAAAGGACCGTCCTTGAACCTGAGCAGGCCTAAAATCAACGCGCTTCTGGCACTCGCGCTCTTCACCTTCGCCTTCCTTGCCGCCGAGTTTCGCTTCGACGTCAATGTCGGGCTACTCGCCGGCGCCGAACGTGTTGTGCTCGCACAGGGCTTTATTCTAGGTGCGAGCGTGCTCGGCTTTATCGGATATGCGCCGCTGCTCGGGCTCGCACAGCGCAAAGGCCGGCCTCGGGCAGTTGTCAGCACCGCCGTCCCCATCGCCATCTTGGGGTTGACTCAGATTCAGTCCCCCACGAGCCCGCTTGCGCTCGAGATTCTGGGATATCTCGCATTCCTCGGACTCGGCCTACTGGGTGGCGCGGCACACCATGCCTTCGCAACGACATTCCAAGACGATCCCAAGCTCGCCACCGGTGCGGGAGCAGCCTATGCCGCGGGCATCCTGATGCAGTTCGCCATCAACCTGCTCAATTGCGGCGGCATCGCAGAGCTCATCGTCCTTGGCACAGCGACGATCGCCATCTCCGCCCTCAGCGTCGTTCCCCAAAAGGCTGCTGAGAGCTCCAGCCCCGCCATCAATCCCCTTGTTGAGCCATCGCACGCCCTTGCCAAGCAGGCGTGTTGGAGCATCGCGCTCGTCATGATTCTGGCCTGTCTGTTCTCTACTCTCGATAACGTGGTCACGTTCTCCAACGCCCACGGCACCATCGCCGTGCAGACCTGGCCGCGCCTCTTTTTGGCAGCGAGCGGTCTTGCCGCCGGTCTTATCTTTGATCTTGCCGAGCGTCGCTACATGGGACTCGTCATGTTCGGCGTCACGGTACTCTCCACTATTTCGATCTTAGCTGTCGAAGCAGGAGCCGATCCCAACCTGGGCCTTGTCGTCTTTTACCTGAGCTCGGGCTTTTTCGTCACGTTCTTCACCGCCACCTTTACGCAGCTGGCACCGCGCATGCATACGCCTGCGCTGTGGGCTGGCATGGGCCGCGCAGCCAACAACGTGTGCGCGTTCACTACGTCGGGCATCTCGCTTGCTCTCGTGACCTCGGATAACGTTGCCCTCATTATGATCGGCGCGCTCATTTTGCTCGTCGCCGCCTGTGCGGCATTCGTGGCAGCCGGCCTGTTCCGCCTGCCCCAAACCGAGCAGGAACGCAAACATCAACAGCTTGCCGAGGAGGCGCTGGCAGCACCGAATATCGAGGAGCAGCGTCAGGCCTTCATCACCGATCACGCTCTCACCCCGCGCGAAGTCGACGTGCTCATAGCCGTAACCCAGGATGAACGCCCGCTCAAGCAGGTCGCCGAGGAGCTCGGCATCTCGATGCGCATGGTCCAGCGCCACCTGAGCTCCATTTATCAATAGACCGACACGCAGACGCGCGCCGGTCTCACCAAGGCCTTCCCCTCGGCCTAAAACAAAAACCACCACAAAGGTGCCTGTGAACTGTCCCCTTTGTGGTGGTTTTGGTCGGTTAGCCTTCGAGCTGAGCCACTTTGTAGCGGTAGGCGGCGGCGATAACGTCTTTGCAGCCCTCGCGACCCAGCTTGGCGCGGTTGACGACGATGTCCTTGCCGCTCGTCATCTTCCACTTGCCGGCACTATAGCGCTTATAGAACGCCTCGCGCGCCTTCTGCTGCTGCTTGACCAGCTTGGCGCCCTTCTTTTTGTTAAGGCCGCGCTTCTTGCGCACGATCTCGACGCGGTCCTCAAAGGGTGCGGTCACCAACACGGCAATGTGGTTGGGGTTGTTGCGAAGCAGATAATCGGACAGGCGGCCTTCGATAATGCAGCTCTCGGTCTCGCCCAGGTCCAAAATCACCTGGCTCATCTTTTGGAATAGCTTGTCCGAGTACGAACGAGCATCGTAGCGGTCGGGCAGAAACGCCATGTTCTCCACGGCCAGGCGCTCGTCGTAGGCGGCCATCTTATCGAGCGACTCGCCCGCACGCAGCGACGCGCGCACCAGCAGCTCGTTATCGTACAGCGGAATCCCCAACTCGTCGGCAAGTATGCGGCCAATCTCATGGCCCTCGGCGCCAAAGTCGCGCGCGATGGTAATGACCACAGGATTCTTCTTGTTCTCCAGATCGCTCATCGCGATTCCTTTCTAACAGATGAGAAAAGGGCTGTTTATCTCTTATTCCCACGATACCGTACCTGGGTTTTCCTGGTGCCCAAGATTGGCCTGAAAGAGGAGCGACGCGTACTTTGGTACGCGAGCGACGGTTTGAAGGCCAAGGTTGGGTGCCAGGGAAAGCCAGGCTATGCGGCTACGATGCGGCGTTGGTAAGCTCGAACCAGCAACGAGATACCAAAGTTGAGCACAAAGTACATCGCAAACACCAGGCCGTAGAGCATAAGCACCTGCGACAGGTCGATCGCGTGGGCCATCACGACGTTTGCCGTGTACATGAGCTCGGCCACGTTAATGCCCGAAAGATACGAGCTGTCCTTGATGACGGTCGTGCACTGGCTAAACAGCGCTGGAATGATCGTCTTAAACGTCTGCGGCAGAATGATATAGCGCATGGTGGCAAAGAAGCCGAAGCCCTGGCTCTGCGCTGCCTCAAACTGGCCGCGCGGAATCGAGTTGAGGCCGCCGCGCACAATCTCGGCCATAACAGCGCTGGTAAACAGCGTAAAGGCGATGGTCGAAATCACAATGTCCAAACCCTGCACCGTAAAGTAGATAAACAGGATCCACAGCAGGTTCGGCGTGCAGCGGAACAGCTCGATATAGGCGCTCACCAAAATACGGAATGGACGGGGCGCATAGCTTTTAACGAGCGCCAGCACCGTGCCAAAGATGAGCGAGAAAAAGATCGACAGCGCCGAGATCTCTATGGTCTTAACAAAGCCGCCCCAAATGTAGAGCAGGTTGGTCGCGTTGAAGATTTCCATGCGCTAGGCCTCCTCTACGTTGTCGAGCCCCAGCTCGGCCAGGCTCACGCCGCGCGGACGCTCCTTGGAGCGGCGCTCGAGCCACTGCACCAGCATGGCGAGCGGAAAGCAGATGATGAAGTACATAAGGCAGCAGACGATGTATCCCTGCAGGTAACCGTACAGACTCACAAAGTTGTCGGAACGGTACATAAGGTCGCCGCCGGCCACAAGCGCCAGCACCGACGTGTTCTTGACCAGGTTGAGCGCCTGGTTACACAGCGGCGGCAGAATGATCTTGAATGTCTGGGGCAGCACGATGTACCAGTACGCCTGCGCACGGGTGAAGCCCTGGCTCTGAGCCGCCTCCATCTGACCGCGCGGAACGGCCTCGATACCGGTGCGGATGACCTCCGAGATATAGGCCGCGTGATACAGACCCACACCCAAGAAGCCCAGCACGAACGGCGCGATGCGCACCGGCTGGTCGGCACCGGTTATGGCCTGCAAAAACTGCGGACCGGCCATATACATAAAGAGCACCTGCACGGGCAACGGGGTGTTCTGGTAAAACTCCACGTACACGCGGCTTATGGCGCGCAGCACGCGCGAGCGAGTGGTAGAGAACACGCCCAGCAGCGTGCCCAGCACCAGCGACAGCAGCAGACCGGCAACAACCACCTGCAGCGTCACGCCAAAGCCCTCCCAGAAGGGCCCCATGTTTTGAAATGTCGTCGACCAACGGTCGGCGTCAAATAATCCTTCGAGCATTTGATTCCTTCCTTGGACGATGCGCCTATACAAGGCCCCAGGTCTTGACCTCTTGATCGAGCCAGCCATCGGCCAGGCGATCGCAAATCACCTGATCGACCACGGCCGAAAGGTCGCAGCCCTTCTTGGTCGCCACGCCGTAGCCCTGCTCGCCAAACTTGACCTCGGGCTGCAGCAGCTCAACGGTCTCGTTCATGTAACCGGCCAGCGTGGAGCGGTCCATGGCAAAGACGTCGATATTGCCGGCGTCGAGCGAACTCTTGATGATGGGGTAGCCGCTAAAGGCCCTAAACTCGGGCTTGCAGCTAAAGCCGTTGTCCTTGATCATCTGCTCGATCAGGCCCTGCGTGGTGGCGCCCTGGCTCACGCCGATGACCTTGCCGTCCAGGTCCTCAATCGAGGTAAAGCCCGAACGCTTCTTGACCATGAGTCCCACGTAGTCGGTGCGGTACGGCGTCGAGAAATCCCAGCTCTTCTTGCGCTCGTCGGTGATGGTGTAGGTCGCCGCGACCACGTCGAGTTGGCCGTTATCGATCAGCGGGCCGCGCGTCTTGGGCGTTACGTCGGTAAACTCGACAAGCTCCTGGGCACGGGCTTCCTTGTAGCTCACGCCAAAGACGGCAGCGGCAATCTGGTAGCACAAATCGACTTCCATGCCCTCAAAGCGACCCTTGGCGGTGTCGTAATAGCCGTAGCCGGGAACATCTTTCTTGACGCCGGCATTCAGATGGCCGCGCGACTTGATGGCCGCAAGCTTGGATCCCTTGTCGGAACCCTCGCCACTGGTGGAGTTGCCGCAACCGGTGAGCGCGGTCCCCGTCAGCACGAGCATGCCGGCGCCCGCCAGCTGCAAAAAGTGACGGCGCGACACGGCCGTCCTCGTCATATCCGTCATGTCCATCACCGCGTCTAGTGCAGAATCTTGGACAGGAACTCGCGGCAGCGCGGGTTCTCGGGGTTATCGAAGAAGTGCTCGGGCGTGCCCTCCTCCAGGATGCGGCCGTCCTCCATAAAGATGACGCGGTCGGCCACCTGGCGCGCAAAGCCCATCTCGTGCGTCACGCAGATCATGGTGATGTCCTCCTGCGCGAGCTCAATCATAACGTCCAGAACCTCCTGGACCATCTCGGGGTCGAGCGCCGAAGTCGGCTCGTCAAACAGGATGATGGGCTGCTTGGTGCACAGGGCGCGGGCGATGGCGATGCGCTGCTGCTGACCACCCGAGAGGTTCTGCGGATACTCGCCGGCCTTATGCGCCATGCCGACGCGCTTGAGCGCGGCGATGGCGACCTCGGTCGCCTCCTCCTTGCTCTTCTTTTGTAGCTTGATGGGCGCGAGCGTCAGATTGCCCAGCACCGTCATGTTGGGATACAGGTTGAACTGCTGAAACACCATGGAGCTATACTTGCGGGCCATCTCCAGGTGATTCTTTTTGGTGAGCGGCGTACCGTCGATGATGACCTCGCCCGACGTGGGCTCCTCAAGATAGTCGACGCAACGGATGAGCGTCGACTTGCCCGAGCCGGAAGGCCCGATCATTACGAGCTTCTCGCCGCGCTTGACGGTGAGGTTGATATCTTTGAGCACATGCAGGTCGCCAAAGTACTTGTTGAGATGCTTGATCTCGATCATGTCTGCCATGAATGTCCCTTCCCTGCGTTTACACGAGTTGAACTATTGTACGGAAAGAACCACGTTTCCGCAGCCCACACTACATCCCCGTAAAGAACCCGCAATCTTCCACCCACTCATTGGGGACGGACTTAAATGAGTACCCCCGTGGCTACTCATTTAAGTCCGTCCCCAATGAGTGCAACCGCCCTTGTTGAGCATAAGTCAGCGAAAACCCGTACACGCGAGCAAGGTGACGTGAAATGAAAGGGCGCAGACCTTATGGTCGCGCCCTTGAAATTGAACGTCAGATTGCCGTGTGTACGGGTTTGCAGCGTCGAGCCGTTACGCGGTTTGGTAAAACCGCGTAACAAATTACGCCAATTTTGCGCCGACGATCTTTGCCGCTGCCGGCTTGTCGAAGTTGCCGCCGGTGGCCTTGCCGAGTGCTCCCATGACCTGGCCCATCTGCTTCTTGGACGTGGCGCCCAGCTCGGCGATGACCTGCTCGATCAGGGCCTCGAGCTCCTCGCCCGAAACCTGCGCGGGCAGAAGGCTCTCCAGAATCTTGACCTGCTCGGTCAGGTTGTCGGTACGCTCCTGGTCGGTGCCGGCCTTGATGGACATCTCCAGCGTCTCGCTCGTCTGCTTGATCAGACGCTTGATCATGTTGTTGACGTCTTCCTCAGTCACATCGCGGCGCTCATTGACCTCGATATTCTTCACCTCAGCCTTAACCTGGCGAATGATGGACAGGCGAACCTTGTCCTTGGCCTTCATGGCCGCGATCATTTCCTGCTGCAGCTCTTCGTTGGTCATCTGCAAATCCTCCTCAATAGTGCGGGCGGCACTCGCGCGAGCACCGCCCCATGATTACTCAGTCGTCGACGAATTGTCGGTCGAGCTCTTGGTGACACCCTTCAGGCTCACGTTGTAGGGTACGTCCTTGGGCATGGGGTTGACGGTGATGTCGGCGTCCTTTTTGTACTGCTCCAGCCACTCGCTATATGCAGTGCTGGCCGCCTGCGTCTTCACCACGTTGGAGACGTACTTCTTGATGGCCTTGGGTACCTGCTTGATATCATCGACCTGGCTATCGACATGGAAGTAGTCAGTGCACTTGATAATGTGATAGCCGTACGTCGACTCGACCACGCCGCTCACATCGCCCTTGTTGAGCCCCTCGAGTGCCGTCTGGTAGCTGTCGACGAAGGTGGTGAGCTTGTCCCAGCCCACGTCGCCCTTCTTCTCCTTGGAACCGGTGTCGTCGGAATACTGCTTCACAGCGTCTTCGAAGCTCAGCTCGCCGGAGTTAATCTTGTCCAGGCACTCCTGCGCCTTGGCCTTGGCGGCAGCCTTGTCCTCGTCGGATGCCTCGGAATCGACCTTGATCAGGATGTTCGACGAGCGGCGGGCATCGTTGTACTTCGACAGGTTCTCGTTGATGTAATCGACGATCTCGCTGTCCTCGGGCTTGCTGGTAGGCGCCACGGCTTCCTTGAGCTTTTGCTGCGCCAGGCTCTCCTTGAGCGAGCTCTTATAGGTGTCCTCGGTGTAGCCGTAGGTCTTAAGGGTCTTCTTAAAGGTCTTGGCGCCGCCCGCGCTCTTGCACGCGTCCTTCCAAGCCTTCTCGACCTCCTCATCCGACACCGTCACGCCGTTTTCCTTCTGCGCCTGCTGAAGCAGAATCTGCTGCGTGTAGGAATCGATGAGCTGCTTGCGATACTTCTTGGGCGTAAGGTCGTTGTTGACCAGGTACTGCGCCCAATCCTTGTCCTTGGTATAACCATAGGACGTGCGCATGCTCATGATCTGCTTGGTCACGGTATCCTCGGTGAGGTTGGTGCCGTTGATGGTGGCGGCAACGCCGCCGGTGAGCTTGTAGCCCGAGGTGTCCTCGGTCTGCGACATAAGACCGGAGCACGCCATGGCCGAGACGGAAAGCAACATTGCCAGCACGCCGATAACCACCAGAACAATCTTGACGGTCTTAGACACGTACGTCTTGCGCTGCTTCTTACGAGAGCTGGAGGCAGCGCGAGTCTGCTGCTCGGGCGTCGGCGCGGCCTCGGAGTTCTTTTTCTTATTTGCCATAGTTGGCCTTTCGCATAACGAATCGAACAAACGCCATTGTGTCACAACGCGGCCCCCGCGACAAAAGGAACGTCCCCAGGGGCCGGATTTAAAAGTGGCGGCGGATGGCTTCGACCATGCCTTGGGGCGTGGTCTGGCCGAGCACATCGGCCGCGGTGTCCGCGTCCATAAAGATATTCATAAGCGCTTGCAGAGCCTCGACCTGGCCGCCCGGCTCGGCAATGCCCAAGTTGATGACGATCTGCGCCGGCACAGGGGCACCCATGCCCGCCATAGCATTGAATGTCACGGGCGTGGCCGGCTTCACCACCGCGATGTAGGGCTTAGCCACAAACCCCGGATCGGTATGCGGGATGGCAATGTTGGCCGCCGGCATGGCAAGCCCTGTGGGATAGGCATCCTCGCGCGTGCGGACGGCGTCGAGCCAACCGTCGGCAATGTAGCCACGCGGTACAAGCTCGCCCTCAAGCCGCGCGAACACCTCATCCGGCGTCGCACACTCCCAATCAAAAAACACCAGCTCAGGCGCAAACAGCGCTTCGTTATCCGCCATGCGCTCACCTCTCTCACCTAGTCATTCAAGAACGTCCCCGATGACTACCCAAAACAAAAGGTGGCCACGCGCGCCTTGGCGCCAATGACCACCCTGACCACTCAACTAAATTGTACTGTGCGCCGCTAGCCGCGGGGCGCATCAATTGCGACCTTGCCGCTCTCCAGCACGTGGACGCGGCCGTCGGCGAGCATTTGCACGACCTCGGGATACAGCACGTGCTCAATCGCGTGGATGTGCTCCTCGAGCGTGTCGACATCCCAGCCCTCCTCGACAGCCAGCGCACGCTGGGCGATGATGGGACCGTTGTCGTAGACCTCGTTGGCAAAATGCACGGTCACGCCAGTTACCTTGACGCCGCGCACAAAGGCATCGTCAATCGCATGCGCACCGGTAAAGCTCGGCAGCAGCGCCGGATGCAAGTTGACCACGCGGTTGGGAAACGCCGCCAGCAGCGGTGTATGCACCATGCGCATGTAGCCGGCCATGACCACATACTCGCAGCCGCGCTCGAGCAGCTCGTGTGCGATGATCTCGTCGGCGGCGATGGGGTCGGCATAGACATCCTTGGACAGCGTAAGCGTCTGGATGCCCGCACGCTCTGCACGTTGCAGACCCTTGGCCGAAGGACGGCTCGACACCACAAGCTCAATAGAAGCGTTGAGCTTGCCGGCGGCAATCAGATCGATCAGCGCTTGCAGGTTGGTACCCGAACCGCTGATGAGCACACCGATCTTGAGCGGCTCAGCCGTATCGGTGCCAGTCGGACGGGTATAGGGCACAAAGTCCAGGCCCTCGGCAGCAGCCATCTGCTCGTTAGCGCTCATCGGAGTACACGACCTTACCGGAACCCTCGACGCACTCGCCCACGCGGAACGGCTTCTCGCCCAGCGCGACCAGTGCCTCGGTCACGGCGGCCTCGTCCTCGAGGGCGACGATCAGACACAGGCCGACGCCCATGTTGAAGGTCTTGCATGCCTCGTTGGGCGCAAGCTCGGCCTGGCGCGACACGTAGGTGATGACGGGCGGAACGTCCCAACCCATCTCGGCACCGTTGCGGGTGACCACGGCGTCGACGTCATCGGCGAGCGCACGGTTGAGGTTCTCGGTAATACCGCCGCCAGTGATGTGGGCGATGGCGTGCACGTTGGCGCCGCCGCGCAGCAGCTCCAGGATCGGCTTGACGTAGATGCGCGTGGGGGCCAACAGAGCGTCTGCCAGCGATGCACCGCCGAGCTCTTCGAGCGGACGGCTCAGCTCCTCGGCCTTAGCGACGGCCTCGGGCGTGCCCGGCTTAACGCCGTCGACGCCAATGACCTTACGCACGAGCGAGTAGCCGTTGGAGTGCACGCCGGTGGAAGGCAGGCCCAGGATCACATCGCCCGGGCGGACGTTTGCGGGGTCGAGCATCTTGGGACGGTCGACGACGCCCACGGTAAATCCGGCAAGGTCGTAGTCGGCAGGAGCCATGACGCCCGGGTGCTCGGCCATCTCACCGCCCACGAGCGCGCAGCCCGCGAGCTTGCAGCCGTCGGCCACACCCTTGATAATCTTTGCCATGTGCTCGGCCTCGATGTGACCGATGGCAACGTAGTCCAGGAAGAACAGCGGCTCGGCGCCCGAAGCCAGAATATCGTTGACGCACATAGCGACCAGGTCCTGGCCAACCGTCTCGTGACGGTCCATGATCTGGGCGAGCACGAGCTTGGTGCCCACGCCGTCGGTACCGCTAATCAGGATCGGGTCTTCCATATCCTTGAGCGCGGCGGCCGAGAACAGGCCGCCAAAGCCGCCGATGCCACCGATAACCTCGGAACGGTTAGTGTCCTTGACCATCTGCTTAATCGCGTCGACGGCGCGACCGCCCTCGGCGGTGTCGACGCCGGCGTCCTCGTACGTCACATGCTTGCTGTCGCTCATCTGAGCCTTCCTCTCCCACTACCGTGGCGCCGCACGGGCGCCAAACGGTGCTCATAGTTGCGTTCATTTCGGCGCGCGCCATAACAGCACGCGCCGTCATATCAACAAAACAGCAGGTAAAACCTACCAAAATAAACCTGTCCCCATATGGCAGGTTTTATGCCTCGCCGTGCTCCTCTTCCCAGCTGCGGTCGTCGTATTTCTCGATCACGGCGTCGTCGTCAAAGTGCAGCGGCTTGTCCAGGTTGCGGGGCTTAAAGCCCTCCATAAACTTGTCGCGGCCAAAGCTCTCGGGAATCGCCACGGGGTAGCGGCCGGTAAAGCACGCATCGCAGTAACCGCCCTTGGGCATGACCTTAAGCAGGCCCTCGACCGAAAGGAAGGCCAGCGAATCGGCGCCGATATACTCGCAAATCTCGTCGACCGTCTTGTTGGCGCTGATAAGCTGCGACTGCACGTCGGTATCGATACCGTAGAAGCACGGCCAGATGACCTCGGGCGAGTTGATGCGGATATGAATCTCCTTGGCGCCGGCGTTGCGCAGCATCTTGACGAGCTGCACCATGGTGGTGCCGCGCACGATGGAGTCGTCGATGACGACCAGGCGCTTGCCCTCGATGTTGTCGCGCAGCGGGTTGAGCTTCATGCGCACGCCCATGGCGCGCAACTCCTGCGTAGGCTCGATAAACGTACGGCCCACGTAGCGGTTCTTGATAAGGCCCTCGCCAAAGGGAATACCGCTCTCGTGCGAATACCCCTCCGCAGGCGGCAGGCCGGAGTCGGGCACGCCGATGACCAGGTCGGCCTCGACAGGCTCCTCATGTGCCAGCTGACGACCCATGTCGTAACGGCAGGCATAGACGCTCTTGCCGTTCATGATGGAGTCGGGGCGGGCAAAGTAGACCTGCTCAAAGATGCAGTTGGCGGGCTCTTCGGCTGCAGGCACGCCCTGCTCGGATACCAGACCCTCGGCGCTGATGCGCAAGATCTCGCCGGGACGGACGTCACGGACGTACTCGGCACCCACGATGTCGAGTGCGCAGGTCTCGGAAGCAACGACCCAGCCGCCGGCGCGCGTGACACGGACGGCGGAGTCGACCGTCGCGGCGCCGTCCTGCGACGGCAGCTGCGAAACGGCTGCGGCATCGGCCTGGTCCAGACCCTCGTCCACCAGCTTGCCCAGCACGAGCGGGCGAATGCCGTGTGGATCGCGGAATGCGTAGAGCGCTTGCTCGTTGATGAGCGTCATGGCGTAGCCGCCGCGCACGAGCTCCATGGTCTTGCGAATGCCCTCGCGCAGATGGCCTGTACGCTGGGTAAAGTAGCCGATGAGTTTGGTCGCGACCTCGGAATCCGAGTTGGAGAGGAATGGCACGCCCAGCTCGATCAGCTGGCGGCGCAGCTCGTCGGTGTTGACGAGGGTGCCGTTGTGAGCAAGCGCGATAATGACGCTGTTGATGGTAGAAAGATGCGGCTGAGAGGCTTCCCAGCTCTTGGCACCGGCGGTGCCATAGCGCACGTGGCCCACGGCCAGCTGGCCGGAGAGCGTCGACAGGTCGGCGTTGGAGAACACGCGATCGAGCAGCCCCAGGTCTTTGCGGACCATAACCGTGCCGCCGTCACCCACGGCGATTCCCGCCGATTCCTGGCCACGGTGCTGCAGTGCACGCAGGCCAAAGTACGTCAGTCGAGCCACGTCGCGATCGGGCGCCCATACGCCGAAAATGCCACATTCCTCATGCAGCTGGTCGGAGTCCGGATCATACGTCGACATGGTGTTCACCTGTCCCGCGGCACGCTCGGCCGCGCGGATGGTTTCTTGAGACATGGTATCCCCTCAGAGCCTCGTATTTTTGGCGTTACCCGCCTTATTATACGCACGGCGCGACGTGCTCCCCAGCGCATGAGCAGCGCTTTTTAAAAGCCCACCGAGCTAATAATCAGTTTTGTTGCCAAACATTTTATCGGTCTGTCCAGCGTAAGTGCCCGCGCCCCCAGATGGCCGCCGCGTCCGCCGTTGGGGATTACAAAGTTGCAATTGGGACGTTCGTCCTGTCTTTTGGCAGGTCGGCGGCGTATCCTTGTAACCTACAACAAAGCGAGAAAGGTTCTGTATGGATCGAAACGAACTCGACCCCAGCGTCCCCAGCGCCACGGAGGTCAAGAAGATCCCCCTCATCATTAAGGTGTACGCCGTCCTGTGCATCCTTTCCGGCGTGGGCACGCTCCCGTCGGCCGCTGCCTTTATGTGGCAGGTCATCACGGCACTTGTTAACGGCAACGCCACCGAAAAGCTCGGCGACAACACGCTCGTCGCAGTCGGCCTTATCGTCGCCGGCATCATGCTCTCTGCGGCAAGTGCCGTCATCCTAATCATCTTTGGCCTGGACCTTATCAAAAACCAGCGCCGCAACGCCGCCCGCCTGTCCTACATCCTTATTGCATTCACCGTCGTCGAGCTTTTGGTCGACGTGATGCTCCAGGGCATCGGGCCCTTCCTGCTGCGTCCCGCGATCCAGCTCGGCATCCTCGTTGCACTTTCGGCAACCGTCGACCCCACGCTTCGTCAGGAGCGCGAACTGCAGCGCCGCCTGCAGGAGATGCTCGACCGCGACGCCGCCGCCGAGGGCATGCTCGGCCGCGATGAAACCGGCGAGGGCTACATCAAGCTCAACTACTTCAACCTGTTCTGGGTGTTCTTTGTCTGCTGCATACTCGGCCTGATCGCCGAGGACATCTGGCACATGACAGTCAACGACCCGGGCGTCTATCAGAACCGCGCCGGCATGCTGTTTGGCCCCTTCAGCCCCATCTACGGATTTGGCGCCGTGCTCATGACCATGGTGCTTAACCGCTTCTACAAAAAGAACCCCATCATCATTTTCTTGGTGAGCGCCCTGCTCGGCGCCAGCTTTGAGGTGTTCGTGGGCTGGTTTATGCAGACCGCGTTTGGCGTGGTCTCGTGGAGCTACTCGCACATAACGCTGTTCGGTTTGCCCGATCCGCTCGTGGTCCTCACGGGCGGACGCACCTGCACGGGCTTCGCCTGCCTGTGGGGCCTGGGCGGCCTCATCTGGATCAAGCTGCTGCTGCCGAGGCTGCTTAAGCTTATCAACAAGATCCCCTGGAAGAGCCGCTACTCGGCCACCGTCATCTTTACCGTTATCATGCTGGTCGACGGCGTCATGACGCTGCAGTCGCTCGACTACTGGTACCAGCGCGTTAACGGCACGGAGCCGGACATTCCCGTCGCACAGTTCTACGGAGAGCACTTCGATAACGAGTACATGGAAAACCGCTTCCAGAGCATGACCATGAGCCCCAAGGATGCGACGCGCGTGTAGCGCTCACCGCGCCCAAAACGCAAAATGCCCGCCGGTATCACACGTACCGGTGGGCATTTTTATAAACGATCCCTCTATCGACGCAAGCCTCTACGCCTCGCGCTCGACCTCACTCACGCATTCGTTCTTGATGGTGCCAACGAGCGCCTGCAGCGCATCGACCACGTGCGGGCGAATGTCCCCGCCGATAAGCACGAGCATGATGTCGTCACCTACGGCAAGCTCGCCGCTTGCCAGCCACACACGCACATAGCCGATACCCGGCATCGCGCGCGTGGCCTCGATAGCAGACCGTACCTTTTCGGCGTCGTAGTCAAAGACCATGCCGCCCACCCTGTGGCCTGGCGCCACGCCATCGGTCTCGACTCCGCGCACCTCGGCCTTGGGCGTCGCGCGCACCACACCGTTATGCGTCAGATACATCCCACAGCCTGCCGCCGAAGCATCGGCCTTGGCCTCGCGCAGCCAAGCATCAATCGAAGGCATCAATTTGCCACTCTCGAGCATCATTTCTCCCTTACCGTCGTCGAGTAGCCAATTTGGGACGGGGCCTTTTTAGCTACTCTCGAACAACTTATTCCTCGACCGGCGTGAGCACCATGACGGCGCGTGTGTTGCTCAGCGACAGCGAACGACAGGTCACAAGCGTTACAACCTTAGTTGCCGAAGCGGCACGATCGGTAGCATCACTCGCCACGGCGGAAGCGCCGTCGAGCATCTCGGACAGGTAGTTCTTGAGTCCGTCGTCGCCCTCAAAATTGGTCGTGCGCGCCTTGGCATACGTGTCCTCGACCACCTTGGTCGCCAGCGGACGCAGCTTATACGTCGCATCGCGCGTGATGTAGTACACAAACTCGATGCTATCGAACGTCGCCTGATCAGTGGTGTCCGAAATCACGTTGAACATCGATCCGTCGTTCATATGGTGGCCGTAGATCGTGGTCTGCTGGTCGACCATTCCCGGCGCGGTGTCATCGCTATCCAGGAAAATGGCACCGGACGCGTTAGCCGTTCCGTCGAACAGCGTGTTGAGGTATTTGGAGTTGTTGTTGGTCTGCACCACGGGATAGTTGATGTTGGTTCCCGGCACGTAAATCCAACCCACAATCTCGGGGTTCGTCTGAGCAAGCGCATCAAAGTCGATAATCGGCACGCCGCTGGCGTCCTTATCGCTTACATATTGCTTCTCGATTTTCTGATACGAATCGCTCGCCTGCTTATAGCCAATCTGGGCATTAATAAAAATAGCGGCGGCGGCGACAATCAGACCGATACCGATGATGATGAGCAGAATGGGAATAATGGAGCGGCGCTTTTTGCGCGGCGGCTCGGTGCAATCCGACGGCGCGGCATGCGATGAAGACCGGGGCGGCTTCTTAGCGGAGCTATAAGACGAAGGACGATATGCGGCCGGCGCGTCCTGTCGACGATGCGTCGCCGGTGTCACGGGGCGCGGCGCGCGCGGCTGCTGAGGAGAGGATGTCCGACCCTGCTGTGCCGCACGGGCAGCACCCGGCTTCGACGGATCGGGAATCTGAGAAGCCTTGAATCGTTTTCCCTGATAATCGGACATGGCTCTCCTTATACTGCGGTGAAACGGCGGAACGCTTAGGCGTCAGCCATCTCCTGCTTCATCTTCTCGATAACCTTGCGGTACTCGGGGTCGCAAGCACCCAGAATCTGTGTGGCATAGATGGCGGCGTTCTTGGCACCGTTGATGGCAACGCAGGCCACGGGCACGCCCGAAGGCATCTGCACCATCGACAGCAGCGAATCCATACCGCCCAGGTCACTCGTCTTCATAGGCACGCCGATAACCGGCAGCGGCGTAAAGGCAGCCACGACACCACCCAAGTGAGCGGCCTTGCCGGCGGCGGCGATAATCACTTTGATACCGCGATCGGCGGCAGTCGAAGCCCACTCGTGGACCTTCGCCGGCGTGCGGTGCGCGCTCGCGATCACGAGCTCATAGGGCACACCCAGTGCCTCGAGCTCGGCGGTGCAGCCTTCCATAACGCCCAGATCGGACTTGGAACCCATGATGATCCCGACAACCGGCTTTTGATCTGCCATAAACAAAGACCTCCTGTTGAGAGCGGCGACGCGGCGGATCCGCGACCCTTAACTGCAAATAAATCAAGTATAGCCGCCGATGCTGATGTGTTCGGCGGGAGACGGAACGCTTTGCGAGATTAGGGCCGAAGGGTCGGAGCTTTCTGCCTACATTCAAAAAGCGTGCCCACCGTCCTTGGGTGGGGCGGCGGGCACGCTTGCTTAGCTGTTGCTGGGGCTACTTAGCCTTGCTGCGACGATGGAAGAAAGCGCCGATCGCGGCGATGATGGCGCCAAGACCACCGACGGTCGCGACGGTCGCCGCCGTCTGGTCTCCGGTATTGGGAATCGCCGAACCGTTCTTCTTGCTGCCCTGGGCCTTGTCGCCTGCGGGCTTGCCCGCCTGGTTGCCGCCGTTCGAGCCATTGCCGGAACCCTGGTTGCCCGAGCCGCCCTGGTTGCCGGAATCGGCATCCTTGAGGCTCTCAATGGCCAGCTTGAGCTGGCCATAGGCCGCCTGGATCTGGGTGTCGGAAGCATCCTCATCACCCAAGACGTCCTCGGCGTAGGTAATGGCATCCGTCAGGGCCTTGACAGACTCGGCCGTCTTGCCCCTGGTGTCAGTCTCCTTCGCCTGCTTGACCAGAGCCTTGAGCTGCTTCTTAGTCGGATTCTCGACCGGGGCCACCGGGGTCTTCTCGAGCGCGCCGCGGGCGCTCTCGAGCGCCCTGAGCGCCTGGTCGACCTCGTCCTGCGTGGCGTTCTCGTCACTCAAGATGGCGCGGGCGCTCGCCAGGGCGTTCTCGAGCGCCGTCCAGGAGGCCTCGGTGTAGTCACCGGCCTTGAGGTCGCCGGCAGCAACCTCGGCATCAACCTTTTCGATCGCGGTAGCGAGATCATCCTTCGCCACCGGATCGGGGACGGCCGTACCGTAGAACTTGAGCTCCGCCATGCTGCAGTAGGCATCAACGTCGCCACCGCCGGCGTGAATCACCTTGACGGTCACGTAGCGACCGCGCGCGGCGCCAAAGCTCATCTGCTTCCAGTCGCCACGGTCGGTGAGCACGCGGCCGTCGTTGTCGAAGGCGAACGTACCCATCGACGCGGCGGTGCCCATCTCATAACCGTCGGCAGTGTCGGAGACCAGTATCTCGGCCTCGAAGATATCGCCGTTAGTGCCGCCGTCCTGGCGCGGCAGGAATGTAACGTCGGTGAGATCGTAGTCGCGGCCCAGGTCGACACTCAGATACTGGGGCATACCGGTCCCATGGGCCCAGTCGCTGTGCCAAAGCGTCCGCTCGTCGCCGTCGAGAGCGTTGACGGCGTTGCTGCCCTCGTAGTCGGCCTCACTCGAGAAGTCGGCCACCTTGACGTTCTTGCGGTTCTCGGGCGTGTTGATGAGGATCTTCTCATCGACAGGGCGCATCTTGAGGCCGTCGATTGCCTTCTCGATCTTGGCAGTGGCGTCTGCGACATCCTTCTTGCTATAGCTGCCCTGGCCGCTGTCGAGGAGCTTCCGAGCCGCCTCGACCGCAGTGGTGAGAGCTGCATAGGAATCCTTGGTGTAGACGGACTCGCTGTAGCCCGCGGCCTTGGAAAGCGCTGCCACGAGCGCAGAGGTATCGACACCAGCCTTGACCTCGACCTCATAGGATGCGGTCTTGGAGGGGTCGAGTACCGACGCCACCGTGATCTTTGCCTTGCCGGCCTTGTTGGCACGCAGGTAGTAGCTCACGCTATCGCCAGCCTGAACAGCGGAGACGCTTACCACAGAGGGGTCGGAGCTCTCGACCGTCACATAGGGGTAGCCAGCGCTCTCAGGCGTAGCCTTGGCGTCGACGGGCGTAATGTCGCCTTCAAAGAACTCGGTCTGGTTCTTGCCTAGCTCGACACCCTCGATGGCCTCGACACCCTGCGTGTAGTTGAAGTTGACCTCACGCAGTGTGAGCATCTGGTCACCCGATGCCTCAAGCGGCGTGACCTCGACCTTGGTCGCCTTCTTGCCCTTGTTCTCGGCAGAGAGGTCAAAGGCGTAGCGAGCCAGGAAGGAATCGTACTCCCCGCCCGCGAACTCTTGGATCGAGCCATCCTCGAACGTCACGACGGCCTTGATCTTCTGTACGGTTCCGTTGCCGCCGTTGCGGTTAACGACCTCGACGCTATCGAGTTTCGACGGCGTCTTAAATGCGAATGTCATCGTGGTGGGAAGCTTCACGTAACTCGGTAGCTTACCCTCGCTGTCCCAGTTGCCACTCCAGTTCCACAGGAACTCAAAGCCGTTGTCGCCCTCGTTATTATCGAACAGCGCGTTATAGCTCTTCTGCTGGATAAGTTTCTCGACGTTGGTCCCGTCGTCGGTCGTGAGCTCATCGTTGGTCATCGTGATGTTGAAGGCATCCTGGGCGTACTCGGCGACCGTTGGCTGAGGAACGTCCGGCATCGTCACCGTGCCGTCGCTCGCAAACTCAAGTGCGTCGCATGCCGGGCCGATAAGCCAAGATGTCGAGGGCAGTTCGACCTTTCCGGCGGTCTTGGCCTTGAGCTTGAAACTCGCCACCGCGCCAGTACCGTTGTAGAGCTTGCCATCGCCGCGGTTGGCAAAGGCGAGATTGATAGTCTGCGTTCCGTCCACGAACTGGACCTTCTCGCGAGACAGGTTCTCCATGCCGGCAGTCGAGCCGTCCTGCGCGATGCTCTCGGACACAAACTCGAACTGGTCGCTCTTGAAGTTGACGAGGGCGCCCAGGGCGTTGACGTTCTTGGCGTCGGCCGCATAGACATCAACGGTGATCTCATCACCGGCCTCGACCTCGGTCTTGCTCGGAATCACCGCGAGCGAACCTGCGACCTTGCCCTTTTGTTTAGTGCCGCCGTCAAGACCCGCCATGGTGAACGAGTAATCGTAGACGTCGTAAACGCCGTTATCGTTGAGGTCGGCGAAGTGGTCGCGGATCTGCGAACCGAACGTCGGGGTATCGGGCTCGCGATTCTCGAGGCCCAGATAGTTCTTCATGTTGGAGTAGTCTCCGTCGGAGATCGTGGCCTTGTTGAGGTTGGAGCCCACGGCGAAGCCATCCGTGCCGTCGGTCTTGTAGATGGCAATCTCGGACGCGGAGAAGAAATTGCCGACCGAGGCGAGCGGTGTCATGCGCACGTAACGGGCGGCCACGGTGCCGTCAAACGCTACCGTCTTACAATCAGCGGAACGTGCCCAATCGACCTCCTGGCTCGTCCAGTGGACGCCATCGAGACTCGTCTCAACACGCATCTTGGTCACGGTGCCGTTGCCGGCGTCATCGCGCGGATAGTACTCGAGCTTATCGAGCTTGTAAGCGCGTCCATAGTCAACGGTAAGCGCCTTGCCCAGATCGTTGCCACCGGAGTGGAAACCGCCGTCGCCCGACTGGAACTCATGGTCGAAGGCGAGCTCGGCCTTATGGCTGCCGTAAAGTGAGCCCTCCCAGGTGATTTCCTCGGCGTCGGGGACGTTCCGCCACGGATCGAGTGCGGAGTTCGCCTCGAGCACATCGCTCCAGGCGGAGTAACCTTCGGCGTTGCGCGAACGAATCTGGTAGGTGTGCTTGCTATTGTAGGCGAGGTCGGTGTGCGTGAACTCGGCCGCATCACCCACGGCAAACACAGTGCCGTCGACCTTAAGGTCGTAGGAGGTAGCACCATCGACCTTTCCCCAGGTGAGCTTGATGCTCGTTGGGGTCGTGGCGTCCTCGGGGGCAGCAAGGTTCGTGGGTGCGGAGAGGTTCTCGTTGAGGCGATCGGCTGTGAGCGTGACGTCGGCGTTCACGAAACCGCCCAGCTCAAGCGTCTGCGCCGCTGCAGCAACATCGGTCTTCGCGAACTTGACGTAGACCTTGGGGTTCGTGGTGATCTTGGTGTTGTTGAAGCTCTCGCCCTGCTCGGCCTCGGTGCCGTCCGCATCGCTGCCGTAGTGGTTGAGGTTGGGGGTCTCGCTGTAGAAGTAGACCGCCTGGCCGGCCTCGGGGGTCGCGGCGTCAAAGGTCTCCTGCGAGTCGACCTCAACCACGTTGAGTGCGGATCCGCCGTTCTTGGCGACAACGCTCGTGGGCTTGGCGGACACATTGGCCACGAAGGTCGTGGTGCGGTTGGAGTCGTAGCCGTTGTAGCCGCCCTGCGAGGCCTCGGCGGTAAAGGTCGCGGTGCCGCCTGCGGCCTTGGAGCTGTAGACGGTGCTCACATGCTCACCGTAGGAGATATTGTCGATCGTGCCGTAGGAATCGTCCTCAGTCGTGTTGTTCTCGATGGAGGAGCCGTCGTCCTCGTACTGCGTAAAGGTGCCGTCGCCCTCGGTGGCGAAGAACTCGACGATACGCTGGCTGCGGTCGGTACCCTTGGTGTTGGTGTCGCTCACGGCCTCGGGGTTGTTGTTCTCGGCGTACATCGGCACGATAGCGTTGGCCTTCACAAACAGCGGCAGCTTCCAAAGCGGAGCCTCGTAGTTGTTGAGAACCTGGCCGCCGCGATACTGCTTACCCGAGAAGTAATCGATCCAGATGGTGGGATTCTCGTCGGTGCCGTAGTTGGGGAGGTAAATCCCATTGCGAATGTCGTTGCCGTTCTCGTCTGCCTGGGTATCCTGATACACCGGTGCCACTAGGAAGTTCTCACCGAACATATACTGGTACTGCGTCGAAGTGCTTGCGGCGTACTCGGAGTTGTCGGAAAGCAGCATGGCGCGGATCATGGGCAGGCCGGCATCGCCGTTACCCGTGTGATGTTGGCCGCCGAGGCCGCGCTCGTGTAGATATAGGGCATGAGCTGCGCCTTGAGCTTGAGGTAGAAGCGCGAGATGCCTGTGTAGGGATCGCCGTGCGTCATGGGCGATTTACGGTAGGTGCCCCAACCGTCCATGTCAAGCATAGAGGGCGTGAACGTCTTCCACTGGTAGTCACGCGCAGAGATGATGGGGTCGCCGCCAAAGATGCCATCCATGTCGGAGCCGATGTTGGGGTTGCCCGAAAGACTCTGACCGATATACGTGGGGATATGGAAGCGAATGTACTCCCAGTTACCGCCATACTGGTCGCCGGTCCAAATGCCACCAAAGCGCTGCGTGCCGGCCCAACCATCGAGCGTGATGATGTTGGGGCGCTTGTTAGCGCCGGTCGTCACCGTGTCATAAGCTGTCTTGATGCCATTAAGACCAAAGGAGTAGCCAGATCCAACCCAGGCAACGTCGGTCTTAAGGGTAGTGATGCCTCCCGTCTTGACCTCGGCGTCGAAGTCGCGAAGCAGATGCCACGGGGTCTCAGGGTTGCTGTCGGGCTCAAGGTTGGACTGGGTCCACAAGCCCGTGCTCACACCCTTGGAGTTGGCATACTCGGTGAACTTCTTAAGGTTGTCGACATTGGCACGCACAGCGTTAAGACGGTCGGCCGAGCTCGCTCCGTCGGAGTTGACGCCGCCGGTCTTGTAGTAACCGTTCTGGCCATAGCCGGCGCCGTAACCGTCGTTCGGCAGGAACCAGCCGAGCGGCATGTCGTTGTCCTCGTAGTCATCGATAACCTGACGAGCAGAGAACTGGCGGTCGAAATCGGTCGCTTTCATGTTCTCGGTATCAACCGTAGGGCCCTCACCGTTGAGCGTCTCGGCCGCAAGTGTGCCGTCGAGCTTGTAGCCCGTCGACATGCCAGACTCGTACTTAACGTCGCCCTTCTCGCTCGAGGACTTGCTGCCCTTGGTCTCCCACTTCTTTTGACCCGAGGTCGTTGACCAGCCATCACGGTTATAGGCATTAAGATGACCAAGGTAGAACCCGTACTCGGGCAGCAGTACCGGGTTACCGGTCACCTTGTAGTAGTCCTGCAGCATCTCAGTTGCCACGTTCGAAGCTCCCTCGTTGGTCGCCACGAAGTAGTAGGCATCAAACTCATTCTCGCTGTGCAAAGTCGTGACCGTCGATGAGTCCGTGGAACCGAAGTCGTAGGAACCCTCTGCAAACGTGTTTCGGAGCACGCCGTAGCCGTCACTCGTCCAATAAAACGGGTTGGGCGAGGCAACGCCGCCATCGGTCCAGTTGTTCGTGTTGGAGATGGCGATGGTCTGGTTGGTGTGCAGGAAGCGTCCGTTCTGGGTGCCGCCGCCAAAGAAGTTCTCGGACTTCTCCTTGGCGAGCGTCTGGACGGTACCCTTCTTATCAAGGTCGAGGGACGCGGACTCGGAAACCACGACACGGTCGCCTGACTTGATACTCATCTTGCCAGTCGCCTTGTCCAGGATCACGGTCGCCTTTCCGCCGGTGATCTCGATAGTGTCGCCCTTGTCGGCAACCGTCGCACTCGGCTTGCTGTAGGTGTCCGAGGTATCGGGCTGAGCCTGGATCTTAGCCGTGTGGGACTTACTGCGCGGCGTGGCGTACTCGGAAAACTCACCCTTGGGGTCGACGTTATAACGGAAAATACCGTCCTCGAGGAACGTAATACGGCCCTTGATGCCGTCAGCGAAATCGATGTCGACGACATTCGAGGCAGACTGGGACACGGTCGCCGAGTCGACGCCCTTGAGTGGCGTGGCAATCGCCTGCTGGGGATTGGCAAACACGAGCGTCGCTGCAGTGGCAACGAGGACCGCGCTTCCCTTCACCCACCGTTTCGTAAAAATGGAATTCCTGCGCATCTGGTCTCCTTTCTTCCGACATGCTGAGGTGCCGAGGACGCCCCCCCCCGGCAGCATGGGAAAACGTATCAAACGGAGATGTTCGGTACATTCCGCACAATGGGGGCCACCCGTTACCAAGGGGCCAACTGGTAGTAACCAGATAGCCACCTACTAGGTCATATCAACATATGGGAGCACTTGCGCACCCAAGTTCGGAATTCTCCCAGCGGCAGCAAAATAAGCGTCAACGGCAAGGTGGGCTTAATAAGCCATACCAATTGGTTCTTCAGTCAAATACCAATCTAGCAAAAATGTACTGTTTATCTGGTATTACACAGACCATACCTTTCCCTCGGGAACTGGGCTTCGCGAAGTTTCCCGAGGGAAAGGCTCAGCCGCCATCCTGCAACCTACCGGGGATTGCCATGACGTACGTTGGCTGATTTGGTTTGGAATGAGATGTTGACGGTGGCTGATGGGCACAACTGTCCCGGGTGCATTTCAAGATGCACCTAAATGTCTGTCTTTATCCTTATAGATTGTCCAGGTAGTCGTCGGCATCATAGGTAAGGCTGTAAGCTTTATTCAGGATGCGCACGAGCTCCTGGGCATCGTGCTCGCCGAGCGCTGAGAGTTGTTTCGAGAGCGATGCCACACTCTCGGCATTTTTTTTCGCCGCGAAATCACGGCCTTCCTCGGTAATGCTCACCAGCACACGCCGACGATCGTTTGGATCAGTCCTGCGCTGAACGTAACCCTTACTCTCGAGTGAATCCAAGATATGCGACATGCGCGCACGGGAGAATTTCAGCTTCTTGGCAATCTCGGAGGGAATGACATCACCGTCAATACCCGATAGATACTGTAAAACCGGTGCCTCGCCCACACTGGCGCCGCCGGCAGCACTCAAGGATCCCTTGGCAAGGGAACGTGAGTACACAATCAGTTTTCGAGCGACGTCATCGTAATCCACTGGGGATATTGTCCTTTGCAACTCTAGAAGGACCATAAAACCGTCATTTGCCGTACATTAGTTAACATTCGCAACAATTATTTATGATACCCCAACGCGGAAGTCTATTGCTCGTCCTTCTTGCGTCGCATAAGCTCCTCAACGTCGACACCAGCGGCCTCGAGCATGCGCTCGACATTCTTTTTGGCGTTGGTCGTGCCGACCTTAAGCACGATCGAAAGCGGAGTGCCCACCACCAGGCACACGATGCCCACGGGGACACCCCAGCCGGGGCCGCCCTGCATACCCCACATCCCCATCAAAAAGCCAATCGCCACGAGCGAATAGCCCAGGCGCAGCCAAACATTGAGCCGCTGAATAGCATCGGTCTGCATCTTTGCCTCGCGAATCAAGTCGTCGCGCGAAAGGTCGTGTCCATGTTTCTCGTGCATATGGTCCTCCTCGTGCAAAGTGTGCATCATGCGCAAGTGCATCGTTTGTCGAATACGTCATCTTTCAAGAGCAATATAGCGGGTGTCGTGTAGGCGATGGAGGTCGCTGGCCATATTGCCCTTGAAGGGCGGCGCAAAATCAGAAGGCCGTGCGGTTGAGGCCGCACGGCCTTACAGGGGGCCAGGGGATGATGACTAGTAGCTCAGTGCCGGGTCGAAGAAGCCAATGAGAACGCCCACAAATGCGATCACAACGAGGATCAGCATCATAACGATGGGGTTGACCTTCTTCTTGGTCATCATGTACCAGCAGAAGATGATGAAGATCATCGGCAGCAGGTGCGGATAGATGCCATCGAGCGTGTCCTGGAACTTACCGCCACCGGGCAGCACCAGGTTGGGGCTGCAGGTGATGGAGACCCAGGTAGCACCGACTGCACCGATGACCATGGTACCGACCATCACGATGGAATCACGCAGAGCCTTGGCCTTGGGGCCGACGAGGGCCTCGACCGCCTTGCCGCCGAGCTCATAGCCCTGCTTGTAGGCAAAGCGCATGCCAAGGAACATGAGCAGGTTCCACACGACAATATAGAAGATGGCGCCGAGCGGGGAGCCGCCGGTCGAGAGACCGAGGGCAATACCGAGCAGGATCGGGATCAGGGTACCGACGATCAGCGAGTCGCCAAGGCCGGCGAGCGGGCCCATGAGGCCGGCGCGGATGCCGTTGATGGCGTCGTCGTCGATGGCCTCGCCGTTTGCGCGAGCCTCCTCGAGGCCGGCGGTGACGCCGACAATCATGGTGCCGATCTGCGGCTCGGTGTTGAAGAACGCGGAGTAGGTCTGGAGGGCCTGCTTCTGCTCCTCGGGCGTGTCGTAGAGCTCCTCGACAATCGGAAGCATGGCGCACAGGTAACCGAAGGTCTGCATGTGCTCCTGCGAGAAGCAGGTCAGGTTGCCATAGGACCAGTTACGGAACGACTTGGCAAGCGTTTTCTTAGAGAGCTTTTTCTTCTCTGCCATTAGATGTCCTCCTCTTCCTCATCATCGGAGCCCGAGGCGATAGCTGCCTTGGGAGCGTTTGCGAGGTCGATCTTGAGCGAAGCGATCTCATAGTTGATCAGGGCGAAGAAGCAGCCGATGCCGGCGGCGGCAATCAGGTTGCATCCCATGACAGCGGACAGGGTGAAGCCGAAGAAGAACGTGAGGAAGTCCGTCGGCTTGGAGATGACCTGCTTGAGCAGGATGGCGATACCGACGGTAGGCAGCAGCGAGCCGACGGTGAACAGCGTCTTCATCGCGATGCCGTCCATGGGCATGTAGGTCTTCATGAGGTCGACCATGGCGGTGCCGCCCATGGTGATGATGAACGTCGGGAGGAACGAGCAGACGATGTGACCGATCCAAGGCAGAACGTTGTTGACCAGGTAGAGCTTGTGGAGGTCGCCCTTCTCGAGCCACTTCCAGCCCATGCCCTGCCACACCAGGTTAATGGTGGCGGTGCCATAGAAGAGCACAGTGCCGAGCGTGCCGACGGCGGCACCGAGGGATGCGGCCATGCCGGCAGCCTCAGCGGAGGCGGGATCGATGCCCGAGTTCTTGATGGCGAGGATCGCCAGCGGGATGCCGATATAGGACACGGCGCGGACGTCGGCGGAGACGGTTCCGCCGGGGGTCACGAGAGCGATGTAGACAACCTGGATAGCAGCGCCGACGAGGATGCCCGTCTGCATATCGCCCATGATGATGCCGACGATGAGGCCGGCGACCAGAGGACGACCCAGAGTGTAGTTGCCGATCGTCGTGCCGCCCATGCCAGGCAGTGATGCCAGGCAGGCGAACAGGCCGAACAGCGCGGCTTGGAATGCATTGATTGCCATGCTTTCCCCTTTCTTTATTCCTCAGCCCCTTTCCCCAGGGCTGTAGGTACCAAAATGCAGCTGGCGCCTAACTAGAAGCCAAACTGACCGCGGAACTTGGGCCACTCACCAATGGATTTCTCCTTGATAAGGGCGAACTCGACCGTGTAGCCGGCGTTGGTGAGATCCTCGAGCGCCTGGGCCTCTTCCTGCGTGATCGACTGGTTGTTGCCGAGCTTGGTGGCGCCGGGACGGTCGTTGCAGGGGCCGACGATGATATGGCGCATACCCGGATCGAACCCGAAGTCGACGAGAAGCTCCTTCATGTCCTGCGGGTTCTTGGTAATCAGGAAGTACTTGGTCGGAGACTTGATAACCTTCTCGGAGACCTCCTTGAAGTGCTCCTTGGTCCACACGAACGTCTTCTTGCCCGAGGCACTCTTGTAGGCCTCCTTGAGCACGGGATTGGACGCCGCGGCGTCGTTGACGGCGATAAGACCGTCGCAGGGATACTCGAGGGCCCAACGGGTAACGGTCTGTCCATGGATCATACGGTCGTCAATGCGGATGAACGAAATCATGCGTTCTCCCTTTCCTTATCACCGGGGGTCTTTCCTCTTAACCCCCGCTCCATCACAAAAATTGGGGCGGATGCGCTGCCTAGATGTCGTCGTCCTCGTCGTCGGCGTCATCGGTCGGGACCACGAGCTCGGACATACCGTTCTTGCCCTCCTGCAGCATCATCTGCTTGAGGGAATCCAGGTCCATGGTAGCAAGCCCCATCATGGCGGTCATAGCCATGGGCAGATTCATACCGCCGAAGGCAATGGTGTGGGCGAGCAGGCCCTTCTCGGCCAGCGTGTTCATAGCATTGGTGAGCGGCGATCCGCCCAGGATGTCACCGAGCAGGACAACCTCGTCATCGGCGGTAACAGGAGCGAGCATCGCCTTGACGTTCTCGACATACTCGTCAGCGCCCATGCCGTCCACGAGACTCGTCGACAAGATGTTCGGGGCGTCATTGCCGAGCATCTTGAGGACACTGTGCAGTCCGGGAGCGAGCGTTCCGTGACTGACCATTACCAGATACCGCATGCGGTCTCCTCTCGACCTGCCGTGTATCGCACGGCTTTGCTTTTTGCCGAGATTATTGTTGCGCTGGGGCATGTTCGGTACAAGAAAATAGTTGCGAACGGCAACTATTCATCGGTTAACGGTAGCAACTATTTTTGTGCCTAAATTATTTTTTCTTCCAATTATTTTTAAAATAGCAGGTAGATTGCCTGGTAAATGTTTTATGTTCCTTATGTACCATACATATCAACAAGAATCGGGCCTGATATCACCGGTTTGTCCCGCAGTGTCAGACCATGTCACGTATGCTCACGACATGGAGGTACCCCATGGACATGATCTCGTTTCTCGCCTCCGAACCCTTCGATCGCAGCGGTGATACGCCGCTCTATGTCCAACTTAAACATCGAATCGCTCTGCTTATCGCCAGCCAGGCGTTCGACACCAAGACGCCGCTGCCACGCGAGCTCGAAATCTGTGAGCGGCTGGAGTTATCGCGCGCGACCGTGCGCCGCTGTTTCCAAGATCTCGTCATCGAGGGGCGCGTGGTGCGCAAACGCGGGCAGGGCACGTTCATCAAGCCCCAAACCTCAGCGCCCGGCATCGACCTGGCCCTGAATTTCAGCGCGCGGATGCGCGAAGCGGGACGGGTTCCGAGCTCGCAGATTCTCGCCTTTTCAAGCATACCGGCCATCCGTGGCATCGCCTCCGGGCTCAAAGTGCCCGAAGGGACACCCGTCTGGGAGATTCGCCGCCTGCGTCTCGCCAACGACAAACCCATGGAGCTCAACTACGTCTATATCCCCGTGTCACTTTGCCCCGAGCTCACGCGCAAAGACGTGGATGGCTCGCTCTACGCCTATATCGCGGAAAAGACCGGCATCCTGCCCGCAAGCGTCGATGCCGTCTACGAGGCGGTCAACCTCGACAAGCATGAGGCGCGCCTTTTGGGACAGAACACCGGTAAGGCGGCAATGCGCATCGTGCGTTCGACCTACGACAAGACGGGAACCCCGTTCGAGGTAGGCGTGCTCATCAGCTGCGACGGTCAGGCAAAGCTGCACGTGCACATCGCCGCCGACAAAACAACCTTCACTGCCACAGCCCAATAAATCCAAAACGTGGGCGCTGTCGTTCAAACGAACGACGGCGCCCACACTCATTTTCTATTCAGCCCTAGTCATCGCACAAAGCCCCTTCGGCAGCACACGGTGCAACCGAGTCACCGTAGGCCGGGGCGGGAGGCGGTCCTTTCTCTCGGAAAACTTCGCGAAGCCCAGTTTCCGAGAGAAAGTGTCCGGCTGCCGCCCCGGCCGACCAGGTCACATTACACCGTGTGCTGCGGCAGGTCCTGCAGGGCGATGACGTCCATGCCCATGTCGTTGGCGCTGCCGTGACCCTGCTGGTCCTCGCGCACGGCCTCGATGGCGCTCACGTATGTGTTGGCTGCAGACATCGCCGTCACGCAGGTCACGCCGCGGCGCACGGCCTCGGTACGCAGCAGGTAGCCATCGCCACGCGAGCCCGGACCGTACGGCGTGTTGATAATCACCGCAATCTTGCCATCGGCGATAAGGTCGCCGATGTTGGGGCGCTCGCCGTCATGCGGGCCGCTGATCTTCTCCACGACTTCGCACGTCACGTTGCCGCCGCGCAGCACGCGCGCCGTGCCCTCGGTGGAGCAGATATCAAAGCCCAGGTAGCGCAAGATGCGGGCGACCGAAAGGATATGGCGCTTGTCGCGGTCGCACACACTGATGAACACCTTGCCGCTGCTCGGGTCGGGCAGCTTGTAGTCGATCGCCAGCTGCGTCTTGGCGTATGCCTCGGGATAGCTCTTGGCGATACCCATGACCTCGCCCGTCGACTTCATCTCGGGCCCCAGGATAACGTCGGCGCCTGGGAAACGGCCCCAGGGCATAACGGCTTCCTTCATACAGAACCAGTCCAGCTGACGCTCGTCGCTCGGCAGGCCCAAGCTCGCGATGGAATCGCCTGCCATGATACGCGCCGCGCACTTGGCCAGCGGCACGCCGGTGGCCTTGGAGATGAACGGCACGGTACGGCTGGCACGCGGGTTGGCCTCGATCACGTAGACGGTCTCGCCCTTGATGGCGTACTGTACGTTGACCAGGCCGCGGACTCCCAGCGCCATCGCGATGCGACGCGTGGTCTCGCGGAGCTTCGCCTGCAGGCTCTCGCTAAAGCTGAACGGCGGAATGCAGGTCGCGGAGTCACCGGAGTGAATGCCGGCCTCCTCAATATGCTCCAGGATGCCTCCGATGTAGACCTCCTCGCCGTCGCACAATGCGTCGACATCGGACTCGATCGCACCCTCCAGGAAGCGATCGAGGTACACCGGATAGTCGGGGCTAATGCGCGCAGCCTCGGCCATGTAATCGCGCAGATGCTCGGCATCGTAGGCGATCATCATGCCGCGGCCGCCCAGCACATAGCTCGGACGCACCAGCAACGGGTAGCCAATGTGTGCGGCCACGGCCTCGGCCTCCTCAAACGAGGTGGCCTGACCCGCCGGCGGGTACATGATGCCCAGTTTGTCGAGCAGGGCGGCAAAACGCTCGCGGTCCTCGGCAAAATCGATGGCGTCGGGCTTGGTACCCATGATGTTCACGCCGCTCTCCTCGAGCATGCGCGCCAGCTTAAGCGGGGTCTGGCCGCCGAGCGTCACCACGACACCGTCAGGGCGCTCAACATCGATAACGTCCATGACGTCCTCGTAGGTAAGCGGCTCAAAGTACAGGCGGTCGGACGTGTCATAGTCGGTCGAGACGGTCTCGGGGTTGCAGTTGACCATGATGGTCTCGAAGCCGCGGGCCGCCAACGCATAGCTCGCATGCACGCAGCAGTAGTCAAACTCGATACCCTGGCCGATACGGTTGGGGCCGGCACCCAGAATCATCGCCTTGGGCTTGCTTGCCGGCGTGGTCTCGTCGGGGGCAACGCACTTCTTGGCGACCGGGCTCGTGCGGTAGATGTTCTCGTAGGTCTTGTAGTGGTATTCCGTCGCACTCGAGAACTCGGCGGCGCAGGTATCGACCGTCTTCATGCTGGGGACCACGCCCAGACCCTTGCGGTAAGCGCGAACAAAACGCTCGTCCGAGCCGGTCAGCGCGGCAATCTCGGCATCGCTCGTGCCATACTGCTTGAGTAGGCGCATCGCGTCGGCGTCAATGTCCTCCACGCGCAGGCCGCGGATGCTTTCCTGGACCTGCACCATATCGTTGATGCGGTTGAGGTACCACGGATCGATACCGCAAATGGCGTGGATGCGTGCAACATCCCAGCCGCGGCGCAGGGCCTCGACCACAAAGAAGATGCGGTGCTCGGTCGGGGTGCCCACGGCCTGGGCGAGCTCAGCGTCGCTCAGCTTGTCGGCGCCCTCCTTGCCGCCGGCGCAAATGCCCTGGTGCCCATCCTCCAACGAGCGCATGGCCTTGCCAAAGGCCTCCTCAAAGGTGCGACCGATCGCCATAATCTCGCCCACAGCCTTCATGCGCGTGGTGAGCGTGGGGTCGGTGCCCTTGAACTTCTCGAAGGCAAAGCGCGGTACCTTGACCACGCAGTAGTCGATCGTGGGCTCAAAGCAGGCGGGCGTGGCCTTGGTAATGTCGTTGACGATCTCGTCGAGCGTGTAGCCCACGGCCAGGCGAGCGGCGGCCTTGGCGATGGGGAAACCCGTGGCCTTGGAGGCCAGCGCGGACGAACGGCTCACGCGCGGGTTCATCTCGATGACAATCAGGCGGCCGGTTTGAGGATTCACGGCAAACTGCACGTTAGAGCCGCCAGTCTCGACGCCGATCTTCTCCAAGATAGCGAGCGAGGCGACACGCATGCGCTGATACTCAAGGTCGGAGAGGGTCTGTGCCGGCGCCACGGTGATGGAGTCGCCGGTATGTACGCCCATGGGGTCGAGGTTCTCGATGGAGCACACGATGATGCCGTTGCCGGCGTGGTCGCGCATGACCTCCATCTCGTACTCTTTCCAGCCCTCGATGGACTCCTCGACCAGCACCTCATGGGCAGGCGAGAGTTCAAGGCCCTGGCTCACGATGGAGACGAGTTCCTCGTGAGTATGCGCGATGCCGCCACCGGCGCCGCCCAAGGTAAAGCTCGGACGCAGCACGCAGGGATAGCCCACACGCTCGGCGATGGCCTCGGCGTCAGCCACGCTGTAGGCATAGCCCGAGCGCGCGACCTCCAGGCCGATCTCGGCCATGGCCTCGTTAAAGAGCTTACGGTCCTCGCCGCGCTCGATGGCGGCCAGGTCACAGCCGATCATCTCGACGCCGTACTTGTCGAGTGTGCCGTCCTTTGCCAGCTCGACCGCGGCATTCAGACCGGTCTGGCCGCCCAGCGTGGGCAGCAGCGCGTCCGGGCGCTCCTTCTTGATCACGCGCTCGATAAACTCGGCGGTGATGGGCTCGACATAGGTGCGGTCGGCCAAGCCCGGGTCGGTCATGATGGTCGCCGGGTTGGAGTTGACCAGGATGACCTCAAAGCCATCCTCCTTGAGGACCTTGCAGGCCTGGGCGCCGGAGTAATCGAACTCGCAGGCCTGGCCAATGACGATGGGGCCCGAGCCAATGACGAGGATACGCTTGATGTCGGTACGTTTAGGCATGCTAGTTCTCCTCGGTCTCGATCGCGGCGTTCTCGGACTCGGCGAAATTCCAGCCGGCGAGGCGGTCCTTCGCGGTGTCGATGTCCAGGTAGTTCTCCTCGCCGTCCATGAGTCGCGTAAAGGCGGTAAAGAGATAGTGGGCATCGGTGGGGCCGGGCGAGGCCTCGGGGTGGTACTGCACCGAGAAGCACGGCGCGTCGAGCAGTTGGATGCCCTCGGCGGTGCCGTCGTTGAGGTTCACATGCGTCAGGCGAATGCGGCCGAAGCGCTCGTTCATCACGACCGGCGCGATACCGCGGCGCACCCAGACGCGCAGGTCGCCATCGGCCGCGTGCTCGGTCTCGCCACCGGAAAGCTCGGGGACAAGTTTGCCCAAGCTGGGGAACAGCAGGCCAAAGCCATGGTTTTGCGCGGTAATCTCCACGCGGCGGCTCACCAGGTTCATAACCGGCTGGTTACCACCGCGGTGACCGAACTTAAGCTTTTCCATCTGAGCGCCGCAGGCCAGGCTGATCATCTGATGACCCAGGCAAATACCAAAGACCGGCACCTTGCCGATCAGCTGCTGCACCTGCTCGTAGGTCTCCACCACGGCATCGGGGTCGCCGGGGCCGTTGGACAAAAAGACGCCATCGGGATTCATGTCGAGCACCTCACTCGCGGGCGTATCCCACGGCACGACGGTAAGATCGCAGCCGGCGCGGACCAGGCCCTCCAGAATGCCGCGCTTCACGCCGCAGTCGTAGGCAACCACCTTGTGGCGGGCAGGGGCGGCGGCGGTGAGCGCAAAATCATGCGTAGTAGGCAGGTCGCTCGCAGCAAAGGCATGGGGCTCAGGGCAGCTCACGGTCTTGACCAGGTTCTCGCCCACCAACGTGGGGGCTGCGGCCAGACGCTCGGCAAGTTCGTCGACGTCAAAGACCTCGGTCGAGATAATGCCCATCTTGGAGCCGTTGTCGCGCAGGTGGCGCACCAAGGCGCGGGTGTCGACGCCCTCGATAGCGACGATACCGTGGGCGCGCAGGTACTCCGGCACGCTTTCGGCAGAACGCCAGTTAGAAGGCGTGGCGCACATGTCGCGCACGATCATGCCACGCATGGCCGGAGCGCTCGCAGGGCGAGCGGCGTCACCGGGGAAGGCCGACTGGACGTCGGTCTCATCGATGCCGTAGTTGCCGATCTGCGGATAGGTCATGGTTACGATTTGGCCGGCATAGCTCGGATCGGTCATGACCTCAAAATAGCCCTCGAGCGAGGTGTTGAAGCAGACTTCGCCGGTCGCGGTGCCCTCGGCGCCGCATGAACGTCCATAAAAAATGGTCCCATCCTCAAGGTACAGGATGCAGGGACCGCAGATGCCCTTACTGGTTTTTGCCAGCATACGCTGGCAAAGTTCGCTGGGCGCGATGGTGCGGGCAGCAGTGCCCGCGGTATGGTTGTTCGCCATAATTCTCCTTCCCGGTCTCACGGGACCGGCTTAAAGGTTGGTAGTTAGGCCTCGCGGTATTGTAACCGCAAGTATGCTCCATGGCGTTAATTTCATCGAAATGTTTACGAAATGATAATTATGACTTTCTATGCATAATGATTTTTTAATCCCCGTCCCAGAAAAATTATCCCGCGTGGGCTTGTGGCTCACGCGGGATAATGGCCTCTTACTTTTTCTTGTCCTGCTCCAGCAGTTCGGACGGCGTTCGGTCGGGCTTGCCGCCGCGGAAAATCTCGCGGCCATGCAGACGATGCTCCAGGTCACGTTCGGCCTTTTCCTCGTCAATCTTGGTCTGGCTCACCACCGGGTCCTCAATCAACGACGACACCGAGTTCACCTGCTTCTGAATGCGCTCGGCGATGGTGTCATCCATACTCACGATGCGCATCTTCCAGTCGATACTCGTAGCGTTGGATGAGCTCTTGGTCCACACGAACGTCAGGATGGCGCTCTGGTGGCCCTGAGCGGGAAACATGCCAAAGAAGGAATCGTGCTGAATGTTGCTATCCTCGTCGATATAGGCGTGAACGTTATACACCACGCGGTCAATCTTATCGTTGAGCAGCGCGTTGGTCGCAAGTGCCGCGGCCTGAATCTGCCCGTTGGACAGCAGCTCGAGCTCGTTGGCAGACGATGTGTCCAACACCGTCACCTCGACCGTGCCCGTACGCTCATCGGCTTCATCGACGGTAAAGTCGAGCGGGAACTGCGTAAAGCCGTTGCCCCACTCAAGGCCGCCCTTCAGCGCCGTCGAAACGGTATCGACCGAAACGCTCTCGGACAGATTGGCGGTATTCAGACGGCGCATCACGCCGTAGCCAATCTGCATGCCCACGATCAGCACCAAAATACCGATGACCACGGCCATCGCGGTCTTCGTAATGGTATGGCTCACCTGCGAGCCCGAAGGATCGTCCTCGGACAGCGGGTCGATATGTTTTGCCTGGCTCGCGCGGTCCTCGCTGCGCAGCTGCGCTAGCGCAGCTTTGTCACCGCGCTTGGCCGCAGCCTCCTTCTCACGCATGCGCTCGGTTCGCTTTTTGGCAAGCGTGGGATCCAAGACACCGGATGCATCGATTTCGGAGAATAACTCCGTCACTTCTTCCGGAGTCAAAGGGTTCTTGTCAGCCATAAACTTCCTGTCATATCAATCAGTCGAGCTCGTGCGCACGCGCACCTTCGAACTGCATTCGATAGTAACGGGCATAGGTGCCGCCACGGGCGAGAAGCTGTTCATGCGTGCCACGTTCCACAACGCGACCATGCTCAACGGTCGCAATCTCATCGGCATGTTTAATGGTCGAGAGACGGTGGGCGATGATAATCGTGGTGCGGCCGCGTGCCAGCTCTTCGAGCGACTCCTGGACTGCCTCCTCGCTCTCGTTATCCAAAGCACTCGTCGCCTCGTCCAAGATCAAGATTTTGGGATTCTTGAGAAACACACGCGCGATGGCAACGCGCTGTTTCTGTCCGCCCGAAAGACGGCTGCCGCGCTCGCCCACGACCGTGTCATAGCCCTGTGGAAGCGACTCGATAAAGGCATCGATGTTGGCGCGACGGGCGGCCTCGGCGATCTCTTCCGCCGTAGCGCCCGGCTTGCCGTAGGCGATGTTCTCGCCAATCGTGCCGTCAAACAGATAGACATCCTGCTGCACCAGGCCGATGGCGCGACGCAGGCTCCGCTGCGTCACATCGCGCACGTCCTGGCCGTCGATGCTAATGGATCCGGCGGCCACGTCATAAAAGCGCGGCAGCAGCGAACAGGTCGTGGACTTGCCACCGCCCGAAGGGCCAACCAAAGCGATGGTCTGCCCGGGCTTGATGGACAGGTCCATATGGTCGATAACGGTACGCTCGTCGGCATCGCCCTCGCCCAGCTCAACATCCTCGTAGTTAAAGCACACGTCGTGATACTCCACGGCGCCGGCAGTCACCTGCAGATCCGTAGCGCCCGGCTTGTCCTGGATATCCGGCGCGGTCGAGAGCACCTCGTCCATACGCTTAAAGCCGGCGATAGCCTTCTGATACGTTTCGGCCGAATTGACGAGTGTCTCGAGCGGCGTGCAGAACAGCGAAATATAGAGTGCAAAGGTCGCCATATCGACCGCCTGCAGCTGTCCCTGAGCCACCAGCCAGCCGCCGAGCAGCACCACGATCACGTAGAGCACGCCCGAGAGCAGGCCATACGTCGCGGTATAGACGCCCATGGCGTGGTACATGTTCTCTTTGGACGAAAGGTAGCGATTGTTGGAGGCGCGGAACTTGAAACGTTCGGTCTCCTCATTGGCAAAGCTCTTGACCACGCGCATGCCCGCCAGCGAATCCTGCAGCTGCGCATTGATGCCGCTGATCTTTTTGCGATTGTCGCTAAAGACCTCGCGCATGCGCATGTTCTGCCAAAACATGATGACCGCAAACGCCGCCGTCACCACGGCCATGGCGAGCGCCAGCACTGGGGCGATGGTAAAGAGGATCACAAACGAGCCGATAATCTCGATGCCGCAGATGATGATCCACTCGGGCACGTGGTGCGCCGCCTCGCAGATATCGAACAGGTCGTTGACCACGCGGCTCATCATGTCGCCCGAGCTGTTGCGGTCAAAGTACGCAAAGCTAAAGCGCTCATACTGGTCAAACAGGTCCTCGCGCATTTTGGACTCCATGCGCGCGCCCATCACGTGACCCCAATAGCTCACAAAATAGCGGCAGGCGCAGCGGACGGCATACATCAGCACCAAGCCCACCGCGATCATGCCGAGCGCCTGCATAATGGCAGCCTGACCCTGAGTAAATAGCCCACCGGTCAAATTGCGCAGGATAATGGGGAACGCAAGGTCAATGGCGGCAAGCACCAGAGCGCAAACAGTATCAGCAACAAAAAGCCCCATCTGGGGCTTGTAATAAGACAAAAACCTTCTAAACATGCAGTCCTCGGAGATAAAACAATAACGTAAGACCCTGGGGCAAAATAATCAGTAGTGTTTGCCCCAGGGTCGCCCTCGCTTTTAAAGCTCAGTTCCGCCCAGCCTGTGTGCGATGCTATCGCAAGCCAAGGCACCCACAACGGTCTTGGCGTCTTCGATCTTGCCGTCGAGTACGGCGTCGATCAGCTCGTGCAGCGGCACCAGGTCCACGTTGACAAACTCGTCATCATCGGGGTTGGGCGCATCAAACTCGAGCTTGGTAGCCAAGTAGATGTGAATGATCTCGTCACAGAAGCCGCAGGACGTGACAATCGACGTCAAAAAGCGAATGCGACCGGCCCTAAAGCCCGTCTCCTCATGCAGCTCGCGCTTGGCGCAATCGAGCGGGTCCTCGCCTGGATCGAGCTTGCCGGCGGGAATCTCGACCGTCACGCGGTCGATAGCGGTGCGGTACTGACGCACCAGTACGATCTTGCCGCTCTCGGTCAGCGCCACAACGGCCGCCGCACCCGGATGGCGAACGATATCGCGGGCGCTGCGGCGACCGTTGGGCAGCTCAACCTCAAGACGGTGGACGTCGAGGATCTTGCCCTTCCAGGCGCACTCCTCCGAAAGAATCTTCTCGTGCAGCTCGGCATCGTGCGGGTCGTCGTCGCCCAGCACCAGCGCCGGCTCGTCAGCGACCTCGCCGCCAGGCTCGCCCTCGGCGTGCCCATACATGCGGCTGTCCTCCTCGACGATCTGCGCATCCACGAGCTCTTCGTTCTTCTCGTCCATCCGTCTCATTCCTCTCGGATTTTAGGCATCCCAGGCGTCGCGGCCGCGCAGCGCGCGCAGGCCGATGTCGTGGCGCAGGGTCTTGCCTTCAAAATCAATCTTCTCGCAGGCCTCGTAGGCAAGGTTGCGAGCGTTCTCGAACGTGTCACCCAGAGCGGTCACGGCAAGCACGCGGCCACCATTGGTCACGAGCTGGCCGTCCACCACGGCAGTGCCCGCGTGGTACACGGTCACGTTCTCCATGACCTCGGCATCGGCGATACCGGTGATGACCTTGCCCTTCTCGTAGCTGCCGGGATAGCCCGCGCTCGTCAGGACAACTGCCACAGCCCACTCGTCACGCCAGTCGAGCTCAATCTGATCGAGCTCGCAGTTGGCGCAGGCGAGCATGACCTCAACCAGGTCGTTCTTAAGGCGCGGCAGCACGACCTGCGTCTCGGGGTCGCCAAAGCGGGCGTTAAACTCCAGCACCTTGGGGCCGGCGGGGGTAAGCATAAAGCCGCCGTACAGGCAGCCACGGTAATCGATGCCCTCGGCGGCGAGCTCGGCCACGGTCTGCTCCATGACCTTCACCATGGTGGCGTGCTCCTCGTCGGTCACGATAGGCACCGGGCTGTAGACGCCCATGCCGCCGGTGTTGGGGCCCTTGTCGCCCTCGAGGGCGCGCTTGTGGTCCTGCGAGGTGGCCATGGGGCGCACGGTCTTGCCGTCGGTAAAGGCGAGCAGCGAGCACTCGGGACCAACGAGCATCTCCTCGATAACCACGGTGTTGCCGGCATCGCCAAAGGTGCCGCCAAAGCACTCGCGCACGGCCTCCTCGGCCTGCTCAAGTTCGGTCGCCACGATAACGCCCTTGCCCGCGGCAAGGCCGTCGGCCTTCACGACCAGCGGAGCGCCCTGCTCGCGCACGTAGGCGAGAGCCGAAGCCTCGTCGGTAAACGAACCATAGGCTGCCGTCGGAATGCCCGCACGCTCCATGAGCTGCTTGGAGAACAGCTTGGAACCCTCCATCTGGGCACCCTCGGCACCCGGGCCAAAGCAGGGAATACCCGCCGCGCGCACGGCGTCGGCCACGCCCGCCACGAGCGGAGCCTCGGGGCCAATTACCACGAGTCCGCATCCGTGGCTCTGCGCAAACGCCGCCACGGCCGCAGGATCGCAATCGTCGAGAACAACGTTCTCGCCACAGCTCGCGGTGCCGCCGTTGCCCGGCGCGATGTAGAGCTTGCCGGCGCGCGGTGATGCTGCGAGCTTAGCTGCCAAAGCATGCTCACGGCCGCCGCTGCCCAACAACAGGATGTCGATGGTTTGAGTGTCCGCCTTCAAGGGTGCCTCCTCTATGGATGAATGGCCCGCTCCGCGCGAGCCCTTTGCAAGCAAATATACCCCTCGGCCGCCCGTCCGGGCTGCAAAGGGGTATATCGCAATAACCAAATAGTCCCGATTACTTCCAGAATCGGTTGATGATCTGCTCGCGACCAGCGCCAACGCCAATGAACGTCACGCGGGTGTGTGCCAGATCCTCGATAAACGCCACGTAGTCCTGAGCCTCTTGCGGCAGCTCATCAAAGCTGCGACAACCGGTGATGTCGCACTTCCAGCCGGGGAGTTCCTCGTAGATGGGCTTGGCATGCTCAAAGCGCACCTGATGCTCGGGCACGCTGGTGTAGCGCTCGCCATCGACGTCGTAGGCCACGCACACCTTGATGGTGTCGAAGGCCGAAAGCACGTCGAGCTTGGTCAGGGCGATATCGGTGAGGCCGTTGACGCGCGAGGCGTAGTTGGCGATGGGGCCGTCGAACCAGCCGCAGCGACGACGGCGACCGGTGGTCACGCCGTACTCATAGCCCTCCTCGGTCAGCGTGAGGCCGGCCTCGGACTCGTAGGAAAGCTCGGTGGGCATGGGGCCCGAACCGACGCGGGTGATATATGCCTTCATGACGCCCAGCACGCGGTCGACGTTCTTCATGCCCACGCCGGAGCCGGTGATGGCGCCGCCGGCGGTGCAGTTGGAAGACGTCACGTACGGATAGGTGCCGTGGTCGATGTCGAGCAGCGTCGCCTGGGCGCCCTCAAACAGCAGGTCCTTACCCTCGTCGATCATGTTGTTGAGCAGCAGGCTCGTCTCGGTGATGTAGGGGCGCAGGCGCTCGGCCATCGGCAGGTACTCGTCGCAAATCTGGTCCACGGTGTAGGTGGGCAGGTTGTAGATGAGCTCGAGCTCAGGGTTCACGCGGGCGAGAGCGGTCTCCAGCTTGTCGCGGAACAGTGCCTCGTCCAGCATGTCCTGCATGCGCAGACCAATGCGGGCCATCTTGTCCTGATAGCACGGACCGATACCGCGCTTGGTGGTACCGATGTTCTTCTTGCCGAGCTTCTGCTCAAAGGCGCCATCCAGATCGATGTGGTACGGCATGATGACATGCGCGTTGCCGCTGATCTTGAGATTCTTGGTGGTGATGCCGTCGGCCTCGAACATGTCGATCTCCTCAAGGACAACCTTGGGGTTGACGACGCAGCCGTTACCGATCACCGACACGTGGTCGGAATACATGATGCCGGAGGGCACCTGGTGCAGGCCGTACTTCTTGCCGTTGACGACGATGGTGTGACCGGCGTTGTTGCCGCCCGAGTAGCGCACGACGGCATCGAAGTCGCCGGCGACCAGGTCGCAAATCTTACCCTTGCCCTCATCGCCCCACTGGGCACCGACCAAAACGGTTGACGGCATGTTTACTCCTTACATTCATGGACTGTCTACGCGCCACGCCGGCACGCAGAAGCACAAAACATTCCCAGTATACCCGTGCAACGGGCGCCTGTCCTACTCCTCGGCATGTGCCCCATCAAGCTCATAGAACTTGGTGGATGCCGGCAGGAACATCAGGTCGACGTCGCCGATCGGGCCCGAACGGTTCTTGGCCACGACGATACGCGTAACGCCCTCGTCGGGTCGATCGTCGCGCGAGGCTTCGGCCTCGTCGGCGGAGCGGTCCAAGAACATAACGATATCGGCGTCCTGCTCGATGGAGCCCGATTCACGAAGGTCGGAAAGCTGCGGGCGCTTGCCGGTACGGGATTCGACCTGACGCGAGAGCTGCGACAGCGCGATGAGCGGGATCTTGAGCTCCTTGGCCATGATCTTCAGACCACGCGACATCTCGGAGACCTCGACGGTACGGCTCTCGGAGCGGCGTCCCGGCGGAGGACTCACCAGCTGCAGGTAGTCCAGGATGATGATGGCCTTCTCCTTGTTGTGGAGCATGCGGCGGCTCTTGGCGCGAATCTCGGTCACTGTGGTGCCGGGCGTATCGTCAATCAGAATATCGAGCTTGGACAAGGTCTGCGTGGCCTCGTTGATATTGGCCCATTGCTCGGGGCTAATGCGGCCCATGCGGAAGTCACTGATCGAGATCATGGCGTAGGCGCAAATCAGACGCTGGGCAATTTCCTTGCCCGACATCTCCAGAGAGAAGAAGCCGACGGTATAACCGGCAGCGGCAGCGTTGAGCGCCAGATTCAGGGCGAACGACGTCTTTCCAACAGCAGGGCGGGCGCCGATGATGATGAGCTGACCCTCGCGAAAACCCATGAGCATGCGGTCGAGCGACGGGAAGCCCGTGGGCACGCCCGCAGCCTGACCACCGGCCTGGCACACTTCCTCGGCCTCGTTATAGGCCTCGACCATAAACTCGGTCAGCGTCTTGTAGCTCGACTTGACCTCGCGCGCCGTGACCTTGAGCAGCTTGCTCTCGGCTAGCTCCACGACCTCTTTGGTGTCGGTGGGGGCGTTATAGGCCAGCGCGTTGATCTCGTTGGTGGCGCCGATCAGCTCGCGCAGCATCGAGTCGCGACGGACGATGGCGGCATGGTGCTGCCAGTTCACGAGCGACAGGGTCTGACCCATCAACTCCAAAATGTAGGCCTCGCCGCCCACGGCATCAAGCTTGTTGATGCTTCGCAGGTAATCGATCAGCGAGATGGAGTCGATGGGAATGCGGCTGTTGTACATATCGACCATCGCGGTATAGATGGTCTTATGAATGGGCCGGTAGAAGTCATCGGGCTGCAGCTCGACCTGGGCCTCTTCGACCACCTCGGGCGATAGCAGCATAGCGGCCAGTACATTGGCCTCTGCATCTTGGTTTTGGGGAAGACCCAACTTTGAGCCGCGGTCCTCAACCGTCAGCCCGGTCTCCCTATCGTCATATGCCATGAGCATCCTCATTCATATCGCTTGCGAGCATCCATAGTATCAGCCACAGCTTTAAATCGAGGCGCGCCTTAACAATCATCACCGAACCAAACGGATGAACGGTCCCTTATGTGCGTTGTGTTAGACCGCTTTGGATACTGGGACTTTTCCTATAATCTTTCTTGCTTAGATAGCAGGCGAAAGCGAAGGAGCTCCTATGGTCACCAAGGATGATGCGTGTTGGATAATCGGCCTTTCCGCAGGTGCGGGCATTGGCGTATACCTTGATGGCGGCTGGGGCATCGATGCGCTTGTCGGGCGTGAGACCAGGGCTCATAACGACATCGACCTGTTCGTTCAGCGCGGGGATTACCAAAGGTTCGTGGATCTAATTGCTGATGAGGGGTTTTCCGAGGTGGCTGCATCTTTCACCACCGAAGATCACACGGTGTGGCAAGACGAGGCGGGGCGCATCGTCGACCTGCATTGCTTCGATTTCGCCGAGAATGGCGATATTCTGTATCAGGGAGATCGTTTTCCCGGGGAGGTCTTTTCGGGGAGGGGGCGCATCGGCGAGGTGGAGGTGTCGTGCATCGACCCCGAAAGCCAGCTGTTGTTTCACTTGGGCTATCAGCATGACGAGCACGACGCCCACGATGTCATGCTCCTATGCCGTGAGTACGGTTTCGACGTTCCCGAAGAATATCGCTAGCTGTTGCTATTTGCATCGGGGCACGACTTCAGCGCTTGCCGCAGATGCGCTGCGCCAGACCGCCCTGGACATCACGCCACGCCGTATATGGCCCTCCGCGCACGCGAGTCCCATTTCGCCTGCTTGATCCAGTACTCGTAGAACGGATAGGGGGTCACCTTGTACTGGCGCCAGGTCTTCTCGTACGTGCCGCGGGCTGCCTGCCTCACTATGAGCTCGGCGAGCTCGTCCGCGCTCCTGCGGACCTTGAAGCACCATGTCCACTTGAACCAGGCGAGGTAGTTCTCGAGGCGTCTCGTGGAGACACCCCGGAACCTGCCGATGAAGTGCCTCATCTGGGAGTGGAGGCTGTTCACCCTGTTGATGGCGTGCTCCTCCCTCTTGCTGGCGATGTGCGCGCCGACGCCGAGGGCGGGCAGGACGCGGCGGTACACGTGCGCACGGTCCGTCGAGATTATCGCGCCGACCGCGAGCTTGTCGGCGAGCAGCTCCCTGGCTGCCGCCTCGTCGAGGCCGCCCCTCCCCGCGATCTCGTAGAAGATGTCGCCGGCGTCGTTGATGCCGGTGAGCACGCATATCTTCTCGTGCCCGTCGGTTCCCTGCGACCTTGTGCGGGGCTTCCTGGGCATGCCGGACTCCGACCTGGAGCGGTTTCCCTTGAAGCTCTCCCTGAAGAAGCACTCGTCGAGCTCGGCCCCGCCGCCGGCCTCCACGCGGAAGGCGGGCATGCGCTTGGCCATGGCCTCGAGCAGCCTGTGGCGCATGAAGAACGCCGTCTTGAGGCACACGCCGCACTTTTCCGCCGACTCGCGCAGCGGGAGCATGTCCACGTGGCACTCCGCGAACCTCATCCAGGCCGACCTGTCGAGCTTGGTGGTGGAGAAGATGCGCATGGTGGCGTCGGTGAAGGTCCTGGCGCACCCTCGGCAGAGGAACCGCTGACGGCCGCTCCCGTCTCACCCCCTCTTCACGTAATGCGGGGAGCCGCACCAGGGGCAGGCTCTGTCGGGATCGTCTTCCGCCCCCTCGCTTGCCGCGAGTTCGAAAAGCTCCGCGTCTATCAGCGCCTTGAGCGATCTCAGGGCCCTGCTCTTCTCGGCAGCCGTCATCTGCGGGAGGAACTGCCTCGTCAGCTGGGTGAGCACGTCTTCCATTGCAACCTCCATCTCTCCTGATGATGGAATTGTCGCAACCGGGGCCCCGTCGCGTGTACTGCGTGCAGGACACTTATCCAAAGTGGTCTAACACAACGCTTATGTGGGACTGCATCTCAATGTATGACGTGACACCCACTCAGCGCAAAAAATAAAAGGGCGCCCCGGTCTCTCAGAGCGCCCTTCTTAGAACAAGATTGTTGCGTTGCAGCAAATGCTACTCGGCAGCAGCCTCGGTCTCGACCTCGGCGGTCTCGGCCTCGGCGACCTCAGCGGCCTCCTCGACCTCAGCATCGGCAGCGAGCTCCTCGGCGGTAACGCCGACGAGAACGACAACCTCGGCCTTGATCTCGCGGTACAGCGAGATGGCAACGGTGTGGGCACCGGCAACCTTGATGGGCTTGCCGAGCTCGACGCGCTTGCGGTCGATGTCCATACCGAGCTGATCCTTGATGGCGTCAGCGATCATAGCGGCGGTAACGGAGCCAAAGAGGATGCCCTCGTCGCCGACCTTGACGTCAACGGTGACCTGCTTGCCCTCGAGGGCAGCCTTGGTCTCGTTGGCGGTAGCCAGACGGACGGCCTCGCGCTTGGCTATGTTGTTGCGACGCTCGTCAAGCTGCTTGAGGTTGCCCTTGGTGGCGGCAACAGCGAGCTTCTTGGGGAACAGGAAGTTCTCAGCGTAACCCTGAGCGACCTCTACGACGTCACCCTCGCCGCCCTTGCCCTTGATCTCATCGAGAAGAATAACCTTCATGATGCGTCTCCCTTCTTAGCCGCGGTCGCGGTTGCCACGAGAGGAAACCACGGGGACGGTGTACGGCAGGAGAGCCATCTCGCGGGCACGCTTGATGGCGTTGGCGATGTCATGCTGATGCTGCGTGCAAGCGCCAGTGACGCGACGGGGCTTGATCTTGCCACGGTCGGTCATGTACTTACGGAGAAGCTGAGTGTCCTTATAGTCGATGAACTCAGTGTTCTCCTTGCAGAACTGGCAGTACTTACGACGCGGCTGACGTGCAGAAAAATCATTAGCCATGTCAAAATACCTTTCGTTTGGCAACTTCGGCGAACCGAAGCCGCCTCTCACTCAAAAATAGGTGAACAACCCTTAGAACGGGATGTCCTCATCGTAGACGTCGACCGCGGGCGGCGTAGCCACCGGTGCGGCAGGACGTGCTATGGGCGCGGGAGCTGCGGGGGCGTAACCGCCCTGATCGTAACCACCCTGGCCACCACGGGAGCTCATAAACTCGATCTCATCGACGATGACCTCAAGCTTGCTCCGGCGCTGGCCGTCGCGCTCCCAAGAGCTGTAGCGCAGCTTGCCCTCGATCGCGACCTTGTTTCCCTTTGCCAGGAAACGGCTCACGGCCTCGGCGCGGGTGCCGAACATAGTGCAGTCGACAAAGTTGGGATAGTCCTCCCACTCGCCAGTCTGCGCGTTGCGGCGACGATCGTTCACAGCGACGCCAAAGGACAGAACCTGGGTTCCGCCGGCGGTGGCGCGCAGCTCGGGATCGCGGGTGAGGTTACCGGTGATGTTCACTCGATTGATGCTCATAACTCACTACTTCCTCTTGGGGCACAAGCCCAGTCCAAAACGACAGTCTTACTCCTGGTCGTCGCGACGGACGATCATGTGGCGGACCACAGCGTCGGTGATGCGCAGAACGCGATCAAGCTCGGCGATCTGGGTAGGATCTGCGTGGAAGTTGATGAGGGTGTAGTCACCATCGGTGAGGTCGTTGATCTCGTAGGCGAGCTTGCGCTTGCCCCACTCGTCAACGGAGTCGACCTTGCCAGCGCCCTCAGCGATCGTGGTATCGATACGCTTCATAACAGCGAGACGAGTCTCGGGGTCGAGCGACGGGTCAACAAAGAACAGCAGTTCATAAGCCTTCATATTGTCACCTCCTCTGGGCAAATGTGGCTTCAGGTCGTGAAGGTGCGCCTGAAGCAGGAAAAGACTTGGTAATAATATCTTTCAACCTCCTAGGCTGCAAGAATATGCAGCTACAACCTCATGACCTCCACATATGCCCATACTCGCACGGCACTTCATGCGTCTTCCAACCAAATGCTGACCAAATGCTTGACGGAACTGTGGACAAGATACGGCGCCGTGGGGACAAGTCGCACCAAGCCGCAGGTCAACGGGCACAACGCTGTGGTCGCGAAATGCATACCAGTGGCCCACAGCACCACCCAAAGATTTTTAAATTCATTGCCAAGTCGCTTATGAATACCTTTTTTGAACAATTGAGTTGATCAACCACGCTGGTCGGAAGCCGTTTTTTGGCACCTCAAGCCCCACTGCAGCGCCAAGCACGGCCAAGCGTTTTAAAAAATGCCAACTTTTCTGTTTGCACTTTGCGATTCCTCGTGTATACTGACTTTCGCATTTAACGGAGAGTTGTCCGAGTGGCCGAAGGAGCACGATTGGAAATCGTGTAGGCGTCAAAAGCGTCTCCAGGGTTCAAATCCCTGACTCTCCGCCAGTTAATTCCAAAGCAGGCCTTCGAGCCTGCTTTGTTTTTGCCCCACGCGGAGGGGTGGCAGAGTGGTTGAATGCGGCGGTCTCGAAAACCGTTTGGCCTGTATAAGGTCACGAGGGTTCGAATCCCTCCTCCTCCGCCATTTTGGTTGAGAAAGCTCCCGAAAACGGGGGCTTTTTTGTTTAGAGTCCCTTACAAGCAAATACGGCGGAGGAGGAGGGATTCGAACCCGCCAGGGCGCGGAGCGTAAAGAAAACGCGCCAGTGGCGCGTTTTTAGCGCAGCGCGGTCGGCGTAAGCCGACCGGATAAATTTTGAGCTTCGCTCAAAATTTGGACATCCCTCCTATTCAACCCGCGCCCGTATCACGTTCGATCCCGGCCCAAAATCACAAATGTGTACACCACCCTCCAAAACCGACATTTTTCGACATCTTTGGAGTCTGACGTGCACGTTTGGTGCTTACGCCCGCGCCCAGTCCCGACCGTTTGCCGAGGAATGAGGGCGCGATGCCCGCCAACCATGTACTATGTACGGGCATTGTCCAAACCCGCAACTCAAAGGACCCCATCTTGCCCGTCGTCGCTGCTATAACCGTTACCTCACATGCCTCGGATGCCATGGTCGCTATTCCGTTTTGGCTCGAGATGTTCGCTGTTGTCGCTGCATCGATCTCGGGCGTGTTGGTCGCACGCGAGCACAAGCTCGACCTGGTGGGCGCGGTCGCGCTCGCCGTGGTCTGTGGCCTGGGCGGCGGTCTTTTACGCGACATGACGCTGCAGGTGGGCAACGTCTACATCCTCAACCAGCCAATGGCGCTGCCGCTTTCCATTGCCACGGCAGCCATCATCTATATTTTCCCGGCAATCGTCGACAAGCCCGAAAAACTCATTCCCCTGCTCGACATCATCTCAGTCGGCATCTACGCCGCCACTGGAGCAGACAAGGCGCTGGTCTACGGCTTTGCACCGGCGGTGTGCATCATGATGGGCTTTTTCACCGCGGTGGGCGGCGGCATGTTGCGCGATGGCTTTATGGGCGTGGTTCCGGGCATTTTCCAACGTACTAACTTTTATGCCATCGCCGCCATCGCCGGATCGACAAGCTATGTGTGTCTCGTTATGAGCGGCATTATGAGCAATGTCGCCGCGCTGGTCGTATGCGTTGTCGTGACCATGGGTCTGCGCTGGCTCTCGCTGCGCTTTGACATCAAAAGCCCCACCGAAGAAGATATCGCGCGCTTCTTGCACCGTAAAAAGTAAACAGCACGGCACGACCCTTCGAAATGCAACCGAGAGGTTCTTTTAGAGCGCCCACGCGTTGGGTACCCTGTTAGGTGTATGTCGAGCATCTGACGAAGGATTCACTATGCCCTGTAATCAATTCCCGTCGACCCAGCGCCGTAAAGCGTGGGTCCGCATCACGATCCTATTCGCGCTCGTCGCCCTAGCGGTCACCGCACTTCCCACGGCGTCGTTCGCCGGCACGGACACCGCAGGAAACGTACTTGCGACCGACAATGACGCCAATCCGTCCGGCGTCGAAGGTGACCTGTACTGGGCAGGTCAGAGCCTCAACCTGGACGACACCTCCATCGACCGCGATATCATCGCCGCGGGCGATACCCTCTCGATCCGCGACTGCACGGTGGGTGGCGCCGTCCGCTTGGCGGCGCGTACCATCGACGTTGCCAAGACCACGGTTGATGGCAGCGTGACCGTCGCTGGCCAGCATGTCGTGCTCAATTCCGACAGCACCGCCAACTGTTTCTATGCGATAGGCGAGACGGTTGCCCTGCGCGGCTCTACCAAGTCGGCAGCGCTTGCGGGCGACACGGTGACCATCGATGGCACCGTCGATGGCGATGTCGAGGTTTGGGCCGACAAACTCATCCTGGGCAAGAACGCCCGCATCACCGGCACCGTAAACGCTCACGTCTCCGAGGACCCCGAGCGTGCCGCGGGAGCCGAGGTCGGTGCGCTCAAGATCGACCGCACCGAGAACGAGAACACCTCTACGATTAACGACACCATCGGCGGTATCGTCGCCGCGGCACTCTCGACCTGCTTTGTCGCTCTGCTGCTCGAGCTCGTCTTTCCGCGTGCGACCGCCAGTGCCGCCGGCATGCTCCACCAGCACCCCACGCCCCTGTGGGTGAGCGGTCTTCTGGGTACGATTGCTGTCGTCCCCGCCGTCCTACTGCTGATTATCTCTATCGCCGGTCTGTCGCTTGCCGGAGCCCTCTTGTGCGGCGTTATCGGCATCGCGTTGGTGTCGAGCGCCTTTGCGGGGTGCGCGATCGCCCGCATGGTCGGACACAACCAGAACCGCTACGCCATGGCAGCCGTCGGCGGCGTGATCGCAGGCGCGCTTACGGCAATCCCCCTCGTAGGCGATTTCATCAGCGGCGTAGCCTTTGTCTTTATGCTCGGCTACGTTATCCAGATCATCTGGCGCAACGCCCACCTCAAGCCCCAGCAGCCAGCTAATACGCCGGAACTCCCCACCGCTTAGCCGCCGATCACCACAAAGGGGCCAGGCACCTTTGTGGTGGTGTAAAAGGGTCAGGTTTCTTTGCACCAACAAACGAAGCGGGGCACCCGATCGCATCGACCGGGTGCCCCGCCTTTTCATATCTCGTGTTGATATTCGAGGCGAACGGTTACTCCTCAGAACCCTCGTCACGCTTACGGCTGCGGATGAGATGCGCCACACCAATGCACAGCACCGCGCCGCCGGCGATCCAAGTGAACGTCACGCCGTTAAGACCGGTCAGCGGGAGGTTAATCTTTTTGGTATTGCCAACGGTAATGTTGTAGTAGCCCTCATCATCTATCTCCGAGTTGCCCCTTGCCATCAACGTATTATCGCCAGCATTCTCATCGGTGAGGCCAGCGATGACCTTGCCTACCTGATTGTTGGGATTAAGATCATGAGTGAGGTCGGTAAGGCCTGCATTCGGATCATTATCTTTCATGGTCGGCTTGATCTCGAAGGTAAACTGCTCGATCGCGGTGTAACCAGAGGGGGGAGTAACCTCCTTGACGGTATAGACGCCGGCATCGAGTCCTTTAAGTTTAAGGACACCATTGTCGTCCGTCGGAAGCTCAACACGGTCGGCGCTCAGAGTGCCATCATCCTTGACATATTTAACGTTTGCGCTGTTCTCGTCTCCTTTGGTCGTGATGGTGAACTTGGCGCCTTTGAGGGCCTTCTCGGTGCCCAGGTCGACCTTGTTGATCCTGAGGCCGTAGGTGTAATCCTTGACCGTGTCGGGCGGAGTCTGACCCTTACTATCCTTGTCCATGGGATTGTTGGAGTACTTAAGTATCACGGCGTTGTCGTTACCCTCAGTGCCAGCAACAATAGCGTGCTCGTTAATCCGTGCCGTATAAGAGACAACGATGCAGGACTGTTTAGTGATTCCTCTGACGTCCTTCAGGTTTTGGCAGGTCCATGTTGTAGTCTTGGCGTTGGTCGCGCTATCGACAGTTTCACCACTCTGGGTAAAGTTGGTCGTAATTTCCGTGCCATTCATATGGGTCAGATCGCCTTTTGCCTTGCTCACGGTATCGTACAGATAGACCTTGGCGCCCGGCTGCAGCGTCAGACCCTTGGAGATCTGGTCGGAGAACTCGTAGAAATACGTGTCGTACTTGTCGAAGTTCTCGGCGACGGTGCCGTAGAGGTTGTACGTCACGTCCTGGCCGATCTGGGAATCGGCGGCATCGTGCTCTTTGCCATCAGCATCGCTCACGATTTTCTTCTCAACGGTAGGGATGCCCGTTTTCTCGTTGACGTTAACGGGCGTGCTTCCCACGACAGCGAAGATGGGAGACGTGCCCGCCTCGCCGTCTCCGATGGTGCCGGCATCGGTCACAAAGAGCCAGTAACCGTGCTCTAGACCGGAGGCAACACCAGCACTCGTTGTCTTTTTGTCAGTAAGATCGTCCACAGCAGCGGCAATCTTATAAGCAATGTTGTCGGGGCCAACGCGATATGTATCGTTGGTTCCCGTCACCTTATCCGTGATCCAGTCCGCGGCGTCCTGGGCGGTCTTACCCTTGTAAGTCGGCTCCTCATTCTTAATGACACCCTCGACAGCCGCCTTCACGCTACCGTTTGCCCAGGTGATATTACTCACAACCGTCTTACCTTCGACTGTCGCAACATCAGCCTTAAAAATCTGATAGCCATCGAATTCGGTATGGTTGCCCTCAACGTTCGTAATGGTCACCGAGCCATTGGCCGTTGCAGCCGCATCCTCAGCGAACGCCATCGCGACCGGGGCCATCACACCGCCGAAGCTCAGAGCTGCGGTGAGGCCGGCGGTTACTGCCAGTCGGGCGATGTTCTTGGTTGTCTTCATGTTTGGTCCTCTTTCTTGGAGGGTTCTCTAGTAACTTTTTCAAAACCAATGATCATCAGGTCGGTAGGCCTGCGCGTCACTCGCTACGGAGGCAGTACGCCATTGAGCAAAGGGGGGGGGACAATTATTTTTCACGGCGGCCTCCTCCCCGCTTGATGACGAGCGCGGCAACAATAGCCGCCACTCCGATGGCAACCAAAACCGCCACCAGCACCAACGTTCTATCTCCCGTCGAGGGCATAAAGCCTCGACTTGCTTCTTTGCTTGGGGTGTTGAGCACCGACAGCTCAATCGAACCCGTCCCGGCATCGGCGGTATCAACCCGCAGAGGGCTTTCGGCCGACGCGGTCACCTTGGGCTTCGCGGCTGCTACCTGTTTAACGTCCAATCCCCCAGACGTAACCGTTACCGTACGTTTGCCCTCAAAGGCGGTGTATCCCTTGGGAGCCGCGACCTCTTCGACGGTATAGACGCCCGCGTCCACACCGGTCAATTCCACATGGCCGTCCGCGCCCGTGGTGACGCACTCGTCGACATCCGTCGACCACGAGCCGTCAGTCGTTAGGATGCGCCCGCGGTCATCGATGATGCGCAGCTTGGCGCCCGCGAGCGGTTTATCGTCCGAGCTTGAGCGCTTGATCAGACTGAGACCCCAGGTGTAGGCGCACGCGTCATCGCTCGGCGTGCGGGTGAATCCGACGTCGCCGGACTGGTCGGCGAGGGGAGAGCGCGGGTAGCGCAGGTAGACCTCGTTGGGGTTGCCCTTGGTAGCGCCTCGATTGCAGTTGGCCCCCAACGGCGCATTGTAGACAGCAACCACGCGGGCGCCCGCGGTGAAGGCGTCAACCCCGCCGAGCGCGGCGATCAGGTCGCCGGTGCGCACGGTGAAGGCATTGCCGTCGGCCGCTACCTTGGTGGCGCACTGGGCCGTGATGTCGGTCCAGCCCTTCGCGGGCTCGGTGCCGGCGCGGCCGTCCTTGGCGGCCGAGACTGCGTCAAAGCCGCCGTCCGCGCCCGCCGCCACGTACACGCGCATGCTCTCGGCCACCTTGGAGGGGTCGAGCCCCGCGCTCATAGTGTCGACGAACTGCACCGCGTAGGTGTCGTAGGCCGTGAGGCCGGCCGGAATCGTGGCCGACAGGCGCCAATAGAGGTCGTCGGCGACCGTGGCGTCGGCGGCCTTCTGCCAGGCGTCGGTACTGTCCTCCAGCACGTGCTTGGCCACCTTGGGAGTGGCGGCCTTGGGCTTGACGGTAACGGCGTTGCCGCCCACCAGGGCCATGATCGGCGCGGTGCCGGCCTCGTTCTGGGCGATGGCGTCGTCGTCGGCGACGATGAGCCAGTAGCCGCAGGGCAGCTCGGCCGCCATGCCCGCGGTAAGGGCAACAGAAGGTACACCGGCATTGCAAATCGCACGGGCAAGCTTTGCCGTCAGCGCGGTCGTCATGCGTCCGTCGGCATTCATCCATTCGGCTGCCGCTTGCGCCGTCGAGGCCGTGCTGTCGAGCCCCGCATCATGAAGCACGGGAAGAACGGCTTGGCGAACGGCATCGCTCGCCCACGTTACGTCAGTTGCAATTTTTTGGTCAGTATCGGTGTCGTCGACAACGGTCGCCGAAAAGAGCTGGTACGCGTCATACCGCGTCGCAACCGTACCGTCCACCTTAATGGCTCCGGCGTCGGCAGCACGGGCCGCCCCAGGGGCAATCGCGAAAGACAGAATAGCGGCCATGACTATCGTCGCGGCAGCCAACAAGCGGCGGTTAAGCCTACTCACGGCTACCACCTCGACCTTGATCGCGATGGCGACGAGCATGCATCCATGTCGCAGCAAAACACAGCAGCGATGCACCAGCCAGATACGTCATAGTCAAGCCAGCCCCGCCCGCCTCGGGAAGCGTGGTCGAGTATCTGTTGATAAAAGTCGGCGGCTCCCGGGAGCCATTGTCATACGTGACGACGGTGGCGAGCTGCTCATGCTCATTGTCGATAGTCACGTTAACCGTAACATCGTGCCCGACTGTGTCGTAGGCGATGTGGTCCTTGACATTGTTCTCGGCGCCCTTGGGAACGACCTCGGAGATGGTGTACTCATAGGTCCCCGTCTTGGTGTAATCCAAGACGAAGTTAATATCACCATCCGCACCGTTCCTGATGGTCTGGAGAACCTTACCGGTCTTCTTGTCCTTGAGCACAAACCCGAACTGGCTTTCTTGCAAGGTCGAGCCTTTGAGCATCTTGGTGGCAGAAATTGTAGCTTGACCGCTATAGGGCGCATCACAGACCGTGATGTCGGTGCTCGCCGTCGGGATGTCAATGTCGACGCCCTTTGCCCTCAGCTCTTCTGCCTTAGTAAGGGCCTCCTGATAGTCGTCCTCCTTGTTGCCTTTGAGCAGAATCCACACCGGTTTAGAGATAACGTTGTATCCGCTCGGCGCCTTGGTCTCCTCAAGGCAATACAACTTGTAGGCTTCCATCTTTTGCGTAGGAGTGCCGAACGTTACCGTGCCCTTTTTGTCTGTTTCAGCACGCCGAATCAGCGTTTTCGCAGAATCGAGGTCGGAATCCAAGGCCTTATCCATATCGACCTCATAGAGCGTGAACTCAGCACCGGGCAGCTTTTTTGTGATATCGCTCTCGTCGACCTTGGTAATCGTTACGCCGTAACCGCTACCACCGGCCAAACCGGACACCTTTTGAATAACCCAGTCTTTTGAATGGACCGTATCACCGTCGTAGACACCCGTAAGCGACGCTTTGTTGCTCAGAGAAACCGTTTCCCTCTCGTTACCTGCAGGAATCACTTCATACTCAACTTTGAGATACTCCTTATCGGGCACGCGGAGCGTCATCTTTGTACACGCCGCGCCGTTTTCATCCCTGATGGTTTCAGCACCGGCGGTGTATTTGTCCGAACCCAGCAAACTCCAGCCTGTCCCATCGTATTGGGACACATTGACCGAATCCGTCACCAGCGTGCACTTGGCATCCATGACATCGACAAGCTCAAGGAAGTCGCTGTCGCTCTTAAGGTTAACTGCCGATTCATTAACCAAGATGGTGTACTTGATGCGGTTGCTGTTAGAGACCTGATCGCCGGTCTTTTGCAGTACGTTGTTCTTAATGGTGACGGTCCCACTACCGGAGTTGAACGTTTTGCTCCCCGACTCGGCACTGGCCGAGTTGGTGAACTTCACTTCATTCTTGGAGGTATCGAGCTCACCGCGCTTGACCGCCGTCTGGTACGTGAGCTTTGCGTAGCCGGCATAGTTGCCGAGCGCCGTCGTGGGGATGGAGAAGGTAACGGTGCCTTTGTCATCACTGACGTTCGCAAGGGGTAGGCTGTCGGCGACGGTCTTCTCTCGCTGGGCGGTACCGTTATACGCTTTCTGGTCATACGGATTCTGAATCAGCGAGTATTTAGCAGACCCCGGCACATAGCTCATACCGCTCGGTAGTGTGTCCACAACGTTCAGCGGTTGGTTATCAAGCTTGCCGGCGCCGTAACACTCTCCGCTTGGCGTCTTGCCTCTGTTGGCATAAACCGTCCAGTCAACGATCCATGCGCCCTTTTCCTTAGATCCGTCGATTTTGCTCCAGTCGAAATCCCCCTTCCAAGAAACTGCAGTCTTCGACGAAGGCTTCTCGACCCCAGGAGTTGAGTTTGCATCGACGTAGTAATAGATAAAGTCAGTGAAATACTTGGTACCGCTTACTCCCACTGATGCAAAATTGGAGTACCAGCCAGGAAGCGCATCGGATTTTGTCTTATAACTAATTACCGCATCCGGGTTATCTTTGAGCGCACCCTTCGCCCTATCGCTTATCCGAATGAACAGGTTGAAGTTTTTCTTGGTTCCAAACGACGTTGAATCACTGCCGCCTTCGAACCACCAATCGACGCCTTTTTCCAAAGGGACATCGCCGATTTTAATAGAATAGCTGTCGACGTCTGGGCCGATATTTTGGTTCCAGGCCGTCTGAAACGTATCGTAAACCTTGACCTCTGATGGATTCATTGTATTAACAATGGAACCCAGTGCTATCCGAAGCTCCCAGGTTGCCTGACCTGTTGTCGCCGCATCAGAGTCATTCACAAGCCTCTTTTTAATCTGCGTCCCCACCAGCTTCGGCGTAAACGTGCCGCTGTCCGTGCCGGAAACGGAATTGTCACGCGAGATATTCGCGCTATTGCTCACCGTGTCATACGAGTCCTGATCTTTCATTTGAGTGTGATAGACAATGCGATAGGGCTTGTACTTATCTGTGTCAGATAGACCTGAGAACTTATAGCTAAACGTTTTACCAGTGGAGCTATCGAGATCGCCGCGAGCGATCTCGTCTTCCCCGTAGAGCCCCCTATAAACGATGTAATTACCCGTATACGTCTGCTTGTCGTCCAGCATGTCGGTGAATGTATAGCCATTCATGTCGGTTTTGATATCACCGTTGTTGAGCGTAACGATCCATTTGATATCGGACGGCGTTCCGGTGCCATCGCTCTTGTTAATCATGTCATAGCGAAACTTATTTGCTTGACCTTCACATTTATTCGAGTTTTCTTTGTTTTGGCCCCAAGTCCAGGTGGCGTTGTTTTTTGAACCGGAGAGTTCATTGATCCAGGCTTGATTGTCCACTAGCACATTCGGATTCATCACCGAATCATATGTAATCGTATGGGTACCTCGAGACAAGTTGCCCAGATTCAATGTCGCAGTCTGCTCATTAATGGTCACCCGCGAATCAAGTGCCTCGCCGTTCAACTTAAACGATTCAGGCACAAACGAAAAATTCTCACCAAGCACATCAGTGAGTTGGACATTGTGAGCATAGGACTGGACCTCAAGATCGAGAGTCCAAGTTACTTTTCCCTCGCCGCCGGATTGAGAGAACTTTCCTTCCTTCGCTCCCGTCACATCGCCGTCTATGGTCGCAATGTCGATTTCGGCTGTACCGGGAAACTTAACTTTTGTTGTATCGCCGGAGCCAACGTTCTCATTTGCCAGCTTGAATGAAAAATCAGCACCAACATGAACGTCGGATGGGTGTGTCTTAATCCATGACTCTTTAAAAGTAAAAATCAGCTTATTGTTCTCACATCTCCAAGTACCGGCCTCTTAATTGGAATCATCCATAAGGCGGCCACCGGTATTGTCAAATGCTTTAATGCTGTCCGGGAGAGAGTACTCCGCAACGTTTCGCTCCGCACTCGGGCCATGATTTGCCTCGAACTTCGCACTAAATGAACCGTAGAGTGTGTTGGTCGAAAGCACGGCATTATCATCCAAAGGCGTTTTACGACCCTCATCGGTAAACAGCTCAACCGTAACGTCCGCCGTCGTCCCATCAATCACAATCGCCGTCGGCGTCGTCACGTCCTCGGCGCGCACGGGGGCTGCGCCGTGAAAAACTGCGGCGGTGAGGCTAATTAAAATGAAGATCAGGGCCGCCATACCCAGCGACCGTGAGCGGTGTGCGTCCATAGTTGTCCCCTAATTCCTACAACAAAGTGTGGAATACGGCGAATCGTCGGATCGAACACAACCCCAACATCAACGAGAACCTACCTAGCGCATTGCAAGAACCCACTGGGGAGCAACTTCTAAGACGGTTCGTCTATGCCACAATGCATAAAATACAATATAGATACCAGTCATGTAAACCGTAGGTAAAGAGATCTTTTAATTTAATACCAGTTGATATTTACCTGTTAACAGTTTTGTATCAAAGCGGTTATATTTCAATGATTCATGTATATGTTTAAACAACTTAACTTTGCTTGAAAAGACGCTCGGGGGGGGATAACCTCCTCCACCGTGGTGCAAACGAACCTGTCCCCCTTACACCAAAAAGGGCGCCGACCGCGATGGTCGACGCCCTTTCTTGTTAGTCGCTATAAAGCCCAGCGCTTATTTGTTGACCTGGCCGGCGCGGACGGCGGCTTTCTTGCGGTCGGTGGCGTTGAGTAGACGCTTGCGCAGGCGAATGTTCTTGGGAGTAATCTCGACCAGCTCGTCGTCGGCGATGTACTCCAGCGCCTCCTCCAGCGAGAAGGTGCGGGGCGGCACCAGCTGGACGGAGATATCGGAGGTCGAGGAACGCTGGTTGCCCAGGTTCTTGGTACGGGCGATGTTGACGACCATGTCGCCAGCCTTGCTGCGCTCGCCCACGATCATGCCCTCATAGCACTCGGTGCCCGGCTCAACAAACAGCTGGCCGCGCTCCTGCAGCGTACCCAGAGCGTAGGCAACGGCCTTCTCGGTGGTCATGGAGATCATGGCGCCGTTCTGACGGTTGCCGATCTCGCCGGCGTAGGGACCGTACTCCAGGAAGGTGTGGTAGAACACGCCTTCGCCGTGGGTGACATTCATGATGCGGTTCTTAAGACCCATGATGCCGCGCGTCGGGATCTTGAACTCGAGGTGCGTCACGATGCCCGAGGTGTCCATGCTCGTCATGATGCCGCCGGAGGTACCGAAGACCTCGACGACCTTGCCCGAATACTCGTCCGGGCACTCGACGACGGCCTGCTCGACAGGCTCCAGCTTGTTGCCGTTCTCGTCCTTCTTAAACAGAACGCGGGGACGACCGACCTGGAACTCAAAGCCCTCGCGACGCATGGACTCCATCAGAACGGACAGGTGTAGGATGCCGCGACCCGAGACCTCGACGCCGCTCTTGTCCTCGAGCTCCTCGATCTTCATGGTCACGTTGTTCTCGGCCTCGTTGAACAGGCGCTCCTTGAGCTGACGAGCGCCCACGATGTCGCCGTCGCGACCGACGAGCGGGGAGGTCGAAGCCTCAAAGACGATGGACAGAGTCGGCGGGTCGATCTCGATGGGCTCGAGCTCAACGGGGTTCTCGGGATCAGTGTAGACATCGCCGATATCGGTGCGGTCGATGCCCACGACGGCGGCGATGTCGCCGGCGCCGACTTCCTGGCATTCGGTGCGGCCCAGGTAGTCGAAGGTAAAGAGCTGCTTGACGGTAGCGGTGGCGCTGGAGCCGTCGTTCTTGACGACCAGGATCTGATCGCCCTGATGGATGGTGCCGGAGTACACGCGACCGATGCCGATGCGGCCAACGAAGTTGGAGTGGTCAATGGTCACGCACTGCATGGCCAGCGGGGCGTTCTCGTCAACCTCGGGAGCGGGCATGTCGTCGATGATCATATCAAGCAGCGGATACATGTCCATGTTGCCGTCGTTGGGGTCAAGACGGGCAAAGCCATTCATGGCGCTGGCGTAGACCACGTGCTCCATGGCGAACTCGAGCTGGTCGTCGGTGGCACCCAGGTCGGCCATAAGGTCCAGGCAGTCGTTGTAGGCCTTCTCGGGGTTGGCGCCCGGACGATCGATCTTGTTGATGACGATCATGATCTTAAGGCCGGTGTCGATAGCGTGACGCAGCACGAAGCGGGTCTGGGGCATGGGGCCCTCAAAAGCGTCGACCAGCAGCAGGGCGCCGTCGGCCATACGCAGCACGCGCTCGACCTCGCCGCCAAAGTCGGCGTGGCCCGGGGTGTCGATGACGTTGATCTTGACGTCCTTGTACTCGATAGAGATGTTCTTGGCGAGAATCGTAATGCCGCGCTCGCGCTCCTGGTCGTTAGAGTCCAGGACGCGGTCCTCGACCTGCTGGTTGGCACGGAAGGCGTCCGTGGCACGCAGGAGCTTGTCGACCATCGTCGTCTTGCCGTGGTCGACGTGGGCGATGATGGCGATGTTCCTCAGATTGTCTACGCGCATGTAGTTCCCCTATCTTCTATCCATATACAAACGGCACGCGTATGCGGCCCGCCCAGCGACACAACGCTCAGCGGGAATATTGAGCCTTTTACCGAAAACTCGTTTATTTTAGCGATTTTAGATGAGAGGGGTTTCCTCACCTGCAGGTTCAGGGTCGCTCCACATAAAACCATCGCCGGCACCCATGCCCTCATACAGCACGTATGCCGAAAAACCGCTCTCGAGCGTGGTTTCGAAGAAGCTCACGAGCAGGGCGTCGTGATAGCCGCCGTCAATTTCGACACAACCGGTGTAGCCGATGGCATAGCGGGCGATGCGGCCCAGGCCCTCGTCCTTAAGACCCATCTTGTGCTCGGAGATAAAGTTGGTGGCCGCCTCGAGGCACGCCTCTTCGCCGTCCTCGTCGAGCGCCGCCAGATATCGGTTGGAAGCAGCGTCCTCGATCGCCACAACTACGCCCGGATTCTCGCCGGCGGCAAGGTCGTCCAAGAATGCACCAATCAGGTCACACACCATGGCGTCGAGCTCGGCGGAGACGTTACCGGCGTCTTGCATATCCTGTGCCATCTTTAGACCTTCCCATCGAGTCTGGCGTCGTTACAGTTCCTGTGCCTCGGCAGCGATCTTGGCGGCAGCGTCGCGGGCGCGCATCATATCCATCGCGCGCTTGTCGAGTACCTTGATCTGGTTGGTCAGCATTACTGCATCGACCACACCCCAGATTACCAAGCCTGTTGAAATCGAAAACCCAAGCGCACCAACTGTACCACGAAGGCGCGAACAGATTGCCGCGACAAGGGCGGAGACGACAACCATCTTGATAAACGAGCCGCGGCGCTCGCGAAGCGTGCGGGCCTGCGTCACATAGACAATGCGAGCCGCCTCGGATGCCTCCGAGCGCATCTGGGCCTCGCGCGCAATGGCCGCCGCCTCAGCCGAGATACCGCCGGCCATCAGCGAACACTCCGCAACCCTGCCGCCCCGCATTTAGAAGTCATCGGGGGAGAGCGTATGGACGAACTCGTCGAACTTCTCGAACTCCTGCTCGTCGTCGACTTCCTCGGCGTGGGTGGAAACAGTGCCCAGGCGATTCATGATGTCGTCCTCCACAAACATGGGGGCATTGCTGCGCACGGCAAGGGCAATGGCGTCACTGGGGCGGGCGTCGATCTTGCGCTCCTCGCCATCGGCCAGTACGACGATCGTCGCGTAGAACACCGGCGGCTCGGCGCGGACGATCTCGATGCGCTCGAGCTTGGCGCCCAGGGCGTCAACGGTATCGAGCAGCAGGTCATGGGTAATCGGGCGCTCGGCGCGGCCGCTATCGATGCCGCGGCTGATGGCAGCAGCTTCAAACGAACCAGTCTGAATGGAAAGGGAGCGCAGCGGCGCGGGCGAGTCCGATTTGCTGCTGCGCTCACGAAGTACGATAAGCGATGGCACGGGACCGGCGGCCATGACGATGGTCTCTATGTCGACACGAACCATGGAACACCTCCGGTACGTAGCGGTTAACACGCGGCAGCCCGCCGCATTGAATAGCTATACTACCCAATCTTTCGCACAGCACACAAAATCAAAGTAGTTAATTTGGGACGGGGCTTTTTTGACTACTTTCAGTAGATAAGAAAAAAGCCTCGAGGCAATTGCCCCGAGGCTCTTCACAGTTTTGATGGTGGACCTGACAAGATTCGAACTTGTGACCTCCCGGTTATCAGCCGGACGCTCTAACCAACTGAGCTACAGGTCCATCATGGTGGAGGTTAGGGGGATCGAACCCCTGACCTCAGGCTTGCAAAGCCCGCGCTCTCCCAGCTGAGCTAAACCCCCACGGAGACAGTAATAAACACCCCAGCGGCGACTCGGCTCTCGCTGGGGTGTTTATTGCGAAAGAAAGTGGTGGACCTGACAAGATTCGAACTTGTGACCTCCCGGTTATCAGCCGGACGCTCTAACCAACTGAGCTACAGGTCCATCGCGCAAGGGATATATTAGACGAGTCGTTACGCGCGCGTCAACAACTTTTTTGAAAATCTTTGAGGGGTGTCGGCCCCGGCTGCCCGGCGGCATGCGAAGCCGCCTGCTCGGACAGTCCTGCTCGCACGGAGAGCACATTAAGTGCTCTCCGGCTCGTGCGGAAC
>CAJMRI010000002.1:0-176399 GCA_905215905.1 uncultured bacterium | reverse complement strand
GGCGGCTGATCCGGTCCGACCGGGCCGCGCGGCAAGGAGATATATTGCCAGACCGCGAAGCCCTGTGGGTCGTCAATTCCACTCTTCACAAGTCCTACACAACATATTGCTTTCTATAGCTAATAGAAAGACTGGTGCGGATCTTCCGCACGTATCAGATGATGACCCTTTGGTTTAGAAATATATAGAGATCGGTCACCTGTAAGTGTCTATCTACCCGCGCTTTTAGCAATGTAAACCGCGCTTCAGATAAAAAGAGGGAGCGCCGCGCACAACGCGACACTCCCCTAGCGATTCAAGAGAATCTATTAGGCCTCGAGAGCCTTCTTGGCAATGGCAGCCAGCTCGTTGAAGGACTCGATGTCCTCGTAAGCCATCTGAGCCAGGACCTTGCGGTCGAGCTCGATGCCGGCAACCTTCAGGCCGTGCATGAACTGAGAGTAAGAGATGTCGTTCAGGCGAGCAGCAGCGTTGATACGGGTGATCCAGAGAGAACGGATCTCGCGCTTCTTGTTGCGGCGATCACGATACTGATACTGCAGGGAGTGCTGGACCTGCTCTTTAGCATGCTTGTAAGTACGCGAAGCGGCACCGTAGTAACCCTTCGCACGGTGCATAACGGTACGGCGCTTCTTCTTGGCGGCAACAGCGCGCTTAATACGTGCCATGTTCTATCAACTCCTAGACGGTAAAACGAAAAACGGGAACGCGAACTTAGGCGAGACGCGACTTGATGACCTTGCGGTCGGCAGCGGCGATCTCGGTCTCCTGACGGAAGCCACGCTTACGCTTGGTGGACTTCTTGCTCAGGATGTGGCTCTTGAAAGCCTTGGCGCGCATAAGCTTGCCGGTACCAGTCTTGCGGAAACGCTTCTTGGTGCCGCTGTGGGACTTCATCTTAGGCATGAAATACTCCTTAATCGGTTACAGAACACTAGTTACTTGCTATCGCTTGCCGCTTTATCCTCATCGAAGGCGCCCTTAATCGGGGCGAGCAGCATAAGCATGTTACGGCCTTCCATCTTAGGCTTGGACTCGACCGTAGCGTAAGGCTTGAGATCCTCGGCGAGACGCTCGAGAACGTTAAGGCCCTGCTCCGGGTGAGCCATCTCACGGCCGCGGAACATGATGGTGATCTTAACGCGTGCGCCCTTCTTGAGGAAACGCAGAACGTGGCCCTTCTTGGTCTCGTAGTCGCCAACGTCGATCTTGGGTCGGAACTTCATTTCCTTGACCTCGACCTTGGACTGGTTCTTACGAGCAGCCTTGGCCTTCATGGCCTGCTGGTACTTGAACTTACCGTAGTCCATGACCTTGCAGACCGGCGGCTCCGCGTTGGGAGCGATCTCGACCAGGTCGAGACCCTGATCGTCGGCGACGCGCTGGGCATCGCGGATGGCGAACAGGCCGAGCTGAGAGCCATCGACGCCAATCAAACGACACGAAGATGCAGTGATCTCGTCGTTGATGCGGGTGTCATCAGACTTAGCTATTTTCCCTACCTCCATTCATAAAAAAAATAACCCGGCGCTTCTCAGCAACCAGGTCGTACACATAGACTTCCTCGATTTGAGGAAGGGAATCTAAGTTGTATGACCAGTCAGCTGCTCATTGGCGCCAAAAGGTGGGAACCCTCAGGTTCCTCTTTAGGGCATTGCGGGAACAACGCCTTGCGAATAATAACACGTACAGCGCGTTATCACATTACGTACACGAAAAAGGGACCTTGACCCCCTTGAACGCTCGCTTGCATGTATGGTGCTCGAGGCGAGACTCGAAGGGCCTTCGCTTCGCGAAGCCCCGGGCTTCGGGCGCGTGGCGCCCTCGCCACGCTCCGCTACAAACAGGCCACAGGCCTGTTTGCTTAACGCTTCGCGCGCTCACGCGAGTTCGGCACGAAAAAGGGGGCCGCAACCCCCTTGAACGCTCACTTGCATGTATGGTGCCCGAGGCGAGACTCGAACTCGCACGTTGTTGCCAACGGTGGATTTTGAGTCCACTGCGTCTGCCAATTCCGCCACTCGGGCACGCAATGCGTGAGTTAGTTTATCACAGCTTTCTACCGATTAGTCCGAAAATGGAACTTCGAGCATTTCGATGAGTTCGACCGTGCGGAGCATCTCGCGCCGACGGCATCCGCGACCGTCGACCGAAGCCTCACCCATCTGGTTATCGTAAGGGTCCTCGCGCATGCCGTCGAAAGAGGGCTCAAACTCTGCCTGGAATCGATTGTTGGCCACCATACGCCACGGGTCGAGATTGCCAAAGTAGTGACGGCGGCGCCACTCCTCCCCCATCCTGCGAGCAGAAGATCCAAATGACACGTCGGCGTTGAGCCATCCGGTCTGCGGCGTATAGAACTCTGCCCAGTCGTGCGACCCCACCGAATCGGGCGCAACATACAGGCCGCTCTGCCAACGGGCAGGCACGCCCGCGATACGGCACATGGTGATAAACGTGAGCGCCATAACGCCGCAATCGCCGCGGAGCGAATGCGCGCAGTCATCGGCAATAGATCCCAAAAGCAAGTACGGCGGCTGATAGCGATAGTCGATGTACTGCGTCAGGTAATCATAGATAGCACGGGCGCGATCGAGCGGATCCTCGAGCCCGTCAATGACACGGGCTGTCAGCTGCTGTAGATACGGCGTGAATGCAATGTGCGGACGGTCCTCGGAGGTGTCCACGGGCAGTGGCGCGTCCATGCAAGGATGCACCGGAAGCGCACCCCCATAGACATCACGATAAGCGGCATCAATTTGATAGCGATAGGTCACCGAGAATGAGCGCTCACTCGAAGAAGACCACGAGGCGGTACGCGCCGAAGCATTCGCGGGGGCAACAGCACCCTCCGGCGTCATATCGAGAACCTCGATATGAGACTGTTGACGACAGGCGGCGGCAACGGGTAGCCACGCGCGAACGGTCTCCCCTTCCAGAGCGCCGGGGACAGACACGGACGCTTTAAGCGTAATGACGCGAGCCAATCCGTTTTGTGACTCCATCTCCTTGAGCATCTCGTTGCGCAGTGCTATTCCGTCCGTAGAATCGGGCCGCATGCCGGGAACCTCTTTGGGATATACGCGAAGCGAATCGAGGAAGTTGTCGAGAACGAACAGTTCGCCATCGATAAAGCGCCAGTCAATACGCTTACGATTAATCAGGTCATCAAACTGCTCTTCGGTAAACTCTGGCCACTCCTCGCGAATCATCGCAATAGCCTGGTCGCGCGACACCGAAAAATGAAGCGGCGTCTCGAGCATGCGATACCGCTCGGCACGAACACAAGCAGCCAGCGAAGGCTCGGGGTTCTGCTCCAAAAGGCGATCGCAGGCAGCAACAGCCTGCGTCAAATACCCGGCATCCATAAGACGAAGAATCTCGGGCGGCAGTCCAACATCGAGATGACGAAAGTCATCACAGCAAACATCAGCAGAGCAACCAACTGGACCCTCGTCAATAACCTTCCCATCCGAAGGCAGCACATTAATAACAGCCATACCAAAACTCCAAGTCACTAGAACGCTTGAAGCCCATTGTAGCGAGATAAAAAGAAAGCCCCAACAAGGGAGCCATCAACACCGCTGAACGGTAGTCAAATAAATAATTCAGCCTCGTAACCCTGCGGCGTTAAACGAAGGAAGCCCCGTCCCCCGGAGCTGTTTTCTTGGCGCGACTTCTGGCAAAGCCAGGTGAGCGCAAAGGAAACAGTGTAGGGGGACGGGGCTTCCGGCGGGAAGTTTAGCGACGCTTACGCCTTGTTGACGGAGCCAAACTCCTCCATGAGCTCCTTGGTGCGGGCAACGATGTTGTCGCGACCAGGCTTGAGGAGCTTGCGGGGGTCAAAGCCCTTGCCCTGCTGATCCTTGCCAGCCTCGATGTACTCGCGGACGCCCTTGGCGAAGACGAGCTGCAGGTCGGTGTTGACGTTGATCTTGGAGATGCCCAGGGAGATGGCCTTCTTGATCTGATCCTCGGGGATGCCGGTGCCACCGTGCAGAACGAGGGGCAGGTCACCGGTCTGGGCCTTAATCTCGCCCAGACGCTCGAAGGAAAGACCAGCCCAGTCGGCGGGGTACACGCCGTGGATGTTGCCGATGCCGCAGGCGAGGAAGTCGACACCCAGGTCAGCGATCTGCTTGCACTCAGCAGGATCAGCGAGCTCGCCGCTGGAGGTCACGCCGTCCTCGGTGCCGCCGATGCCGCCGACCTCGGCCTCGATGGACATGCCCTTGGAGTGGGCAAGCTCAACGAGCTCCTTGGTGCGGTCGAGGTTAAGCTGGAAGGTCTCCTCGTGAGAGCCGTCATACATGATGGACGTGAAGCCGGCCTCGATGCACTTGAAGCAGTCCTCGTAAGAACCGTGATCGAGGTGAAGGGCGACGGGAACGGTAACGCCCGTGGCCTCGACGGCAGCCTTGACCATGTCGGCGCAGACCTTGAAACCGCCCATCCACTTAGCGGCACCAGCGGTGCACTGAAGGATCAGCGGAGACTTGGCCTCCTCGGCGGCCTGGAGAATAGCCAGGGTCCACTCGAGGTTGTTGGTGTTGAAGGCACCAAGACCGTACTTGCCGGCCTCGGCCTTCTTGAGCATGTCTGCTGCGTTGACGAGCATAAAAGAAACCTCCTGTAAGGTTGCTCCGATAACGCCTGAGATTTTACCACGGCGCACCCGAGCATAAACGTTCGTTTGTTCACGAATATCGTCCAAACAGACTTTTTTGACCGTTTGCCCTACGAAATCGACCCGTTGGGGAAAAATAGCTTGACGTTTGGACGCTTCTCGTGCTTCAAAAGCCGACTATTAAGCTAAATCTGCATGAAAGGGTTCTGCATGAGCTCGCGTGCCATGGTGGTCGAATCGCCATGACCGGTTAGGCAAACGGTATCGGGCGGGAGAAGCCGGGCGAGCTTGGAGAGCGAGCGCAGAATCGCCGCCTCGTCTCCTCCAGAAAGATCGGTGCGGCCGTGCCCACCCGGAAACATGGTGTCGCCCACAAAGGCAATGTTCCCCTGCTCGGTGGCGGCAAACAAGACGATCCCGCCCGGCGTATGCCCTGGCGTCTCGATCACCTGCAGGTAGATATCGCCCACCTTGATAGCATCTCCCTCGGCGAGCAGGTGCGTCGGCTCCCCGGGGTCAGGCGTCTCAATGCCCCACATAGCTCGCTGTTCCTCGATGTTCGCATGCGGCACCGCCACATCCTTAGCACACAGCTCATACTGGCAGCCCTCGCCAACGGTGGTTCGCACGCCTGCAACACCACCAACATGATCGGCATGGCCATGAGTGCATACGGCGCCAAACACGCGTACGCCGGGATGCTCGGCTCGAATATGCTCCACCAGGCGTTCGCCTTCCCATGCGGGATCGATAATCACGCACTCATTGTCCGAAATAACAGCATAGCTATTGGTCTGAATGGGACCGTTTACGAGCGTCTCGATCTCGACCGATCCCTTGGGAGTTAAATCCAAGGACACAGCACTCATGTCCCTCTCCTCTCTATAGAACTCGAGGCATCAAACGATGCCTCGAGTGTAGCGAATATCGATAATGTGACACGTTCGTCGCGACTAAACGCGGCGCTTAAGCTGGGCTCCACCCTCACCGGGCATCAGGCGGCGCGCGTCGTAGACCGAGTCAACGCTGCTGATGGAGGCCAGCAGCGGATCCAGACCACTCGCGTCCGAGATCTCGACCATAAAGCGCAGGGTTGCAATACCCTCGCGGTTGGTCGACGTGGCGGCAGAAAGGATATTGCCGCCCGCATCGCCAATGGCAATGGTGACATCCTTGAGCAGGCCCATGCGGTCCAGGCACTCGACCACGATCTCGACCTGGAAGAGGGTGTCGGCAGCGCCGTCCCACTCCACTTCGATCATGCGCTCGGGATGCTCCATAAGACCCTTGACGTTGGGACAGTTGGCGCGATGCACCGAAACGCCACGACCGCGCGTGATGAAGCCGACGATGTCGTCGCCCGTCACGGGGTTGCAGCAATGAGCCAGACGGACCAGTAGGCCGCTGTTGCTCTCGCCCTTGACGATAATGCCGTTACTGGCGCTCTTGCCGCGCTTTTGCGGCTTGCGGTTGGAGCCGCGAGCAGGCTGCTTCACGACCTCGGCGATAGCCTCGGCCTTGGTGAGCTGTTCCTCGGGCTTGGGGTCCAAGATTTGCTCGACCTTATTGCCCACAGCGCGCGGGGCAACCTTGCCGGCGCCGACGGCGGCAAACAGGTCCTCGAGCTGCTTGAAGTTAAACTGCTCCGCCACGGCGTTGAGCGCACGCGTCGAACGCGGCGTAGAAATGCCATAGCCACGCTTACGCAGGTCCTTAGCCAGCATATCGCGACCAGCAGCAGCGTCGTCGTCCTTGGTCGCAGCGGCAAAATAGCGGCGGATCTTTGACTTGGCGGAAGGTGTCTTAACGATCTTGAGCCAATCACGCGACGGCTTGGAACTCTTGTTAGTCAGAATCTCGACACGGTCACCCGTCTTAATCTCGTGCGTGAGCGGAGCCACCGCACCGTTGATTTTGGCGCCGACGCAATGGTTTCCCACCTCGGTGTGAACGGCGTAGGCAAAGTCGAGCGGCGTGGAGCCGGCACGAAGCGCCATGACCTCGCCCTTGGGCGTAAAGACAAAGATCTCCTGATCGAAGAGGTCGACCTTCAGCGAATGCAGGTATTCCTTGGCATCGGTGATCTCGTCGGAAGCCGCCCAATCGAGCGAATGCTTGAGCCAGTTGATCTGGTCGTCCAAACGTTGAGCGTCATTGGTCTTGGAAGCAGACGATCCGCCCGACTTCTTATATAGCCAGTGGGCGGCAATGCCGTACTCGGCCTGCTCATGCATCTCATAGGTTCGAATCTGAATCTCGAGCGGGCGAGCCGTGGGGCCGATGACCGTCGTGTGGAGCGACTGGTAGTTATTGACCTTGGGCATGGCGATATAGTCTTTAAAGCGGCCGGGCATGGGGTGCCACAGCGTGTGCACCGCGCCGAGCGTGGAGTAGCAATCGCGCACCGAATGCGTGATGACGCGCAGTGCCACCAGGTCGTAGATCTCGGAGAATTCCTTGCCCTTGCGCTTCATCTTTTGGTAGATGGACCAATAGTGCTTGGAACGGCCGTTGATCTGGAAGTCTTCCAGGCCAATGCGGTTGAGCTCGTCGGTGAGCGTCTTGATGGTCTCGGCCAGATAGCGCTCACGGACCTCGCGCGACTCCGCCACCATGCGTGCGATGCGCTGGTAGGCATCGGGCTCCAGGTAGAAGAAGGACAGGTCCTCGAGCTCCCATTTAATGGAGCTCATGCCCAGACGGTCGGCCAGGGGCGCATACACGTCCATGGTCTCGCGAGCCTTAAACAGGCGACGGTCCTCACGCAGGGCTGCAAGGGTGCGCATGTTGTGCAGACGGTCGGCAAGCTTAACGATGATGACGCGGATGTCCTTGGACATGGCGAGGAACATCTTTCGCAGCGTGAGCGCCTGTTTCTCGTCCATACTGTCGACTTCGATGTTGGTGAGCTTGGTCACGCCATCGACGAGCTCGGCCACCGTATCGCCAAACAGGCCGGAAACATCGGCAAGCGAAGTCTCGGTATCCTCGACGGTATCGTGCAGCAGCGCGGCGCACACTACATCGCAGTCCATCTTGAGATCGGCCAAAATGATGGCCACCTCGACGGGATGGTTGATGTACATCTCACCCGAGCGGCGCTTTTGGTTGCAGTGCTTCTCGGCAGCAAAGCAATAGGCCTGCTCCACCTTAGAAAAGTCGTCCTCATTCATATATTTGAGGCACAGGCGCTCCAGTTTGTCGTAGCTGTCCGCCATAATCTCGGGCGGCAGCTCATCGGCATGCTTATAGTGCTCCATCTCCGAGAACGGCTGGAGGGTGGAATCATGGGCGGTACGGGCTGCGGCATCCATCGAGGTCCCCTTCCCCTAGGCCCGCGGTACGATCGGGCGGTTAACTTTGGCTAGCATATCAGAAGCGCACGAATCGAGCGCCCAACTCCGGAAAGCCGAGAACTCCATGCGCGAGCGCAAGCCCTCCAAATAGCGAATTGACCTGCTCAATTGCACACGGCCGGGGTTTTCGGCCATCGCGATGCGACGGGTGTCGTCAAACCCCGAAACGCGACAGAAACCAAGCTCTTCGAAGATTCCCAGGCCACTTTCCACCGAGCGCTCGTCGACCGGCGTGCGAGCATCGATGGCAAGGCACATCTGCGCGATGTCGATATCGCTTGCGCAGAATGAATCATCCCCGGTCTTACCGCGGTTGGAGCGCCACATGGTCTGCAACGCACGATAGAGTGTGACGAGTTCGTCGCGCTCGGGTGCGTAGCAGTCGAGCAGGCGCTCGTTGATGCGGGCGTCGCGCGACGAATAGAGCAGGTGGATCACGGCGGGCTGTCCGTCACGACCGGCACGCCCGCTCATCTGGTTGAACTCAATGGCGCCAAACGGCATGTGGTACAGCACGACATGGCGGATATCGGGCAGATTGACACCCTCGCCAAAGGCAGAGGTCGAGACGATGCAGCTGAGGCTTCCGTCTCGGAATGCTTCCTCCACGCGGCGGCGATCGGAGCGCGCAAGCCCCGCGTTATAGAACGCGATATGGGTTGCGCAATCGGGCACACGCTTGCGCAACGTCTTGGCGAGCGCCACGGACTGGTCGCGCGAATTGACGTAAATGACGGTCTTCTCCCCCGTCGCCACGATCGACACCAAACGGTTCTCGCGGCTCGCAAGGTCGCGGTCGTCCTCGAGCTGCAGGTTCTCGCGCACCGTCTCGTCGACCACCGTGCGAGTAATCGGCAGCATGCGGGCAAGCTCGGCCACGACCGGAGCCGTCGCGGTGGCCGTCGCAGCCATAACAACCGGGTCGCCCAGGGCTTTGAGGATATCGGGCATGTCGAGATAGGCGCTGCGGTCGCCGCCCTTGGCAAGGCCGGCGTGGTGCGCCTCATCGATAACGACAAAGCCGATGCGGCCCGAACGCGCGAAGCGGTCACGGTGGATAGATAGGAACTCGGGCGTCGTGAGCACGATACCGGTGCGGCCCGAAGCTAGGCCGGCGAACACATCATCGCGTGCGGCCTCCACGGTCTCGCCGGTCAGCACGCCAACGCCAATGCCAAGCGCTGCCATCGTCGACGAGAGGTGATAGGCCTGGTCGGCAACAAGCGCGCGCAGCGGATAGACAAAGATGCTCGCACGTCCGCGAAGGACAGCCTCGCGCGCAGCATGTACATGGAAGATGAGAGACTTGCCGCGGCCCGTTCCCATAACGGCCAAGACGCTCTGGTGGTCGGCCAAGGCATCGAGCGCCTCAACCTGCGCGCGGTGCGGCTGGTTCGATCCGATAAAGCTATGGATAAGCGAGCGCGTGAGCTCGGTATAGGAAAGCTGGGCGAGCGTCTCGCGCTTACGCGACTCCAGGCGCAGGCCGGAATCCGCCGGCTGCACGCCACGACGAAGCTCGCATGCCGGATCATCGACGCTGGGCAGCGTGGTATCGCGAACCAGAACATCCTTGATCATGAGCTTGGGCTTCACACGCCCCTGCCAATGCTCGGCAACGGCCTCGAACACCAAGTCGACAGCGCTATCGCAGTTGATGAGCTTATCGATTTGCGGCACGCGGAACATAATGGCCGGCACACTCGCGGCGCCATCGGTCGCCACAAAGCGCATGTGCTCGCCGGTTTTGCCCACCACGGCGCGGTCGCACATCGTCACGCCCTCGGCAGCCAGCAGCGGCACCTTGTTGCCCTGGCCAAACGGCTCAAGACGGGAGATCTGCTCGATGGTCTCGATATTCAGCTCGGAAAGGTCGACGGTGGCGGCGACCTCGTCGGTGTCTTCAAAGTCCTCGGCGGAAAGCTCCGATAGCACGGCGGAAAGGCGGCGGCGGAACTCATCGAGCTTGGATGCCTCGATGGTCACACCCACCGCACCGGCATGTCCGCCGCGACGAATCAGCAGGTCGGAACAACGCTCGACGGCGTCAAACAGGTTAACTTTGCCCACCGAGCGACCAGAGCCGCGCGCGATACCGTCCTCGATCGAGAACAGCAGCGCCGGCACGTGATAGCGATTGGTCAAGCGGCTCGCCACGATGCCTTTGACGCCCTCGTGCCAGCCCTCGCCGCCCACGACGATTGCGCGCCCGCCGTCATAAGTCTCCTCGACCTTCGCCATGGCATCGCGCGTGAGCTCCGCCTCGATCTCACGGCGTTGGCGATTGATTTCCTCGAGCTCGGCTGCCAGTGCACTTGCTTCGATAGGATCACGGGCAAGCAGCAGGTCGAGCGCCAGCTTGGGATCAGCCATGCGGCCGGCAGCATTCAGACGAGGGATGAGCGAAAACGACAGGCCGTCGGCCGTAATGGTAGAAAGGTCGGCCTTGGCAAGTGCGGCAAGCGCGATATAGCCGGGACGGGCCGTCACGCGCATCTGCTGGATGCCCTCGGCGACCAGTGCGCGATTCTCGGGCGTGAGCGGCATCATGTCGGACACGGTGCCCAGCGCCGCGACCTCGATCAGCGAACGCCAATACGACGGCTTGCCCAAACGCTCGCCCAGGACCTGCACCAGCTTGAGTGCCACGCCGGCACCGGCAAGCTCGCGCGAGGGGCCCTCGTCCTCGAGCTTGGGGTCGGTCAGGGGCACGCCCTGCGGCACCTGGTCGGAGGGCTCGTGATGGTCCGTGACCACCAAATCGATCCCCAGGCTCTCCAGATAGGAGACTTCTTCCTTGGCGGCAATACCGTTATCGACGGTCACGATCAGCTGAGGGCGAGCGAGCTCGTTAACGCGGTCGAGCGCCGCGCGCGAAAGACCGTAGCCCTCGTCAAAGCGATGCGGAATAAACGGCGTGACATCGGCGCCAAACGTGCGCAGTGCCTCGGTCAACAGGCAGGTCGACGTAATACCGTCAACGTCAAAATCGCCAAAGACCGCAATGTGCTCGTGGTTGCAAATAGCACGCTCGACGCGGTCGGCAACGACCGACATGCCCGGGATAATGAGTGGGTCGGCCCAGTCGCGATCGAGCGAAGGCGTCAAAAACAGCTGACCTTCTTCGATGGATGTAATGCCGTGCGCGACCATAATACGCGCCACCAGCCCGGGAATGCCCAGGCCAGCCGAAAGCTCCTTTTCGAGCTCGGGGTTTTGCTGAGCGACCGCCCAGCGATGCGTCGTCTTAAGCGATGACATAGGCGCCCACCCCCGATAGGGGCAGGTCGCCGCGATACCTCTCACGGTTCATAGCGATGAGTCCTCTGTGTATGCCCGCTTCGGCAGGCAGATCTGTTGAACGGATTTATTATACCGTGCAGAGCAGACGCAAATCGCCGCAGCACGCCGCGGTTTCGGTAAACGATGCCGGTAATAGCCTCGAAATATTCGAGCGTTTCTGACGCACGGACGCATGCGAGCGTCTAGCATATCCATTCAAAACGGGTTCACGGGCAAAGGGAGTCACAAGCGCATATGAAGCAATGGGTTGGACTGGGTAAGTTTCTCGCGGGGCACATGCAGGTCATCGTTCCGATTTGCGTGACGCTCGGCGTGCTCTTTCCCCAGCAGATCGGCGTGCTCAAGCCCATCGTTCCCGCCCTGTTTGCCTTTATGACGTTCCAGGGTGCGCTCAGCAACACCTTTCACCAGGTGACCGAGGTGTTCCGCCGTCCGTTGCACCTGGTCTTGGCGCTGCTCGTCTCGGCGGTGCTCATCCCTATCGCAGCCTATGCCATGAGCTCACTGTTCTTTGGTTCCAACCCCAACCTTGTCTGCGGCATCGTGCTCGAGTACAGCGTACCCGTGGCAGTCACCGCCTTTATGTGGATTAGCATGTTCGGCGGCAACGGCCCGCTCGCGCTCACCATCATCCTGACGTCCTCGGTTATCTCGCCTGTGACGATTCCTCTTACACTCAAGCTCCTGCTGGGCGCCACCGTCTCGATTGACGTGCCGAGCATGATGCAGAACATGGCCTTTATGATCGCCATCCCCGCCGTGCTCGGCATCGTGATCAACGAGCTCACGCGCGGATGGGGACACGAGAAACTCTCCCCCGCGCTTTCGCCCGCCTGCAAGTTCATGATGATGGGTGTCATCGCGTCCAACTCCACCGCCATGAGCGAGTACGTGCTGCACATGAATGTTGAGCGCTTGGAAGTCGCCCTCTTTATTTTGGTGTTCGCCATCAGCGGCTTTGTCGTCGGTTTTCTGGTCGCCCGCGCGCTGCATCTGCCATATAGCGAGACGACTACCATGTGCTTTACCTGCGGCATGCGTAACATCTCTTCGGGCGCCGTCATCGCCACGCAGTACTTTCCGGGCGAGGTCGTGTTCCCCGTCATGTGCGGCACGCTGTTTCAGCAGGTGCTGGCCTCGATTATCGGGCATCTCTTTGAGCGCCTGACCGGCGAGGAGCGCGCCGCCCAGCGCAAGCGGGTCAAGGCCGGCCGCGATGCCATGGCGCGCTAGGCTGTCCGCATTACGTGGGTGTTAGTCTTGCTATACGAGCGTTTCCAGATGCGCACGCAGACGCTCAGCATCGATATCGAGCGTCGTCTCGGCATTGACTTGGGCCAAACGATAGCCGACAAAGTAGGGCGAAACCACCCAACGTGGCAACGCCTTGGCAATGGTCCGGCCGTCCATGTGGTAGAAGAACAAGTTGTACGACTCCGCGCGACCGCCGTGGTGTTCGTGCAGGATATAGCGCAGGGCCACCTGAATCGCATCGGCAAACAGGTCCGCTTCGGCTTGGTCGCGGGCGTCGTCGCTGGCGGCGATTCCCTGTGGAGCCGAGACGTTGACCTCAAAGAATCCCATGATCGGCTCGGTTGAGACGTTGACCGAGATTCTCCCCTGCCGCCAGACATTGATGCCTTCGAAATTGGCGGAAGCCAGCGAAGCATAGCCGTCTTCCTGCTCCAAACCCACAATCTGCATGTGCGGATGGACCAGACTGCCGCCCGAAAGTGGGCCCTTGTTCTTGTACATGAGAACGCTGCGATACTGTCGGGAGTCAATCATCCGCTGCCAGCAATCCAGGGCAAACCGCATAACATGATGCAGCTCGTCCGGCGCATAGGTCACCAGGTCGGCGTCGTGGTCGGACGACTCAATCAATACGGTCTGGCGAGTGGCCCGCAAGGTCTTAAACTTATTCTCGAGCCAGATGCAGCCACCGTCGCGCCGGATGATATTGGCGAGTTCCTCGGTATCGCAAAAGGGGCACGCGGTGCCGGGACGACGGTTGTCGTCGGGCTTACCGTTCGCCTGCTGAACGTCAAATACCAGCGCCACGGGTTATACCTCCAGCGGCACGATCTTGGTGCCATGGAGTTCGGAGACGCCCAGTGCCGCCGCCACGGTATCGCGATTGGCCGTGGAAATGCCGCCACCGGGAAGAATGGTCAGGCGGTCGCCCGCATACTCGACAAGACGCGACAGGTGCTCCAGGTTGTCCTCGATCGGCGTTCCGGCAGCACCACCATGCGTCAGGATGCGCGTGATGCCGCAGTCGGCGAGTGCGTCAATGGCATCGAGCTGAGCCTCGAGCGAGAGCTGGTCAAAGGCCATGTGGAAGGTGATATCGATGGCCCCGCGCTTGCACTCCTCGGTCGCGCAGCCCGTAGCCATCACGAGGGCGCCGAGGGTGAGCTCGTCGAGCGCCCAGCCGCCGGCACAGGGCTTGCAGCAGCCAAAGACCAGGCCGTCAACGCCGGCGCTCACGGCAAGACCCAAGTCCATCTCCATCATGCGCAGCTCGTCCTGGTTGTAGTGAAAGTCACCGCCACGCGGGCGAATCATGCACATCACTCGCGCGTCATGCTCGTGAGCATAGCTGACCGTAGTGCTGATAACGCCGGCGGAAGGCGTGGTGCCGCCAACGGCGAGGTTGTCACACAGCTCAATACGCCCCGCACCGGCCTTGATGGCCACCGGTACCCGCTCAAAGTTCTCGGCGCAAAATTCGTATAGCATAGATAGCCCCCGGAGACATTTCGATTTCCACACGGCATTGTCGCACGTTAAATAGCAACCCGCACGATGGAACAAAACCTTGACAAGGAGTGTCCCAAAGTGCCGGCACATAAGGAACGTCCCCAGGTGCCACCTTGAGCGATGGATACTCATTTAAGTACGTCCCCAATGAGTACCCGCAGGGGACAGACAGACCGGGCTCCCTATACGACAACTGTTGACATCATATACTATGTGTCATATAGTAGGTGTTACACAGTATACTACGAAAGGAGGTGTGCGGATGGAGGCACAGATGAAGCGCGGCTTCCTCGAGGCCTGCGTGCTCGCGGCCGTCTCGGGCGAGGAATCCTACGGCTATCAGATCGTGAAGGACGTGCCCGCGAGCATGGGGCTCACGGAGTCCACGCTCTATCCGTTGCTCAAGCGCCTGGAGAAGGCAGGGTGCATCACGGCGCGCTCCGCCGAGCACAACGGGCGGCTGCGAAGGTACTACCGCATCACGGACACCGGGCATGAGCGTATCGCCGAGTTCCTCGCCGAATGGCCATCCGTGCAGGAAATCTACAGTTACGTGAAGGGAGCGCACCATGACGCGCGATGAGTTCTTGAACCGGCTGGGCGAGCTTCTGGCCTGTCTGCCGGCAGATCAGGTAAAGGAAACGCAGGAGTTCTACGCGGAGGCCATCGCCGACCGTATGGAGGACGGCATGACGGAGGCCGAGGCTGTGGCCGCCATGGGCACGCTCGGTGAGGTCGCCGAGGCAACGCTCGACGAACTGCCCGCCGTGCCGCGCGCAATTGCGAGGACCAAGCGCAAGAGCACGGCGCTTCTATGGGCGCTCGCCCTCGTGGGCTCTCCGGTATGGATTCCGCTGCTGTTCGCGTTCGTCGCCGTTGCCGCTACAGTCTACATCTGCATTTGGGTTCTTGCGCTCTGCGTGTGGATCGTGGCCGCGGCATTCGGGGGCGCGGGCGTGGTGGGGCTCCTGTTCACCGTGGACGGCATCATTATCGGGCATGTTCCGTACGTTTTAACCTCGATGGGAATGGGATTCGCTTCCATCGGTGTGGCGCTCCTCGCGGGAGCCGGTGCCTGGACGGCGTCCAAGCAGATCGCGCGCCTCTCTGCCCTTTGGGCGAAGAAAGCCGTTTCGCCCTTCTGGAAAGATCGAGGCAGTAAGAGCCGCAGGGGCGCTGAAGCGGCGCCGCTTACGGCATAGGAAGGAGTGCAAACATGTCCAGCGTAAAAAAGATTTACCTTGCCGTAGCGGGTGGGCTTGTTGCCACGGGGCTCGTCCTGGCTGCTATCGGATTTGTGGCCTCCGGCTTTAACCTCGCTGTGTTCAACACACAGATCGACCTGCGCGATGACACCATCATTCTGGGTGGTGTTGAAATAGACGACCCGACAGGGCTTCCACTCATCGAGCAGCTTGCCGAGGTTGGCGAGATCCATATTGGATCTGCAACGGCTGGTTCGTCTTCTCCTCGCAAATGATCGAGCTCGTAGCAGCCATCCCCCTTCGGGCGCACCACGACGGGCGTAAGCACGCCGCCCTCGAAGCCTTTTGACCTAGTCGCTGGGGACGTTCTTAAACGACTAGTCTTTCAAGAACGTCCCCAGCAACTACCCCAAATGCCAGAACCAAAGCAGCGCCGCAAGCAGAGGACGGACAGCGAGCGGGCACCAGAGCGAACAAATTGGCATGAAAAGAGGACGGCATAGACCTTCTGGTCATGCCGTCCTCTTTGAATGACTAGTTGTCGCTCTGGTGCCCGCGCAGCGTCGGCCGGTCCGCCGTTCGGTAGAACGGCGGAACCTCCTAGCCACCCAGATAGGCTTTACGCACGTTATCGTCGTGCAGGAGCTCTTGGCCGGTGCCGGTCATGGTGATCTTGCCGGTCTCGAGCACGTAGCCACGCGTGGCGATCGAGAGCGCCATCTGCGCGTTCTGCTCGACCAGAAGCACCGTGGTGCCGGCCTTGTGCAGATCCTCGACAATCTGGAAGATCTGCTCAATCAGAATCGGCGCCAGGCCCATGGAAGGCTCGTCGAGCATGAGCAGTTTGGGGTTACTCATAAGGGCGCGCCCCATAACGAGCATCTGCTGCTCGCCGCCTGAAAGGGTGCCGGCGACCTGGCGACGACGTTCCTTCAGGCGCGGGAACTGCTCGTAGACGCGCTCCAGGCCCGGAGCCACCGTGGACTTGGGCTGCGTATAGGCACCCATCTCCAGGTTCTCCTCGACCGTCATCTGCAAAAAGGCGCGACGTCCCTCGGGAACCTGAGCCAGGCCCTTACCAACCAGCTTATCAGCGGGCGTATGGGTAATGTCCTCGCCCATAAACTTGATGGAGCCGGTCTTAGAGCGCAGCAGGCCCGAGACGGTCTTAAGCGTCGTGGACTTGCCAGCACCGTTGGCACCAATCAGGGCCACGATCTCGCCCTCGTTGACGTTAAAGGAGATGTCCTTGATGGCGTGGATGGCGCCGTACCAGACGTTGATGTTGTAGACGGAAAGCATCGGCTCTGCCATTTAGTTCTCCCCCTTATCCTGCTTGCCCAGATACGCCTCGATAACGGCATCGTTATTCTGGATCTCCTCTGCCGTGCCCTTGGCGATGACCTTACCAAAGTTGAGCACGCAGATACCCTCGCAGATGTTCATGACGAGCGACATGTCGTGCTCGATAAGCATGATGGCGATGCCAAAGGTGTCGCGGATCTTGACGATGTTCTCCATGAGCTCCGCGGTCTCGGACGGGTTCATGCCGGCAGCAGGCTCGTCGAGCAGCAGCAGCTTGGGGTTGGTGGCAAGCGCGCGGACGATCTCCAGACGACGCTGGGCGCCGTAAGGCAGCGAGCCGGCCTGCTCGTTTGCCAGGTGCTCCATATCAAAGATGGACAGCAGCTCCATGGCGCGCTCGTGGGCGGCCTTCTCGTGCTTCCAGTACGTCGGCAGACGCAGCACGCCCTCAAAACCAGAGTAGCGCTCCTGGTTGTGCAGGCCGACCTTAACGTTGTCCTCCACCGTCATGGTGTTGAACAGGCGAATGTTCTGGAACGTACGGGCGATACCCATACGGTTGACCTGGTAGACGGACTTGCCCGAGGTGTCCTCGCCGTCGAGCAGGATAGTACCGTGCGTGGGCTGGTACACCTTGGTGAGCAGGTTGAAGACCGTGGTCTTACCGGCACCGTTGGGACCGATCAGACCGGCGATCTCGGTCTTACCGATGGTCAGGCTAAAGTCGTCGACTGCCTTAAGGCCGCCAAATTCAATGCCCAAGTGGATGCACTCGAGCGCCGGGCGCTGGCCCAGGTCGCGGTCGGGAACGATGGCGCCAGAAGGATACGGGACCATCTTGCCCTTGTTGAACTCAAACTTACTGGGCATCGGCTGCTACCTCCTTCTTGGAAGCAAAGCGGTCCTTAATGCGTGCGAAGAACGCCTTGAGCTGCGGGTTGTTGGTAAAGATCATGACCAGGATCAGCACGATGGCGTAGATGAGCATGCGGTAGTCCGAGAACTGACGGAGCAGCTCGGGAAGCACCGTGAGCAACGCCGCCGCGATGACGGAGCCGCGCATATTGCCCAGACCGCCCAGGACCACGAATACCAGGATGAGGATGGACGTGTTGAAGTCGAACTTGGTGGCGGAAAGCTGCGAGAAGTTACCGCCGAAGAGGGCTCCGGCAGCGCCGGCGAGAGCGGCGGAAACCACGAAGGCGATCATGCGGTACTCGGTGACGGAGATGCCCACGGACTCGGCAGCGATCTTGTTGTCGCGCACGGCCATAATGGCACGGCCGGTACGGCTGCGAACCAGGTTGAGCACGATCACGAGTGCGACCATGACCAGGACGGCACCGGCGAGGAAGGTCGAGTACGTCGACACGCCCGATGCGCCCTGGGCGCCCTTGATGATGGCGGTGCCGTCCTCGAGCAGGTGCAGGTCGTCGATCGTGGAGTTACCTGTAATGTTAAAGATCACATGCAGGCCGCGGGAGTCGACGCCCACGATAAGGCAGGTGACGATCTCTTTGATGATCTCGCCAAAGGCCAGCGTCACGATAGCCAGGTAATCGCCGCTCAGGCGAAGGACCGGGATGCCGATCAAGAAGCCCAGGATGGCGGCAGCGATGGCGCCGACCACGATGCTGATGATAAGGCGCACCGGATCGGAGGGAACGGCGCTCTCCAGCGCGACGGCGGTGACGATTCCCGTATAGGCACCGACACTCATAAAGCCCGCGTGGCCCAGCGACAAGTCGCCCGCGATGCCGACGACGAGGTTAAGGGAGATGGCCATGACGATATAGGCCGTAATGGGAACCAGCTGACCGGCGATCATGCGCGGAATCATGTGGTTGGACTGCATAAAGAACACGATGGCGAACGCCACAAGGCACATGGCGTACGTAACAAAGTCGTGACGCGTCTGCTTGTCTTTAAGAAACTTCATAACGCTCACCTACACCTTCTCGGGGACGTACTTGCCCAAGAGGCCGGCAGGCTTGACGAGCAGGACGATGATCAGAACACCAAAGACGATGGAGTTGGCAAGGCTCGTGGAAATGTAGGCCTGCGCCATCGCCTCGATGATGCCGATGAGAATGCCACCGACAAAGGCGCCGGGGATGGAGCCGATACCGCCAAAGACGGCGGCGTCGAAGGCCTTGATGCCAGGCATGGCACCCGTCGTGGGCTGCAGCACCGGCGAGTAGGAGCACAGGAGCACGCCGGCGATGGCGGCAAGGGCAGAGCCGATGGCAAACGTCATCGAGATGGTGCGGTTGACGTTGATGCCCATGAGCTGAGCGGCGGCCTTGTCCTCGGACACGGCGCGCATGGCTTTGCCCATCTTGGTCTTACCTGTAAAGAACATCAGGCCGGCCATGATAACCAGGCAGGCGACGATGGTGACGAGCGACACGGCGCTCACGTTGAACTTGGCCAAGAACTCCGGCACCGGGAAGGTGACGAGCGAAGTGAAGTTCTTGGGCGTGGCGCCCCACAGAAGCTGCGCGGCATTCTGCAGGAAGTAGGACACGCCGATGGCCGTGATCAAAACGGCCAGCGGGCCTGCTTGGCGCAGCGGCTTATAGGCCAGACCCTCAATGAGAACACCGAGAACCGTGCAGACCACGCAAGAGAGAATTACAGATGCCCAGCCCGGGAGGCCGAGATACGACGTGGCGCAGAACGAGACATAGGCACCGACCATGATGACGTCGCCGTGAGCGAAGTTCAGCATCTTGGCGATACCGTAGACCATGGTGTAGCCCAACGCGATGATGGCGTAGACGCTGCCCATGGACAGGCCGTTGACCAGGTATTGGATAAAGACCGTCATGTTCCACATCCCCCTTTCGAATAGGTTTCCAGTTGATGTATGAAACAGGGACGTTACGTTGTCCCTAGATACCAAGCAAGCAGGGAAGGCCAAAACCTCCCCTGCTTGGGATCAAAACCGCTCTATGTAAGGCGGCCTATTAGGCCTGTACGTACTTGCCGTCGGTAATGACGTACGCCGTCGGGTCCTTCTGGACCTGACCCTTGTCGTTCCAGGAGAGCTTGCCAGTCAGGCCGTCAACAGTAATCTTGAGCATAGCCTTAGGCAGCTTCTCGGCAACCTCGGTGGGGTCGGCGTCGACGCCCAGGCCGGCCTCCTTGAGAGCCTCGACCACAGCATGCACGCCGTCGTAGGCGTCGGCGGCAAACTGGTCGGGGGTATCGCCGTACTTATCCTTGTAAGCGTTGACGAAGTCGGCGTTCTTCTCGTCGTCGGCGGAGAACGGGGTCATGAGCAGCAGACCCTCGGCAAGAGAGGTGTCGAAGCCCTCAACGCCCAGAATGCCGTCCATGCCGTCGCAGCCCATCATCTTGACGTCGTAGCCCATGTCCTTGGCGTTCTTGAGCAGGACGGACGCCGGCGTGTAGTAGATCGGCGCAAAGATCATGGTGGCGCCTGCCTGCTTGGCCTTGGTCAGCTGGTTGGTAAAGCTCGTGGCGGAGTCGTCCTTAAAGGTCTCCTCGTCGACAATCTCAAGCTTAGACTTAGCGGCCTGGGCCTTAAAGGAATCTGCGATGCCCGAAGAATAGGCATCGCCGGAGTTATAGAACAGCACGAACTTCTCGTTCGCATACTTCTCTGCCAGGAACTTGGCAGCGTTGACACCTTGGTTGGGGTCGGTAAAGCAAACCTGGAAGACGCAATCCTTGCCCTTGGTAACGTCCTCGGAGGACGCGGACGGGGTGATCATGAACGTCTCGGGGTCGTTGCCGCACTCGGCGGCAACGGCGACCGACGCACCCGTGGTGGTCGGACCGACGAGGGCCTGCATGCCCCAGTCGAGCAGGGTGTTGAAGGCGTTGACGGCCTTCTCGCCGTCAGCCTGGTCGTCCTCGGCCTTGCTGACAAGCGGCAGCTCCTTGGTCGAGAAATCCTTGCAGCCAAGCTCGACAGCCTGTGTAACGGACTTGCCGTAGGACGCGTTGGCGCCGGTCAGCGGGCCGATGGTGCCGATCTTAAACGAAGCGTCGCCCGACGCGGAACCGCTGTCGCCGCCGTTGGAGGAACAGCCAGCTAGAATGGACATCGCCCCCAGACCTGCTGCGCTCGCGATAACGCTCCTGCGATTCATAACAGGGTTCAATGACTTACCGGTGAGGCTCGACATGCGGCTCTCCTCTCAAATCTCGTCGGGTTTTGGTTGCCCGACAGGCCATCCTTCGCCGTGTTCGGCGTTCGCAAAATAGTAGACGCTTTAGTTAGGAAAAGTGGCGATTATTTCAACTTTTCTTTGGATTTGTTCTTTTATCCATATTTCTGCGTATTTCTATTATTTTATGCAGTAATGCCACTTTATTGTGTAAAAGTAATGTTTCCATTCTGTTACAGGCGTCCCCGCCCTGAATAAAACAGCCTCACCGGTAGCCTTTTATGCGCACTTAGGCGGCGATGTACTTGCCGTCCTGGATCACATAGGCCGTAGCGGGCTTTTCGACCTGGCCCTCGTCATTCCACGTCAGCTCGCCCGTCAGGCCCTCGATCTTGATCTTGCGCATGGCGCGGGCAAGGTCGTCGGCAATGTCGGCACCGTCAGCCGTAATGTCGATGCCCGCTTTATCGATAGCCTCGGCAATCGCATGGACGCAGTCATAGGCATCGGCGGCAAACTGATTGGGCGTCTCGTCGTAGGCGTCCTTATAGGCCTTGACGAAGTCGGCGTTCTTCTCATCGTCAGCAGAGAACGGGGTCATGAGCAGCACGCCCTCGGCAAGAGAGGTATCGAAGCCCTCAACGGAGAGCAGGCCGTCCATGCCGTCGGTGCCCATAAGCGTCATGTCGTATCCCATGTCCTTGGCGTTCTTGAGCAGGACGGACGCCGGCGTGTAATAGATCGGAGCAAAGATAAGCGTGGCGCCGGCCTCCTTGGCCTTGGTGAGCTGGTTGGTAAAGCTCGTGGAAGAGTCGTCCTTAAAGGTCTCGGTATCGACGACATCGAGCTTGGATGCCTTGGCCTGCTCGGCAAAGGCGTCGGCAACGCCCGAGCTGTACGTATCGCCGGAGTTGTAGAACAGGGCGATCTTGGCGTCCGCGTACTTCTCGGCCAAGAACTTCGCGGCGCTGGCGCCCATGGTGGGGTCGGTGAAGCAAACCTGAAAGACCGTGGTCTTGTCCTTGGTGACGTCGAGGGACGAAGCAGAGGGCGTGACCATGAGCATATCGTCGGCGATCTCGCCCGAGACAGCGACGGCGGCACCAGTCGTGACGGGGCCGACGAGCGCCTGCATGCCCCAGTCGCACAGGGTATTGAAGGCGTTGATAGCCTTCTCGCCGTCGGCGACGTCATCCTCGGACTTAAGCGAGAGTTTGAGGTCCTTGGTCGAGAAATCCTTGGCGGCAAGCTTGGCACCCTTCTCGGCCGAAACGCCATAGGTTGCCGCGGCGCCGGTCAGAGGGCCGATAACGCCAATCTTGAAGGTCTTGCCGTCATCGGCGGTGCCGCCGTCCGAGCCACCCGACGAGCAACCAGCGAGTGCGGCGGTGCTGCCGAGCGCCGCAGCGCCGGCGAGAAAGTTCCTACGGCTGAGCGTGCTGTTGATGTTGAACATGGTGTCCCCCTTTTTCGCTGGCCGCGGTGCGGCCGTCTTGCGGTACAGGGCAAACCTTATGGCGCAAACGTTGACAGTTTGTTACGGAAGTCCGTTTGTAGCGAGCGTGTTTCCAATGTTTCCGCAGCGTTTCGGGGGTGCCGTTTTGTGCGGCTCCTGTTGCCTGGCGAGCACGCGCCCCCGGTTCACGCTAGAATGCACTCAACCTTTAAGCGGCTAATCCATCCATAAGATGCACGAAGGAGCTATCTATGAGCGAATCCCTGCGCACCGTGAACGTCGGTCTGATCGGTCTGGGAACCGTCGGCGGCGGCGTGGCCCGTCTGATCAAGAGCCACCACGATGAGTACCTGGCAGCCTACGGCATCGACCTTAAGCTGACCCGCGCCTGCGCGCTTGCCTGGGAGCAGGCCGAGGCAGCCGGTATTGAGCGCGAGGCCTTTACGAGTGACTGGCATGACGTCGTCACCGACCCAGCCGTCGATATCGTCGTCGAACTCATCGGCGGCGAGCACCCCGCGACCGAGATCTTCACCACCGCCTTTGAGCACGGCAAGCACGTCGTCTCTGCCAACAAGGCCCTGCTGGGCCGCCATGTCGAGACGCTTGCCGAGAAGGCGCGTGCGTGCGGCGTGCAGATTAAGTGCGAGGCCAGCTGCGGTGGCGGCATCCCCATTGTCAGCACACTCGAGCACGACCTGGTGGGTAACAAGATCCTGACCATCGCCGGCATCCTCAACGGCACCACCAACTACATCCTGTCGCGCATGGACGCCGAGGGCGCCGATTACGCTGACGTGCTCGCCGACGCACAGGCTAAGGGCTATGCCGAGGCCGACCCGTCCGCCGACGTCGACGGCTTCGATGCCGCCAGCAAGACGGCCATCCTCGCCTCCATCGGCTTTGGCACCCGCGTTACCACCGATGATGTGTACCAGCAGGGTATCCGCACCATCGGCGCCGAGGACATCGCCCAGGCCCGCGAGCTCGGCTACACCATCAAGCTGCTGGGCATCGCACGCAACACCGACGCTGGCGTCGACGTTCGCGTGCATCCCACGCTGATCCCCGCAGACCATATGCTCGCCAAGGTCAACGGCGCCATGAACGCCGTCTACGTGGTAGGCGACGCCGTGGGCGAGACCATGTTCTACGGCGCGGGCGCAGGCTCCTTCCCCACCGCGAGCGCCGTCGTGGGCGATATCCTGTCGCTCTCCGAGCAGATCAGCCGCGGCGTGGCTCCGCTGCCCGAGATTGAGCCCTATGGCCACAACCTCACCTTTAAGCCCATGAACGAGCTCCAGACCAAGTACTATGTGCGCCTGAAAGTCGCCGACCGCGTAGGCGCCCTGTCCGAGGCGGTCGACATCTTTGCCAAGCACAACATCTCGATCTCGCTCATCAACCAGGTCGAGGACGGCAAATCGGGCGTCAGCGATGTCTGCTCGGTCATCTTCCTGACGCACCGCGCGCTCGAGAAGGACGTCCAGGCTGCCGCCGCCGAGCTTGCCAGCGTCGGCTGCGTGGCCGAGGTCGCCAACGTCCTGCGCATCGAGGACGTTGAGGCTTGGACCGAAGGCGTCATGGCGAACTAGCCCAACGCTCGCCTAGCAATACGCGCCTTGAGGGCTCCCGTCCGATGTGGGACGGGAGCCCTTTTGTCACCTGCCCTAAGCACAACGGCAAAGCATATTTGCGCGAGCCGCTCATCGGTAACGCGGGCTACCGTTCACCGATATGCAAACGCGGCCGATTCCGACTACCGCTATGCTGTGCTGCGAATGTCCGCCCGCGATGAGAGGAAGCACCATGTTGCTCGAGGGCAAGAAAGCAATCATCACCGGAGGCACACGCGGTATCGGCTATGCCATCGCCTGCCGTTTTATCGAGGAAGGCGCTGCCGTCACCGTCTTTGGCTCGCGCCAGGAGACTGCCGACACGGCCGTTGAGAAGCTGACAGCCGCCTATCCCGACGCCAAGGTCTGGGGTCGCTCCTGCGATCTCACCTCGCTCGAGGCCGTGACTGAGGCCTTTACGCAGACTGCAGCCGACATGGGCGGCTTGGACACGGTCGTCAACAATGCCGGTATCTCCCAGCGTTCACCCCTCTTGGACTACACGGCCGAGGAGTTCGCCAAAGTTATGGACCTCAACGTCGTCGCCGTCTTTAATGGCCACCAGGCTGCCGCCAAGATCATGACCGAGGCCGGCCACGGCGGCACCATCACCACCACGAGCTCGATGGTCGCCAAGTACGGCCAGCCCTCCGGCGTCGGTTACCCCACGTCCAAGTTTGCCGTCAACGGTATGGTCCAGTCGCTCTCGCGCGAGCTCGCTCCCATGGGCATCCGCGTCAACGCCGTCGCCCCCGGCGTGACTAAGACCGACATGGTCGCCAACCTGCCCGAAGAGGTCATCAAGCCCATCATCGCCACCATTCCGCTGGGTCGCATGGGCGAGCCCGAGGATGTCGCCAACGCCTTTGTTTTCCTGGCGAGCGACATGTCCTCCTATGTCACGGGCGCCGTGCTCCCCGTCGACGGAGCCGCCCGCTCCTAAGGAGCCACAAGCTTTGGCTTCAAGCTTCAACATAGCTCAACCAAAAAGGCGCGCCGTCTGAATCAACTGCAGACAGCGCGCCTTCTCCTGTTATGAAAGGGAAACTATGTCCCAGTATTTCGGATCAGAACGGGGCACGGTTTCCCCCAGGACCTCCTTGCGGAAACCACATCCCGTTCCGAGCCTTCAAAGCGGGACGCGGCTTCCCCGAGAGAGTATCGACTACTTGCCGTCGTCGTCCTCGGCTTCTTCTCTTGCATAGAGCTCCAGCATGCGGCGGCGGTATTCGCGCACGGCGAGCTTGGCGCGCTCCAGGCGGCGGCGCTCACGCGGAGTCAGCTCGGACGGGTCGACCTCGTCTCCATAGGTCTTATCGGCAAGCAGGTGCGCCGCGTCCACGATGCGGGCATCGATGTGGTCGCTCGCTGCCTCGGCGGAAAGACGCTCGGCAATCGTATCGAGCGTAGGCAGGCCCTCGAATACGCGACCATGGCCATGCGATGTCAGCAGCTCGTGCTCGCGGGCGAGAAGACTTGCAAGGTCGTGATGGGCGCGCAGGATATTGAGCGCATCGGAAGGATGCTCGGCAACCTCCGCCACGGCGGCGACCGGCGCGGCATCGACCACGCGGTAGAAGAGCTGCGCGAGCAGTGGCATCAGGAACACCGTGATGGCGCCGGCTGCCACCATAACCGAAGCGACGCTCTGCGATAATGCGCCGGCGTTGACAGCGACGCTCGTCACGGCGACGATAATCGGCAGCGCCGTGGTGCAGTAGAGCGCTACGGTAATGCGGCCGTGGGCAGAAACATCGCGCGTCTTAGGGCAGATGCTCATGGAGACGACAATGGGCACGGCGCGGATAACCAGCAACGCCACGATAAAGCCCACGAGCAGGCCAGGGCGCGATGCTACAGCCGTCAGGTCGATCTTGGCACCCGACACGGTAAAGAACACCGGGATTAAAAAGCCATAGGCAAGGCCATCGAGTTTAAGCTCGAGCGTATGGTTGCCCTCGGGGATGATATAGCGCAGGACAAAGCCCGCGGCAAAAGCGCCCAACACGATATCGAGGCTAAAAATGGCGGAAAACGCCACGAGCGTGACCAGGATGAGCACTGTGAGGCGCACGAACGTCTGAGAAGTCGTATCGGCGCGCTCCTGAATAAAGGCAAAGAAGCGGCTGCCGATACGCTTGGAGCGGCTGGGGACCACGGCAAGCAGTACGCACACCACGGCGAACAGTCCCAAGATCAACAGCGTCTCGATACCCGTACGGGCAGACAGCAGTACTGACATGGCGAGCACGGGGCCAAGCTCACCCCACGTACCGTAGGCAAGAATCGAATCGCCGACGCGCGTCCCGGCAAGCGACCGCTCGCGCAAGATGGGCATGAGCGCCCCAAGCGCCGTCGAGGTCAACGCCAGCGTCACGGCGATGCCATCAAAATGACTGACCGAAAACCACGGGGTAAAGCGCACGGCAAGCCAGGCGATGCCAAACGTGACGACCCACGTCGCCATGCCGTAACGCCCCTCGATGCCCGTGATGTTCTTGGGATCGATCTCAAAGCCGGCAAGCAGGAACAAAAAGGCCAGGCCGAGCTCGGACACGAGCGAGACCTCGGCATCCACATGGATAATGCCGAGCATATGAGGTCCCAGCACCGCGCCAAACACGAGCAAAAAGACCGTCTCGGGAACGGGTTTTCCGGGAATCGCCGAGGCGATGAAGGGGCTTGCAAAGGCCACGAGTGCGATGATGGCGAGCGAAACAAATGCCATGTGATGCCTTTCTCTTGTTTGCGCTCCACTGTAGCACCCTCGCCGTCCTCAACGCGCCACGAGCTGTCGTATCATAGTGAGGTTTAAAAGTATGCGGCTCAAGGCGACCGCGAGGCTTACCCCGCAAACCGACCGCTGCCGCATACCGCACCGTACGCCCAACCGATCAGGAAGGCAGGAACCAATGGTCTCTCGTATCTACGTGGAGAAGAAACCCGGGTTCGACGTCGAGGCTCAGCAGCTCAAGGGCGAGCTGACCGAGATTCTCGGCATCAAGGGCATCGAGGCCCTGAGGATCATCAACCGCTACGACGTCGAGGGCATCGATGAGGAGCTGTTCCGCTCCTGCGTGCCGACCGTCTTTAGCGAGCCCCAGGTCGATGTGACCTACAACGAGCTCCCCGCAAGCGACGGCGCCGTCTTTGCCGTCGAATTCCTGCCTGGCCAGTTTGACCAGCGCGCCGACTCCGCCAGCGAGTGTGTGCAGCTCATCAGCCAGGGCGAGCGCCCCGCCGTACGCTCCGCCAAGGTCTATATGATCTCGGGCGCCCTGGACGAGGCCGCCATCGAGGCCATCAAGCACTACGTGGTGAACCCCGTCGAGGCGCGCATCGCCTCGCTCGACCTGCCCGAGACGCTGCACATGGAGACCCCCGAGCCTGCGCCCGTCGAGGTGCTTGACGGCTTCCGCGAGCTCGACGAGGCCGGTCTTGCCGCCTTTATCTCCGATCGCGGTCTTGCCATGGACGAGGCGGACATCGCCTTCTGCCAGCAGTACTTCCGCGATGAAGATCGCGACCCCACCATCACCGAGATCCGCGTGATCGACACCTATTGGTCCGACCACTGCCGCCACACCACCTTCGGTACCGTCCTGGATGACGTGACGATCGACGACGCCGTGGTGCAGCAGGCCTTCGACCGCTACATGGAGATGCGCCACGAGCTCGGTCGCGACGCCAAGCCCGTCTGTCTCATGGATATGGGCACCATCGGCGCCAAGTATCTCAAGAAGACCGGCGCCATGACCGATGTCGATGAGTCGGAGGAGATCAACGCCTGCACCGTCAAGGTAAAGGTCGATGTCGATGGCGAGGACCAGGACTGGCTGTTCCTGTTTAAGAACGAGACCCACAACCACCCGACCGAGATCGAGCCCTTCGGCGGTGCCGCCACCTGCGTGGGCGGCGCTATCCGTGACCCGCTCTCGGGCCGCAGCTATGTGTATCAGGCCATGCGCGTCACCGGTGCCGGCGACCCCACCGTCCCGGTTTCCGAGACGCTCGAGGGCAAGCTGCCGCAGCGCAAGCTCGTAACCACCGCTGCCGCCGGCTACTCCAGCTACGGCAACCAGATCGGCCTTGCCACCGGCCAGGTCAACGAGCTCTATCACCCCGGCTACGTGGCCAAGCGCATGGAGGTCGGTGCCGTCGTGGGCGCTACCCCGGCAAACCACGTACGCCGCGAGTGCCCCGCCCCCACCGACAAGATCATCCTTTTGGGTGGCCGCACCGGCCGTGACGGCATCGGCGGTGCCACCGGCTCATCCAAAACCCAGAACACCGAGTCCATCGAGACCTCGGGCGCCGAGGTCCAGAAGGGCAACGCCCCGGTCGAGCGCAAGCTGCAGCGTCTGTTCCGCCGCGGCGACGCCTGCCGCCTGATCAAGCGCTGCAACGACTTTGGCGCCGGCGGCGTCTCGGTCGCCGTGGGTGAGCTTGCCGACGGCCTGTATGTCGACCTGGACACCGTGACCAAGAAGTACGACGGCCTGGACGGCACCGAGCTCGCTATCTCCGAGTCCCAGGAGCGCATGGCCTGCGCCGTCGCCGACGGTGACGTCGAGGAGTTCATGGGCTACGCCGCCGAGGAGAACCTCGAGGCGACCGTTATCGCCGAGGTCACCGCCGAGCCGCGCATGCGCATGGCCTGGAACGGCGTCGCCATCGTCGACCTGTCCCGCGAGTTCCTCAACTCCAACGGCGCGCCCAAGCACCAGGTCGCCCACGTGTGCGCCCGTAGCGTGTGGCAGCCCAGCTGGGCCGGCACCACGCTCGCCGAGCGCATGACCTCGCTCGTCACCGATCTTAACGTCGCCTCTAACAAGGGCCTTTCCGAGCGCTTCGACTCCACCATCGGTGCCGCGACCGTGCTCATGCCCTTTGGCGGCAAGACGCAGCTCACCCCGAGCTCTGCCATGGTCGCCAAGTTCCCCGTGGACGGCGAGACCACCACGGCGAGCGCCATGGCATGGGGCTTCAACCCCTACCTGATGGAGGCCGACCAGTTTGCGGGCGCCTACCTGTCCGTGGTTGAGTCAATCGCCAAGCTCGTGGCCGCCGGCTTTGAGCACAAGCGCGCCTATCTCTCCTTCCAGGAATACTTTGAGCGCCTGCGCACCGAGGCCGAGCGCTGGGGCAAGCCCATGGCAGCCGTCCTGGGCGCCCTTATGGCCCAGGTCGACCTGGGCGCCGGCGCCATCGGCGGCAAGGATTCCATGAGCGGCTCCTTTGAGGACGAGGCCGGCGAGCTCAACGTTCCGCCGACCCTCATCAGCTTCGCCGTGGCCGTGGGCAAGGCCGCCCGCGCCGTCTCGCCCGAGTTCAAGGGCCTGACGCACCGCGTCGTCCGCATCGCCCCCGCCACCTACGGCGAGGACTACCGCCCCGACGTTCAGCAGCTGCTCGCCGCGTTTGACGCCGTCGAGGCGCTCACTGCTACCGGCGACGCCCTGGCCGTCTCCACGCCCGGCTACGGCTGCGGCGCCGAGAGCCTCTTTAAGATGTGCGTCGGCAACCAGATCGGCATCGAGCTTGCCGAGGACGTGGACGTGGAGAGCCTCTTCACCCCGCTCTACGGCAGCTTTATCGTCGAGCTCGCAGAGGATGCCGAGCTGCCCGAGGTCGCCGACGGCGTTGTCGTCGAGCCACTGGGCACCACCGTCGAGGGCTATGTCATCGACACCGGCTCCGAGGTCATCGAGCTCTCCGAGCTCCAAGAGGCCTGGGAGAACGGCATCGAGGGCGTCTTCGCCTACCGCAGCACCGGCGAGCAGCCCGAGGTCGAGACCATCGACTATCGCACCAAGGATATCCACGTGTACGGCGGCGCCAAGATCGCCCGCCCGCGCGTGATCATCCCCGTGTTCCCCGGCAACAACTGCGAGTACGATAGCGCCCGCGCCTTCCGTGCCGCCGGCGCCGAGGCCGACACTTTCGTGATCAACAACCTCACGCCCGAGGCTGTCGCCGAGAGCACCCACGAGCTTGCCCGTCGCATCCGCCAAAGCCAGATCGTCATGATCCCCGGCGGCTTCTCGGGCGGCGACGAGCCCGACGGCTCCGCCAAGTTCATCACGGCGTTCTTCCGCGCTCCCGAGGTCACCGAGGCGGTCCGCGACCTGCTCAAGGCCCGCGACGGCCTGATGTTGGGCATCTGCAACGGCTTCCAGGCTCTGGTCAAGCTCGGCCTGGTGCCCTACGGCGATATCGTCGACGCCACGCCCGATGCGCCCACGCTGACGTTCAACACCATCGGTCGCCATCAGAGCCGCCTGGTGCGCACCCGCATCTCGTCCAACCTGTCCCCGTGGCTGTCGCAGTGCAGCCTCGACGACCCCTACACCGTCGCCATCAGCCACGGCGAGGGCCGCTTTGTCGCCAACGACGAGGTGCTCGCCCAGCTGATCGCCAACGGCCAGGTCGCCACGCAGTACGTGGGCGAGGACGGCAAGCCCAGCATGGATCTTTCCGTCAACCCCAACGGCTCCGCACTCGCCATCGAGGGCATCACGAGCCCCGACGGCCGCGTCCTGGGCAAGATGGGCCATGCCGAGCGTCGCGGCGACAACCTGTACCGCAACGTGCCCGAGCATGTCCCCGGCGATAAGTTCATGCCGATCTTTGAGAGCGGCGTGGCCTACTTCGCTTAAACCTTTCCCATCGGTTACAATCCCTTCGGGTAACAACACCCGCCACCGAGACATCCGGTGGCGGGTTCTTTTTTGCATCGCGCATGTAGGAAGGACATCATGGAAAGCCGCAAGCCGCATCTCGCCACCCTGCCCGGACTTATCCTGGGCTGTCTTGTTTGCTGTGCACTCTGGGGATCGGCCTTTCCCTGCATCAAGATCGGCTACGCGCTCTTTGGGATCCCGGCGCACGATAGCGCCTCGCAGCTACTCTTTGCAGGTTTGCGCTTCACGCTTGCCGGCATCCTGGTTATCGTCGGTATGAGCACAGCTCAGCGCCGCCCGCTCGTCCCACAGGTACGCGATATCAAGCCCATCTGCATCCTGTCACTCTTCCAGACTATCGGGCAGTACTTCTTTTTCTATCTGGGACTCTCGCGCGCCAGTGCCATGTCAAGTTCCATCATCGAGGCCAGCGCCAACTTCCTAGCCATCCTCTTTGCCGCCCTGGCGTTTCGCACCGAAAAGCTCGATGCGGCCAAGGTACTAGGCTGTGTGCTGGGCTTTGCCGGCGTCGCGCTCGTCAACCTTTCGGGCGCGAACGGTACCTTTGGCTTTACGCTCGACGGCGAGGGCTTTATCCTGGCCTCCACCATCGCGGGTGCCCTTTCGACCTGCCTGATCGGCATCTTCTCGCGCAAGCACGACGGCGTCTTGCTTGCCGGGTGGCAGTTCTTGGTCGGCGGCCTGGTCCTTACCGTCATCGGGTTTTTGATGGGCGGCACGCTCTCCCCCACCGCGATCATCCCCGCCATCGCGCTCATTATCTATATGGCACTCATCTCCGCCGTCGCGTACTCGCTATGGTCGCGCCTGCTTGCCGTCAACCCCGTCAGCCGCGTCTCGGTCTTTGGGTTTATGAACCCCGTCTTTGGTGTGCTGCTGAGCGCGCTGCTGCTCGGCGAGGGCGCCGGCACGAGCCCCGTTACCGTCATCGTTGCCCTGCTGTTGGTCTGCGGCGGCATCATCATCGTCAACAGGCCTAAAAAGGCCTAGCGAACTGCCCTTATTTAGCAGAGGGGATTCACATACTTTAGTTTAATGGAGTACATCGGAGAGCCAAGGGCCGCCATGCACGCAAGCGTGCGCCTCTTTTTCTAGCGTATCTGGGCGCCGGCTTTCTTCTTCTCGCGCTTTACGCGGTAGAGCTCCGCGTCGGCGGCGCGAAGCAAGTCTTGCCAGGTATCGACACCATCACCGACCCGTGCATAGCCGATGGACATCCGCAACAGATACGGCACCTCGGCGCGTGCGAGCTCATCGTTGATTGACGCGCACAGACGTATGATGTCCTGGTCCGCTGCCGCCTTTTGGAGCACCACGAACTCGTCGCCGCCATAACGTGCGATAAAGCCACCAGACGCCGAGCAGACCTCTTTGAGCGTAGCAGATATGACCTGGAGGGCATGATCGCCCTCAACATGTCCATACCGGTCGTTAATCTGCTTAAAGCCGTCAGCGTCCATCATAAGCAGATACACACCATCGGCCTGATCCACATTTGAGAAGAGCGACAGCATATAGGTCTCAAAACGGTTGCGATTGTTGAGGCCAGTCAACGGGTCGGTCGAGATGAGCTGCTCCTGGTAGACGATGTAGAGCAGCAACATGCTAATCATTATGCCGACGCAAAGGCCGGGCACCGAGTATACGACCTGAAAGGTACCGCCCACCAGGGCCGGAATGGCGAAAAATGCCAAGGTTCGATAGATGGCCTTCGTCTGCAGGCTCTCGACCCTGCGAGATTGCACAAACGCATGCAGGGACGTATGTATAACGTAACAGTAGCTGACAATGGGCTGGATCATATAGGCAAAGCCGCGACGATACACGCCCTGCGAATCGATATAGAACAGGGCGTGCGTCCAGTAACTGGTAAACGCCAGCACGACCACCAGAGCCGTAGGCAACGCTACAAGCACCACCCTATAGCGCGAGGTCAAAAGGCGAGAACCCTGCACCGTCTCGGAATAGATAAACCAAATGAGACACGCGATAGCAAAGAGCGAAAACGAAACCGCGTTGGAAATCCAGTTGGCAGCAATGCCCAACGTGCCGTCCACACCGTCCGAAAGCGTCCAGATAATATCGAATAACATGTACGCGGCAGAGGTGTAGCCGAGCGTGCTAAACAATAACTGCTGGGTACTCGAGAACAAGGAGTGGCGACTTCGCGCGGCAAGCCCGATAAGAACAATCATGCATAGCAGGAATATCTCAATCTTGAGTGCCTTAACCACTAGACGCCATCCCTTCAATATCCAAGTGGTCAGAATCGCCCGATTCGTGTCTGGGCAATAAACACCCCTACTCCGCAGGGGTAAAGGGAATCATAGCAGAGCGCCCGAACGTCACTGCAAGACAGCTTTCGTTCGGGCGCTCAAACGGCGCGAATTGCGCGCCGGCACTATTGATGGGTGTCGATTGTTACTCGCCATCGATGTCGATCGCGACGGCTTCCTCGATGGCCTCGACACCGGCGGGCGACAGATCTTCCTTGCCCTGGCAAAACTTCTTGTCGACCCAGCCAGTCAGAATCGGAGCCATGATTGCCATGATGATAACGGCGGTGGCGATCTGGGCGTACGCGGTGGGCGCAAGCTCGGCATAGCGCGGCGCGACCTCGGCAAGAGCAACCGGCGTGGTCATAGCCGTGCCGGCGATGGTGGAGCAAGCCACCGCGGCAACGACATTGCCGTGCGACAGTCGCTGCGAAAAGAGCAGGCAGATAAAGAGCGAGGTGCAGACAAAGGCTGCAATGGCGGTGGGAACATCGACAACGGCGCCGACGATGGCGCCCATCGTACACGAAACGCCCCATGTTGCGATGAGAATCACGTTGAGCACAAAGGACTCGCGCGGGCCCCAATCCTCCCCTTCAACCAACTTGGCAAGCGAGATGCCATATGCCTCCTCGGTAAGTGTCGCGGCAACAGCCAGCGTCTGACGCTTCGAGGCACCCGTCAGATGCGGCGCGATCGATGCCGAGTAAAGCGCAAAGCGCGAGGAGATGGCAGCAACGCTCGCGACGATCGATGCTGCAGGCACGCCCGCCAGCCACAGGTTGCAGATCATAAACTGGCCGCTGCCCGTCACAAACGTGCTGCTCAGGGCAAAGACCATCCAGGGTTCCATTCCCGTCTGCCCCATGATCATTCCGCACGGCGCGCCTATTGCAACATAGGTAAGCATCACCGGCCAGACGGTTTTAAAGATCCTAAGGACCATGCCACTCCCATTCTGGTAAGTCGTCTGCAGCGCACCTCGCAACGCAGCAGAAATATCAACCGGTGGCAATAAAGTTCGCCTACAATTGCCACCGGATCGAAAGACACAACTTTTTAGGAAGTCATTATGACAGCTATCGATCGAGACCGGGCGCGCGCAGCCTTCAAAAGCTACACCGATGCCTACGACGCCACCAACCCACGCATCGCGCTCAAAATCGAGCATACGTACCACGTGGCCGAGGCATGCGATGCCGTAGCGCGCGAGCAGGGCTGGTCGTCAGATGATATTGACTTGGCATGGCTTTGCGGCCTGCTGCACGATATAGGCCGCTTTGAGCAGCTGCGACGCTGGGACACCTTTAAGGACGCCGAGAGCATGGGCCATGCAGCGCTGGGCATCGAGGTCCTCTTTGGCGAGAATCCCGCCGATGCACCCGCCGTGACGAGCGTCCGCGACTTTATCGATGACCCGGCAGAAGATGAGCTCATCCGAGCGAGCATTGCCTATCACAGCGATTTCCGTCTACCCGCGCAGCTCGACGAGCGCACGCGGCGCTTCTGCGATATCGTGCGCGATGGCGACAAGATCGACATTATGCGCACCATCGCCGACAGCACCGTCGACACCATCCTCAAGGTGGATGAGGACACGTTTCTCGCCAGCCACTTCTCGACACCGGCGCTTACCGCCTTTGACGAGCATCGCTGCGTCGCGCGTGACGAGCGCAACGAGCCGGCGGACTACCTGGTGGGGCTCATCTGCTTTATGTTTGAGCTCGTCCATCCGGCAAGCCGTGCACTGGCGCGCGAGCAAGGCGATATCTATCGCCTGCTCGACGCGCCCTTTGGCATTACGCGACCCTTTACCGACCCCGCCGCGCAGGCAACCTGGAGCCGCCTTAAGGACGAGCTGCGCCGCTGGCTGGCAAGCGCTTAGCACTCGAGCTGAGCCAGCAGTTCCTCAACGATCTCAACGGCATCGCCGACGACCTTGTACCGGGCGGCACCGAAGATGGGGGCATCCGGGTCCTCATTGATGGCGACAATGCACTCCGCCCCACCGATGCCGGCGAGATGCTGGATAGCGCCCGAGACACCGATGCTCACGAGGAGCTTGGGCGAGACCGATACACCCGTCTGGCCAATTTGGTGGCGATACTCCAGCCAGCCGGCCTCCACCACGGGGCGCGTGCAGCCAAGCTCGGCACCCAGAGCCTCGGCAAGCTTTCGCATCAGCGGTAGGTTTTTCTTGGAGCCGATGCCGCGGCCCACCACGACTAGACGCTCGGCATCGGCAATTGAGGCCTGCTGTCCCCACTCCTCGGCGGGAATCGAGATCTCGACACGGGCCTTAACGTCATCCGCTAGCACTACCTGGGCAATCGTGCCGGAGCGGCTATAGTCAAACTCGGGCGCCTTAAAGATGCCGGGGCGCACCGTTGCCATCTGAGGACGGTGGTTGGGGCAGATAATGGTGGCCATCAGGTTGCCGCCAAACGCCGGGCGCGTCTGCTGCAGCAGACCCGTCTCCGTATCCATCGAAAGCACCGTGCAATCGGCCGTAAGGCCCGTCTGCAAGCGCACGGCCACACTGGGCGCCAGCTCGCGACCAAAGGCGGTCGCGCCGTACAGAATGGCCTCGGGCTTGCGCTCGGCTACCAAATCGCAGATCAAGCGGGCGTAGACCTCCGCGTCGTTCTGACGCAGGCGCTCGTCACGACAGACCAGAACTTCGTCCGCACCGGCGCAAATCAGATGCTCCAGGTCCCCGAGTGAGCCCTCGGGGCTCATGCCGACCAGTGCCACCAGACGGCAGCCGCGGGCATCGGCAAGCTCGCGCCCCTTGCCCATGAGCTCGAAGGCCACGGATGCAACGGCATCGTGCTCGTCAGTCTGCACGAAGATCCAGATGTCTCGATATGCGTCAAGGTCTGCCGCGCCGGCGGCCCCGTCGCGCTCAATCGAGATGGCGTTGACGGGGCAGGCGTCGACGCACCCACCGCACAGGATACAGCCGTCGGTTACGCGGGCACAGCGATTGGGGCGCTCACCCTCCACCACAATGCCGCCCGAGGCGCAGGCGCGAACGCAGCGACCGCAGCCGATACAGGCTTCGCTATCGATAATCAGCCCGCTCATCTATGCCATCCCCTCGATAATCTTGGCAAGTTTTACCGCCTGCTCGGACGCCGTTCCCTCGACGGCCTCGCACGTTTGGTCACGGTCGGGCACAAACGAGCGCACGACTTGCGTCGGTGATCCGGCAAGGCCGCAACGCGAGGGGTCGGCGTTTACGTCGGCAGCGCTGGCCACGCGCACGTCTGCATCCTCGGCCGCGCGAATACCGGCAATACTCGGCATGCGCAGCTGGCCAATCTCCTTGGCAGTCGTCATCGCACACGGCATCTCCAGGTACACCGTCTCCTCGCCGGCATCGCAGCCGTGAACGAGCGCCAGCGAGCCACACGTCGTAAATCCCGCGCTCTGCACACAGCTCACGTCGGTCACGCAGGGGACCCCAAAGGCGCCGGCCAGCTCGGGGCCGATCTGGGCCGTATCGCCGTCCACCGCCATCTTGCCGCAGATGAGCAGGTCAAAGTCCTCATCGAGTGCCTCGATGCCGCATTTGAGGGCATAGGTGGTGGCTAGGGTATCGGCGCCCGCAAAGGCGCGATCGGTCAGCAGCAGCGCGTCGTCGGCACCGCGGGCGATGCAGTCGCGCAGCAGCGATTCGGTCGCGGGGATGCCCATCGACACCACCGTCACACGCACGTCCATGCCAAAGCCGATAAAGTCGTCCTTCAGCGCTAGCGCACATTCGAGGGCACTTGCATCGAAGGGATTAATGACCGCCTGCTTGCCATCACGCACGATAGTATTGGTCTTGGGGTCCATCTTGACCTCGGTGCTTCCGGGCACCGCCTTGACGCACACCACCATATGGAAATCACTCATCTTCACGCGCCCCCTTTCTGGACGAGTTCATCCAAGAGCTTCTCCGTAAACAGGTTGCCGCGACCCAACTGGCCGGCAGGATCGAGCTGGAGTTTGAGGCGCGCCGACTCGACCATGGCCTCGTGGCCGTACATCGTCTCCAAGAAGCCCGCCTTGATCTTGCCGACGCCGTGTTCGGCAGAAACGGCACCGCCCATGGCCGTGACCTCGGAAGCCCACTGGGCAAAGAGCTCTCCACCACGACGGTAGTCTTGCGCATCGCGCGGCAGGATGTTCACATGCAGATGGTTGTTCCCGATGTGTCCCCAGGCAGCAGACTCAAGCCCGCTTTCGGCCAGCGTGCGGCGATAGAGGGCCATGACATCGGCAAGGCGTGCATTGGGCACCGACATATCCGATCCCAGCTTGGTAATGGTGGGGTCGGTGCGGCGACGCTCGTCAATGAGCATGTTGACGCTCTCGGGCACCGCGCGGCGGAAGAACCGCTGGCACTCGCGATCGACTTCGGTGCGGGCGACCCATGTCGCATCGTCGCGGCCGCCCGCAAACTCCAGCACCCATCCAAGGTGGTACAGCTCCTCGGTCGCCTGCGCCTCGTCATCGCAGTCGAGCTCCACGTAGACACAGACCTTTGCCTCGTCGTCGAGCGCCGGCAGCGAGGCAAACGCTGTCGACTGCTCGCGCTGGCGACGCAGGATATCCAGGGCGCCAGCATCGAAATACTCAATAGCGGCGGCATGGGACAGCACGGGACGCACGGAATCGGTAAAGGACACGGCCTTGTCTTCGCTATCGAAAAAGCAACTCACACCCCATACGACCGAAGGTGCCGCCTGCAGGGCGATCTCGAGCTCGGTAATGACGCCGAGCGTGCCGCACGCACCGATAAAAAGATCGATGGCGTCCATATCGTCCGCAACAAAATACCCCGAGGCATTTTTGGTCTTGGGCATGGTGTAGTCAGGAAGATCAAGCTCGAATGTATGACCCTCTGCCGTCACGAGCGACAGGTGGCGGCCCTGGGCAAAAGCCTCGCCGCGCTGAAGCTCAAGCAAATCGCCATCAGCCAGCGCGACGTGGAGTCCCGTGATATGCGGGCGCATGGGGCCGTAAGCGTAGCTGCGGGCGCCGGAGGCGTTGCATGCCGCCATGCCACCCAGACAGGCAGATGCCTCGGTGGGATCGGTGGGAAAGAACTGCTCGGGGGACTCTTGGAACTCCTCGTAGGCCTCAAGCGATGCCTGGTCCCAACCAGCGGTCGGCAGTACCTTCTTGCTCAGCTGCTTACGCAGCTCCGAGAGCACAACGCCCGGCTCCACGCGCAGCAGAAATTGGCCTTGTTCATCGCGGCGAAGGCCCAAGTAGCGATTCATACGGGAAGTATTGAGGATATGCCCACCGTGGGGCACGGCACCGGCGGCAAGGCCGGTTCGGGCGCCCTGAACCGTTACCGGGACACGCTCGGCATGGAGCGTTTCCAAAATGGCACGGACCTCGTCTTCCGTTGTCGGAAACGAGATGCTCGATGCTTCGCCCGATGCACGAGATTCATCGCGGCCATACTCTTCGAACTCATCGGTGAAGGGTTTAATGGTTGCAGACACGCGAACTCCCCCTTTAGCTAACTACAGTGTTTGCAGGGAGATGTTACCGCATCGTTTCGTCGACGTGTTCGAGACCGTCTCCATAATTGGCGATTTTTACGTTTGTACAATTCGGCGAACGGCAAGGCTTCCTCGGCAGACGATGCTTTTGACACATATCGCCCCGCCGTCGCCGACCGCTCGATTGTCGCTCGAAAAAAGTTGAAGTAATTTTTCCACCTTTTACCTGCGGAGATGTCAATCCGTCAAGCATTTGGTCAGAAATTGGTCAAGTAGCGGCTGATACGGTCGGCGTCGACAGCCAAAACCGATAGAAGTTTTGGCCCCAGAAGCAGGGAGGTTCCCATGGCATATTACTGGCCCCAGTACGGCGTCGCCATCGAGGTCGACGACGATCCCTATCTCCTGCCTTTCGACGAAGAGGCGTTCCCCGATACGGCGGTCTACCACGTCACCACCGATGTTATCTGCGACCCCGAGTCGTTCTCGGCGCTCGCCCACCACATCGCGCGTATCCACGACATCGAGCTCCCTCACGACTTTGACGAGCTCATCTACTCGCGCCGCCTGATGCTTCACATGCTCTTTGGAGCGGACCCGTCCACGTTCGCACGTGTCTACACCACCAAGGACGCCGCATGAGTGCGAAGAAGCCGCCCCGCCTCGCAGGACTGGGGCGTCGCAAGAAACTCGTCGTTGTCTGCCTGGCTATCGCCTGCGCCCTCATCGCCGTAGGGCTATACGCCTGGCAGTCGCAGCCCGTGCCCGAAGCGGGCGCCTCAGTCACGACGGCAGAGGGTAAATCGCGACAAGAAATCCAAGATGAGCTCGATGCCATCGTCCGCGACAACATGATGACGATTTCGGTCGCGCCGGTCGCTCAGCTACAGGAGGACGGCAAGCTGCGCGTCAACGTGCAAAACGTCCAAGACAATAAATTTCCCCAGCGATTCCGCGTCATCCAAAACGACGAGACCATGTACGAATCCGGTGTGGTCGAGACCGGCAAGACAATCGAGACGTGCCCCGCCGGCGACATCAAAGAAGGAGAGGCATACATCGAGATCCAGGCACTCGATGCCAAGACCCTCGACAGCCACGGCAATCCGACACGTGTCAAGGTACGGGTTGAGCAAGCCGAGAACTAGCTTTTTCGGCCGACGCGACACCGCACGCAATTCACCAGCATTCGTCCAATCATCGCGGGGACGGCCCGCGGCGAATAGAAAGGAACGACCATGGACATCACCAGGAACATGAACGGAGCCAGAGCGCTCGTCGTGGGCGCAGGGCTCGCGCTCGCGCTCGCAATGGGCGCCGCCCCGACGCCAGCTCTGGCAGCCGGGCGCGTTGGAACCACGAAAGTAATGGTCAGGACCGAGATCGACAACGTAGAGTTCAAAGTTCCGACGGTTATTCCCTTCGTCGCCAAGGCCGACGGCACGCTTCAGGGCCCCTCAGAAGACGCGACCACCATCGACAATCATTCGGCCTACGGCATCCATGTCACCAACATGAAGATCGACGCCATGAACACCTGGACCATTGCCGCCGACGCCAAGGCCGGAACCGCGCAGAATTCCATCGACTTTAAGGTCGGCCCCGACGGCGCACTCCAGAACGCCAGCGCCGCAATGCAGGAGACGGGCCTCGATCTTTCCAAGAATGCAGCCTTCGACATGGGCTACCAGGGCATTGCCGGCGGCACGGACAAAATTAAGCTCAAGACAAGCGGAAACGTCGCCCGCGTCACGCGCGACATCTTCCGCGTAACCGGCGAAGGCGATCAGGTTGCAACGATCACCTGGACGGTCGAGCCCGGTGCGCACACGGCATAAGGCCGTCGCCCTGGCCGCCGTCAGTATCCTAGCGTTTGGGCCAGCCATGGCCTTTGCCCAGCAAGAACAGGCGCAGGCCGCCACGCAAGTGACGGTCGACCTCTCGGAGCTCGACCGCGGCAACTGCAAGGAACCGTTGGCACAGACAGACGACAGACGATGGCTCTTGGCAGCAGGCGCCACGGCAGCAGGTGCGGGAACCGCCGGCCTCGGTCTGCACATCAAACGCAGCCAGAAACGAAACACGGACAGGCCGCACTAAATTAGCTAAGGAGACCCCATGGCATCGAAGAACCTTTTGCCCGTCGTCGCACTCTGCGGCGCGCTCGCAACCGGAACGCCTGTCGCCGCTTGGGCGACTCCCGTCATGGCAGACTCCTTACCAGCAGCCCTAAGCTCCGCACCAAATCCGTCGAGCGCCATTGCGTGCAAGCGTTTTTCGTTCGCACAGGCCGCAATCTCAACCTCGGGATGCCTTCGTCGTAATACGGACGGCTCGATAGTCGTGGATATCAATCGTTCGAACAAGGCAAACGGCTCCCAGGCGGGGTGCGCCGTCTGCACATGGCGCTCGATTGTGCTCGATGCAGATGGCGATCCGTGCGATTTGGGGTTGCGCATCGATATCGCTTCGGTCGATGACTCGGCGAACGGAGCGAAGGTCGCCTTCGACGGTGCGTTTTTCGAGAAAGGAGGCGGTATATGTCTGGGCTGCGCCGCCGCGAATGCAGACGATGTGCAGCCCACCCTCTCATTCACGGCATCGCTGCGGCTGACCAAGGCGGGCACCGATGCCATCGCGGCGGGAGAAGCATCCCTGCTGTTCTACGCCGCCAGTACCGAAGACACAGACATTCATTTCGAGAAGCCGGCCGGATCGCTCAGCCTTACGCGCGGGACGGAGGCAGGCCCTATTGCGATCGATACCCACACGCTAGGCAGGCAACGCATTCTTGCCGACCCGGCGCTTCTCGAGATGGAGTGGAACGGATCCGGAGCCATCGGGATTGTCCCCTCCGCGCTTGACGCCAAGACGCTCCCCTCAAACGACGAACCCATCAACGCAACCATACAAGAAGAGAGCACGGACAAAGAAGCAGGTGCGGGCGACACGCCGTCGCCGACAAACAGCGTCCCAGCTTCTTTCGAAGCACCGAATGAGCCCGCTACCGGTCCAAACGATCCCGAGCTCGCGGACAGTCTGGGACTTGCTGATCCTCAGGAGATCGATGAAGGTAACTGCTGCGTGCTTGCCGCCCTCGACCACACAGAGGTCATCGATGCTGCAAACATCGAAGTTGCCGCCGCCAATCAGCCCGTCCGCAAGTCGGCCATCATCGCATTTCCCGAATCCATCGAAGTCGTCTTTTTGCCATCGGGCGAGGTCGTGGCCCCAACACTGCTCACCTTGTTGGGCGCCAAGAATACTCGAAACGAAATTAAAAAGGTCACGGTTGTCGACCCTGCAACCACCGCTAAACTGCGTCTATACGCCGTTGCCCCAGACGGAGGCAAGACCTTGGAATTCGATGGCGACACACTTCTAGCCTGGCGACGTCTGGACATTATGCAAGACGTCTCGTATCAGATCGAACTCGAAGGGTTTGATCGTGCCCGCGATGCCAATATCATCGCCGCGGCTATTGAATCCCCGCAGCGGCTTATGACACTGCGCTTTGACTACTACCCCTATGTCCCGACAACCACCTGAGGCTTAAATGCTGCGCATCATTCCTAATACCACTTATATAACGTATTAGATGAGTCGCGATGTGCCTCGCATTTCGTTCTGCTACGATTGCCACGTTGGCATCAATACAGGAGGGCTCATGCCGGGCTTGGGAACAATCATCAACGTTGCGCTTTTAGTTGCGGGCGGTCTTTTGGGATTAGCGGGCGGCCGCTTCATTACACCGCGCATCCAAGACACGCTCATGAAAGCATCGGGGCTGTGCGTCCTGTTTATCGGCCTGGGCGGCACCATGCAAAAGATGCTCATCATCGATGGAAAGGCGCTAGCGACCACCGGTACCACCATGCTCATCGTCTCATTTGCGCTCGGTTCGCTCATCGGCGAGGCCATCAACTTGGAGGCCGCCATCGAGAACCTTGGCGAATGGCTCAAGCGCAAGACTGGCAGTGAGGGCGATAACGAGTTCACCAACGCTTTTGTCTCGACTTCACTCACCGTGTGCATCGGCGCCATGGCCATTGTGGGATCGATCCAGGACGGCCTGCTCGGCGACTGGTCAACGCTTGCCCTCAAGGGCGCACTGGACTGCATCATCGTCTGCACCATGACGGCCTCGCTTGGCCGCGGCTGCATCTTCTCCGCCCTGCCCGTCGCCGTGTTCCAGGGGACGATCACGTTGTTTGCCGGCGCGCTCTCCCCCATCATGACCACAGCAGCCCTCAACAGCCTTTCGCTCGTAGGCTCCATGCTCATCTTCTGCGTCGGCGTCAACCTCATCCGTCCTCAGACCTTCCGCACGGCCAATATGCTTCCCTCCGTCGTCATCGCCGTCATATACGCCCTCCTGTTCTAAATCTAGCAACGCAGCGGTATCTCGAACATCTGTTTGATGCTGTGCTATGATATGAGGTCACCGTAGCTGCGTTCGAGAGGAGGAGCGGTGGCCGACCAGGACATCAAGATGCTCATCGAGCGCATTATGGCCGAGGCCCGGACCCATCAGTCCGCCCGCTTCTCAAACGAAACCTACGCAGACGAGCCGATTCTCAAAACCGGCCGACAGATGCAGAATTTCCTCCCCGACCAGTACCGTAAAATGCGCGAGATATCGCGCTGGCAGGATGACCCCAAGGGCGGTGCGGGCCGCTGGCTTTCGGAAGCCGAGCTTTTTTACCGCCAGGGCCTGCTGATGGCCGACTTTGAGGACGACTGTCCCTACAACGGCACCTTTAAGTCGTACTTTCCCACCTACAACGCCATGAGCGACCGGCAACTGCGCGGCTACTTTACCTGGCGTGCCCAAGTGCGCCGCGGAACCGTCGAGGAAACGTCTACGTCCTTTGCCTTTCTGTATCTCTATGAGCTGATCTGCGGCATTGGCGTAGATAATCCACTCGATGGTTTTAACAAGATCAAGGCTTTTTGGGATGTCTATCGCGCCTTCGAGCCCGGCATCGACCGGTTTGCGCGCGTGTGGCTGCAAGATTACGCCGTGTTCCACGGGCTCGACCCCAAGCTGCTTCGCGACTCTAAAACCGTCATGTTCGATAACGCCCTTATCGAACTGCGGCGCGCGGCACGAGACCTTGTACCGGCACCGTCCGGCCAGACCCCTAAGCGTCGCAAAACCTCCGAGCCCACGCTCCCCCTTCCGCCCGATGAGGTGCGCGAGGAGCGACTCATGGCCGCCATCAACGCCCTCTCCACGTACAACCTAAGTAGCTCGCGGCTCGACCGCAGCCACCACCGTGATCTGCGCCACGTGGCGTGCGCCGTGTATGTCCGCATGGCGCGCTACTATGACACGCACCGAAAGACCGGCATCGTGGCAAGTTTATTTGGGGAGGAGACGGCCATGCCCTACACCATGTTTGCCTCGGCCGTATTCTTTGCGCCCGAGCGCCACGAGGACTGCGAATACCGTCTGGACCCCATCCATATCTACCGTTGCCAAAACGGTTTTTGGGAATGCATGCGGATTCACGGTAGCAGGCAAAAGAGCAGCAAGCTCGGTGAAATGATGCGCGCCTGCGACCAACGCCTGCGCCTGGCGCTGGACCCCGCCCATCCCCTTAAGGAAGAAAAGGTCCCCAAATATCTGGCCAAGATTATCGATGACGAGATTGTGGCATGGCTTTCGTGGGACGCCGCACACCAGCCCGTCAAGATCGATATCGATTTGAGCCAGCTGGGGCACATTCGGAGCGCTGCCGCACAAACGCGCGAAGCGCTTTTGATCGACGAGGAACGCGAGGACGGCACGCTTGCGGATGCCGAGGTGACAGTTGCCGAACGACGGGAAGCCAAGCCCGTGGCCGGCACGATCGCCGAACCAGTCGCGACGACCATGCAGCAGGACGAGGCTAGCGAGCCGACCATCTCCACCGAGCAGTTTGGCGTCGTGGCCCCGCTCCTCGCACCAGCACCCACGTCCGCTGACACCGCGTCCGCACTCGATCCCGCCGCAGACGCCTATCTTCGAGCACTACTCGAGCAAAACGCAGCGCAGACGGCATCGGCGGTGGCGCAGTCGGGCAAGAGTGAGGACATGCTTGTCGATACCATCAACGAGGCGCTCTTTGACCTGGTGGGAGACACCGTTATCGAATTCGGCGCGGCAGGGCCGCAGATTATCGAGGACTACGAAGCAGACGTGAGAGGATACCTAGACCATGAGTGATACCGCATCCGCAGCACCCCGCGTGCCCAAGCGCGTCGCTGCCGTCATTCTCAACTCGCTCAAGGGCGGCGTGGTCCCGCGCATCGGCCTTCCTTACATCACCGTAGGGCGCGAGGTCGAGATCCGCGCCCTGCTCACCGATTTAAGTCTCATCGCCGATGGCGGCGCGAGCTTCCGCTTTTTAGTCGGTCGCTACGGCGCCGGTAAGAGCTTTTTGCTCCAGACCATCCGCACGCACGCCATGGGCGAGGGATTCGTCGTCGCCGATGCCGACTTGTCGCCCGAGCGACGCCTGCAGGGCGGTCAGGGGCAGGGCCTTGCCACCTACCGCGAGCTCATCCGCAATATATCGACCAAGACGCGCCCCGAGGGCGGTGCGCTCAACCTTATTCTGGATCGCTGGGTCGCCTCGTGTGCCAACGTCGACGAGTCGGTCGTCAATGCCCAACTGACCCCGCTCGAGGAGATGGTCCACGGCTTCGACTTCACCCGCATGCTTCGCCGCTATCGCACGGCCGTATCCGAGGGCGACGAAGAGGCCATGAGCCGCGTGACCAAATGGATCCGCGGCGAATACCGCACCAAGAGCGAGGCTCGCGCCGAACTGGGGTCCTCAACCATCATCAGCGACGATGACTGGTACGACTACGTCAAACTCATCGCGCGTTTTTTGGTTTGCAGCGGCTACAAGGGCATGCTGGTGCTCATCGACGAGCTCGTGAATCTGTATAAGATTCCCAACGCCATCACGCGCCAGTACAACTACGAGAAGATCCTGACCATGTACAACGACACACTTCAGGGCAAGGCGCAGTACCTGGGCATGATCATGGGTGGCACGCCGACCTCCATCGAGGACCGCCGCCGCGGTGTGTTTTCCTACGAGGCCCTACGCAGCCGACTCGCCCAGGGCCGCTTTGCGCGCGAGGACCTTAAGGACATGCTTGCGCCCATCATCCGCCTGCAACCACTCACCTACGAGGAGTTGCTGGTGCTGATCGAAAAACTCATGCAAATTCACGCCGGCTACTTTGGCTGGACGCCCACGCTGACCGAAAACGACTTGGTTGACTTCCTCAAGATTGAGTTCGGTCGTGTGGGAGCCGACACGCACCTGACGCCGCGCGAGGTCATTCGTGACTTTATCGAGTTGCTCGACATCCTATGCCAAAACCCCGACGCCAACGTGGCCGAGCTGCTGCAAAGCGTCGGCGGCGACGCGCTGGCGCCGGCAGCCGCAACAGGCGACACCGGCACCGCAGGCGGCGACCGCAACTTCGCCGAGTTCACCATCTAACCTACCAAAAAGGGACAGGTTTATTTTGGCAGGTTTTATCTGGGCAAACGTTGAAGCAGTAATGCAGCAAGCCGTTGCCAGCCGCGTTGAGAAATTCGTTGTTGAAAGGAGGCCCCGTGAACGCCTTTGACCGCTACGCCCCGTTTATCCAAGGCTTCATCTACTCCCACGATTGGGAGAGCTTGCGCTCTATCCAGGTTGCGGCGGCAGATGCCATCTTCAACACACAGGACAATGTGCTCCTGACGGCGTCAACGGCTTCCGGCAAAACCGAGGCAGCCTTCTTTCCCATCCTGACCGAGTTTTGGGAGAACCCGCCCGCAAGCGTGGGCGCCCTCTACATTGGCCCCCTCAAGGCGCTCATCAACGACCAATTCGTCCGCCTCAACGACCTGTGCGAAGAAGCCGATATCCCCGTCTGGCACTGGCATGGCGATGTCTCACAATCACACAAGGCCAAACTCATCAAAAAGCCGAGCGGTATCCTACAGATTACGCCCGAATCGCTCGAGGCGCTCCTGATCCATAAGCACATGGCAATCCCGCGCATGTTTTGCGACCTGCGCTATGTGGTTATCGACGAGGTTCATTCGCTCATGCGCGGCGACCGCGGCGGTCAGACGCTCTGTCTTATCGAGCGACTCTCGCGCATGGCCGGCGTGCAGCCTCGCCGCATTGGCCTTTCTGCCACCATCGGCGACCCCGAGCGCACGGGCGCCTTTCTCTCACAGGGAACGGGACGCGGTTGCATCATCCCCCGCTTTGAGGAACCGCGCCGCGTGTGGCGCATCTCCATGGAGCACTTCTACAACTCGGGCCCCCAGGCTCAGCAGCGAGGATTCGTAGGCACAGGTCCACAAGAAGCCGAGGTGCTTGCTTGCGAGCGTATTGAGACGGCGGCGCCCGCGGCGCTGCCCGCATCCGGACAAGACATGTGCCACAGCGGACAGCTTACACAGGAAGAACACCGTCAACGTCGTGAGCAGGCGCGGGGCAAGGCCGCTCCCAAAGACCGTCGCACTTCCTCGGCCCCCGAGGGCGAAGTCGACATCCCACGTGCGACCGAGCAGGCGCTTCTCAACCCCACCGACACGGCGCCCGACAACGCCGACCCCGGCATGGGTTATATCTTTGAGCATACGCGCGGCCGCAAATGCCTGGTCTTTGCCAACTCGCGCGAGGAGGCAGAGGCCGTGTGCTCCATGCTGCGCAGCTACTGCGAGAGCCGGCACGAGCCCGACCGTTTCCTCATCCACCATGGCAATCTTTCGGCATCGCTGCGCGAGACGGCCGAGGAACTCATGCGCGATGAGGAGCAGGCACAGACAACCGTCACCACCTCTACGCTGGAACTCGGCATCGATATCGGCCGTCTGGAGCGCGCGTTCCAGATCGATGCGCCGTTTACCGTCAGCTCCTTTTTGCAGCGTATGGGCCGCACGGGACGCCGCGATCTTCCGCCCGAGATGTGGTTCGTCATGCGCGAGGAAGAACCCGAGCCGCGCACGATGATGCCCGAGACCATTCCCTGGAAGCTCCTCCAGGGCATCGCACTCGTACAACTCTATCGCGAGGAAAAGTGGGTCGAGCCGCCCGAGCTCGATCGACTCCCCTACAGTCTGCTCTATCACCAGACTATGTCGACGCTTGCCAGCACCGGCGAACTCACGCCGGCAGAGCTTGCCCAGCGCGTGCTCACACTCAGCTATTTCCATCGCATCTCGGCCGATGACTATCGCGTGTTGCTGCGTCACCTCATTACCATCGACCATATCCAAGTCACCGAGGGTGGCGGGCTCATCGTGGGTCTCGCGGGCGAGCGCATCATTAACAACTTTAAGTTCTACGCCGTATTCCAGGAAAACGAAGAGTTCACCGTTCGCAGCGAGTCGGCCGAGTTGGGCACGATCGTCAATCCGCCACCGCCCGGTGAGCGCATCGCCATCGCCGGACACTGCTGGATTGTCGAGGAAGTGGACTGGAAGCGTCATACCGTCTTTGCCACGCAGGTCAAGGGCCGGGTGCCGGCCTACTTTGGCGACTGCCCCGGTGACATCAATACACACGTACTCGAGCGCATGCGCAAGGCGCTCAACGAGCACGCGACATATCCGTACCTTATGGGCAACGCGAGAGCCCGCTTGGCGCAGGCTCGTCATACGGCCGATATTTCGGGTGCGGGAACTAAGCCGCTCATCAACCTGGGCGGCGATACCTGGGCACTTTTCCCCTGGCTGGGCAGCTACGCCTTTTTGGCGCTCGAGCGCATGCTCAAAATTAAGTGTGCCGCGGAACTGGGCCTTCGCGGACTTGACCCGTCACGCCCGTACTTTATGCAGTTTAAGATGAAGGCCGACGAGGAGACGTTCTTTGAGGTGCTCGCCGCCGAGGCCGAGAAGGACTTCGATCCCATCGAGCTCGTCTATCCCGGCGAAGTGCCTTACTTTGATCGTTACGATGAGTTCGTTCCCGAAGAGCTCGTGCGTAAGGGCTTTGCCGAAGGCGTGCTCGACATCGAAGGCATGAAGCAGCGCGTTCTCGGCTGGTTCGACCACACATAAAACCAGTCTTTTTGGTACGGGGAGACTTACTTGTCGTGAAGGACGGTGCCGAGGAAGTCGGCGTTAAAAGGCACGGCTTCGGCGAAGACATAGTCGCCGTCGCTGGCGATGAGCAGGTAGTTCTCCTCGCCGCCAAATTCCGCGTCGCCGCAGGGAACCACCCAGGCATGCGCAAACACCTCGAGCGCCGTGGCAACGCAACCGCGCAGGAACGTCACATCGCTCCCCTCGTTCGCACTCACGATATTGGCCGCATAGATACCGCCGGGGTTCAGGCTGCCCCGCACCAAACGCAGCGCCTCAATCGTCGCCAGCTCGCGCACGGGCTCGGCACCGCCAAAGCAATCGCTCACGACCGCATCGTAGCGACGATGCCCCACACTCGTCACGCCCAGATACGAGCGAGCCTCAGCGGTAATCACCCGCAGGCGATCGCCCACCGCGTGCTCCAGCTCGTCTAGGTAGAACCAACGACGCGCCAGACGTGTAATCTCGGCGTCGTACTCAATGACGTCCATGCGCAAACTCTCGTGCGACATCAGCGCGAACTTGGGATAGGCAAACCCTCCGCCGCCCAGCATAAGCATGCGGTCGATGCCATGACCATAAGCATCGCGCATGGCATCCTCGGCCTCAAACACATCGTCAAACGCACGATAGTACGCAAAGACGGGCTCTGCCCAACGCTCGCCAACGTAGGTCGCGCTTTGGTAGACGCTGCCTTGCACCAACACGCGGACTTCCTCACCGCTCTCATCGTGCACGCGCTTCACACGCGCCAACCCATTGCGGGTCCTCGCGACCTGCAGGCAGGCGGCGCGAACAGCGACGGCGGCCGCACCAAGCGCCGCGGCTCCCAGAGCAACGCCGGCAACGACGCCGGCAGAAACACTCGGCTTGTTCATCTAGAGCTCCTTTTGCAGATAGAGTCCATGGTCGTAAAAACCCAAATGGCGATAGTACTCACGCGTGCCGATCGCACTGATCACGTTGATGCGTGCATAACCCGCATCCCGGGCAATCTCGCACGCACGCTCTACGAGCAAACGCCCCAATCCATGGTGCTGGGCTGCCTGGCCTTGATCCCCCACGCGCGCCGCCATGCCATACACGTGTACCTCGCGAATCATCGCCTCGTCCGGCGTCGTCGGCAACTCGTCCGCATGCGCGGCAACAAATGCGCGATCGGGCAGCGACAGCCGCAAAAAGCCCGCAATCTTGCCCTGCGGCGTCACCCACTGCAAAAAGCGCTCGTGCGTCACCGGCGTCTCGTACGTCACTTCTTCGTCAAGGGCCAACTCGTTCAGGTCGGCACCCGCCGTGCTGATCTCGCGATAGCGAATCTCACGCACCGTCGCACCGTCACCCCGAGCAGCCAGGCGGTTCTCAACGAGCTGACGCAGGTTGGGCTTCTTGTTGCCCACCATAATGTCGTTGGAGCTAAAGTCGCGAATCATGCGGCTGATGCGGCAGAACGCCGGCGTCACCACGATGTCATCGGCCAGTACGTCGAGCAGCTCTTCCTCGGTATAGGGGCGCCACTCGCCACGCTCGTAACAGCCCACCAGGCGCGAACCCTCGATGAGCGCACACGGGTAGACCTTGACCTCGTCGGGCATAAAGGCGCCCTCGGTCATAAAGCGCTCGTAGTCGCGCTTGTCACCCTCGGGCGTGGCGCCCAGCAAGTTGAGCATAAAGTGCGCGTGAATCTTAAAGCCAAACAGGCGCGCAAGCGAAAACGCTCGCTCGATCTGTGCCACCGTAATACGGCGCTCGTTGATATCGAGCAGGTGCTGGTCGAGGCTCTGGATACCCATCTGAATCTTGGTGCAGCCCAGGCGGCGGATAAGCGTAAGCGCCTGCGGCGTTACGGCATCGGGGCGCGTCTCGATAACGAGTCCCACCACGCGATGCTTCGCCGTCTCGTTGATGCGCTGCTGTTGCTCAAGCTCCTCCATCGTTGCCGTCTGCCACTCGGCGACTGCGCCCCAAGGCGTGCCGGGGCCGTACAGACGACGCACCGCGCGGTTATAGCCACCCTCGGCAGCATCCACACGCCCTTGCACGCCGGCAACGCCGGCGGCAAGCTCGGCCTCATCGGTCGCAATACCGGCAGCCCTATAGCGCTCGCGACGCTCCGCCACCACCGGCGGCAGGGCATCGGCGGGAGCGTCATCGAGCAGGCGCCCCGCCTCGGCACGGCTGATGCCCGGACGTGCCAGCATGGGGTTAGCCGCCACGCCCGCCACGGCGTCTTCATTGAGCGCACGGAAGAGCTCCGACATAAACCATGCCTGATACCCCTGCGGATAGTCGCTCCAGGTACCACCGAGCACAATGAGCTCGATCTTATCGGTCGCATGCCCCATCTGCGAAAGCGCGGTCAAACGAGCGCTCACCTGCAAATACGGGTCGAAGCAGTTTTGCTCCGCACGGGCGCATGCCGGCTCGGCGTGCAGATAGCTCTTGGGCATGCGCAGGTCGTTGGGGCAAAACAGGCAATCGCCCGAACAGGGCCACGGCTTGGTAATGACGGTAATGGTCGCCACGCCCGAGGCCGTTCGGCGCGGCTTCATACGCAGCACCTGCAGCAGTCGACGTTCCAGCTCGGCATCGACATTCCACCCAGCCCAACGAGCCGGCTCCTCACGCTTCACCCGCTGGTAGAACGGCAGCAGACGGCGCTTGGCCAAATCGCGTTTGTCGGCACCCTCGCGGCGCGCCTCGGCATGTATCAACTTGACGAGCGCCTTGTCGTCCACGGTCTCACCGCGACGCAGAGCCTCGAGTATGTTCAAAATAATCTGTTCCATGCCCCCATTGTAAAGGCAAAGGCGCCGGAGCCCGTCACGGCCCCGGCGCCTCCATCAAAGAGCATGCCTATATGCACCGATCTCCGAAAACCGCATGTCACTCCGGATCAAACGACATGTCGCCCGAACCGACCTCAAAACGATACGTAGCAGACTTATCGCCGTTATCGAATTCAAGATTCAAAATGGTCTCGCCGTCGTAGTCAAGCGGAAGGAAATCGCTCTCGAAGTCGCCGCTGCCCAAGGTGAGGCTCGCCTTAAAGCCCGTCGAGTTCGGAACCGTCATCTCCACATCGCCCGAGCCCACACTCACGTCCATCGACTTCGCGGGGGCCTGGTAAAGCTCGAACGTCACATCGCCCGAACCGACCTCAGCGCTGAGCGCATCAGTCACGCTGCCCGTAAACTCTACATCTCCCGCACCCAGGAAAAGGTCGAAACCATCACAGATGACACCGGCAATCTGCAGATCGCCCGAGCCCACGTGCGCGTTGACTCCCTTCAGATGTTCGGCAACACGGCGCGGCAGCTCGACCGTAACTGAGCGATCGATTGCCTTACCGTCGTCACTTCCAAACTGGGAAACCTTGAGCGTCGAGTCCTCGACGGATGCGATGTTTTGCGTCGCGGCCTTGGAGGCATCCATACCCTCGGCAACGCGCCCCCGCTCGATAACGCGAGCCTTGTTGCCATCAACAACCTTGACGTCCACCGAAGCCGCATTGATATCGAAATCGAGGTAGCGGAACTCATCGGCATCAAAAGTCGTGCTCGAAAGCTGCTGAGGCTGAGCGGAATACTTACCGCCATCGTTCAAAACATCGGCGTCAACCGCATCGTCCCTACCGGACAAGCCGGATGCAATAGTGCCGAGATCCCACGGACCATCAAAATGAATCCATGTCCGCGAAGCGCCAAAGACAAGCCCAACAATAAGCACAAACGCTCCGATGCCAACGCCCAGACGCACCTTCGATTCATGCGAGAGTTTCATTATTCATCACCTTCTTTGGCGCTCGGATCAACGGGGGTCGCGGTAGCCACGTCGGTATCAACCGCAGGGGAATCATCCTGAGCCCTGGATGCCACCGGCGCCGGACCAACCTGAATATTCCCGCGCGCCCAATCGCCGTCGAGCGCACGCGCCACCCAGTGATAGATGGGGATCGTAAAGAAGATCAGTGCGGCAAAGGGGGCACCACCAAACAGGAACATCAGTAAAAAGAACAGCAGCCAGCACACGGCCCAATACGGAAACGACTGGAACGGACCTTTCACTGGAGTCGGATTGACCGCGCCAGCGCTCGTCGCTTGCGCCGTCGCGGCGTTAGCCGCCTGTGCGCTCCAACTTGCAGCTTGCGCCGCCTTGGCCGCAGCATCACTCGCCTGTGTTGCCGCCTCGGTAGCGCGCGCTGCCGCCTCGTGGGTACGGGCGCGCTCGGCCGCCTCGGCCTCGCGCTGGCGAGCACGGTCCTCGTTCTCAAACTCGATATCGTCCTCGATCTCGTCGCTCGGATTGAGTAGCTCGTCCAGACTCACACCATAGAGCTTGGCAAGCGAGATCAGGTTCTCGGTATCAGGCGAGCTCTCCGCGCGCTCCCATTTACTGACCGCCTGGCGCGACAGTCCCAGCTTTCGCGCCAATCCTTCTTGGCTAAAGCCCTTGCTGCGGCGAAGGTCGGCGAGCCGCTGAGCAGTTTCTACATTCATGGTTCCTCCTATGCGATGCCAGCCGTGCCGCCGGACCGTTTTTGTTCTTAAGGCGCCTTGCACAGTTAAAAATCTATCCGCCACCGCCAAAAGCATGCCACCTATTCTAGTGAGATTTTTGACAACCGGAGGTTGCGGGCGCATATGAGCTGCGGAAATGTGTCCAAACAAAGCAATGACCCGCAGCTCGGTTGTCCCCGTTGCGGCGTTAACGGTAGTATGGTCGTACTGTTTATTCCGCACCGCCAACGGAGGGAGTTCCGCGCCGTGAACCGCGATTTCGCATCATCGCTCATCCAGCTCAACAATACGTTCTATCGCGAGCACTCCGCTTCCTTTTCCGATACGCGCCAGGCCCCGTGGCCCGGCTGGGTGCGCACCATGGACATCGCGCTTGATCAGCTCGATGTGGCCACGATCGAGCATCCCGTCCGCGTCTTCGACCTTGCCTGCGGCAATATGCGATTCGAGAACTTTGCCGCCGGCGGGGCACTTGCCGCCAAGGGCGTCGACGGCGCAAACCCCTCGGCAGATGCCAGCTGCCCGTTTGAGTTCTATGGTGTCGACTCGTGCCAAGATCTGGCAATAGACGCCCACGGCCACGCCCTGCGCATTCCCAACCTGCACTTCCAGGAACTCGACGTGCTCGACGCCCTCATGAAGCTCAACCCCGCCGAGACACCCGACGTGCTTTTCGACGCCCCGCTCGCCGACATCTCGGTCTGCTTTGGCTTTATGCACCACGTGCCGTCATGCGAGTACCGCGTACGCGTGCTCGACGCCCTGGTGCGCCAGACGCACCCGGGCGGCATCATCGCCATCAGCTTTTGGGAGTTTATGAATGACGAGCGCATGGCGCGCAAGGCCGTTCGAGCCGAAGCCCGCGCCGAGCTCACCCCGCCGTTTGAGGGTTACGATTCCGCGCAGTTTGAAGCCGGCGACCACCTCATTGGCTGGCAAAACGACCGCCACGCCTACCGCTATTGCCATCACTTTGACGATCAGCAGATCACCGACTTGGTGCGCGGCGTCCGTACGTTCTACAAGAGCGGCGAGGTTCCCGTACGCGAGCTCGAGCGTTTCCACGCCGACGGTCGCAGCGGCGAGCTCAACCGCTATGTGATTCTCAAGCGTCTGTAGGCACCGACGACTCGCCGCCGAGCCGCACCGCAGCGTTCGGGCAAATCGCCCCCTTCTAACCCATCGCCGGAACGCGCAGCCATGCGTTCCATACTTATGACCAAGGAGCCTCATGGGAGCCGTCCACGCTCGCACCCCTAAGAACTTTGTGCTCGAGGAGCGCTTGGAGCGCTATGCCGATGCGATTGAGACGAACCCCGAGGCCTATGCCGGAGATTGGCGCAAGGCCTGTGCGCCCGCAGGCAGCAAGCCTTTCGAACACCTTCACCTGGACCTTGGCTGTGGCAAGGGAACGTACCTTGTAGAGCGCGCGGCCCACGAGCCCGACACGCTCTTTATCGGTATGGACCAGGAGCCCATCTGCATCGCCTATGCCGCACAGAAAATCTGCGAGCAGGGGCTGTCCAACGCACTCGTCCTGCCCCGAGGTGCCGCATCGCTGTCGCAGCTATTTGCCGCAGGCGAGCTCGATGCCATCACCATCAACTTTCCCACGCCGCAGCCCAAGGCCAAGTACGCCAAAAAGCGACTCGTCCATGTCGACCACCTAATGCTGTACCGTCCGCTCTTTTCAGCCGGTGCCACCGTCACACTGCGAACCGACAGTAAGCCATTGCGCGACTACGCCTTGGGGCAGTTTGCTGCGGCAGGCTACGACACGCTTTGGGTAAGCGACGACGTCCGCCGCGACCATCCCGAGCACCCCGAGACCGAATACGAGCGCCGCACGCGCGAGATGGGTGCCGTCGTCTATGGCATTTGCGCCACACCCGGCGCACATCCCAGTGACGATGTGCTCACGGCGGGTCACATGCAGGAGCAAAGTCTTGCCTGCTACCTGCCCGATAACCTCGATGAGCTCACCTATGTGCCTCTGGGCATGGAAGAAGCCGTCGAGAACTTTAGAAACCGCGCCCGCAAGGGCAAGAAGCGCTTACCGCAGGAGTCCTAGGGGCTTCTGATGGTCGCGGCATCGGCAAACAAGCGCAAATAAGCGCCAGCGAACGGTCCTCAAACCTAAGTGAGTAGACTATTTAGCAATAGCCAAGCACAACCCGCATAGCGAAAACTAAAACCGCAGGTAGAGCCCTTGCGCAAAAGCCATGTGCTCGCGATATCGCAAAAAGTCTACTCACTTAGCTGGCTACTGCACCAAACGGCTGGGCAGAACGCCCATTTCCTGCATTTTCTCGCGCGCTGGCACCCCGCGCCGCCGCTACGCCATAATAGTTGGCGGACAATCGCGAGAGAAAGCAACCACACATGGCACAGACCACGACAGATACCGCCGCCAGCACCGTCTCGGGCGCCGGCGCCGCCAGCTCATTCTCGGGCGGCACGGGAACCGAGGCCGAGTTCGGCTCGCTCGGCGCGCTCTCCCCCACCTGGTGGGAGCCCGAAGACGGCAGTGAGCCCGAACCGTGGCTCACGGCCGATCAGGCCTTCGAACGCTTCTTTGAATGGACGAGCGACCGCGGCATCGAGCTGTGGGATCACCAAGAAGAGGCCCTCATGGACCTGGCTGCCGGCGATCACGTCATTTTGGGCACACCGACCGGATCGGGCAAATCGCTCGTCGCGCTGGGCATGCTCTTTATGGGCATGGCGCAGGGCAAGCGCTGCTATTACACGGCCCCCATCAAAGCCTTGGTCAGCGAAAAGTTCTTCGACCTGGTACAGGTGCTCGGCCGCGATAACGTCGGTATGATCACCGGCGACACGCATATCAATACTAAAGCGCCCGTCATCTGCTGCACGGTAGAGATCCTTGCTAACGACGCACTGCGCGAGGGCGAAGATGCCGATGTGGGCTGCGTCGCCATGGACGAGTTCCACTACTTTGCCGACCCCGATCGCGGTTGGGCCTGGCAGGTACCGCTGCTCACCCTGCCTCGCACACAATTCATGCTCATGAGCGCCACGCTCGGCGATGTCACCGCGATCGCCGCCTCACTCGAGGAGCACACCGGCGCCGCGTGCGATCTGGTCGTCGATGCCCCACGCCCCGTGCCGCTGAGCTACGACTACGTGACGACCTCCCTCGAGGGCACGGTCGAGCTCGCAATGCGCCGCGGCGAGGCCCCGCTCTACATCGTGCACTTTAGCCAGGACGCCGCACTTGCGACGGCGCAATCCCTCGCCAACTTTGGTATTGCCAGCAAGGAGCAGCGTGGGGCCATCAAGGAGGCGGCCAAGGGCACGAGCTTCTCGACGGCCTTTGGCAAGATTCTTAAGCGCTTGCTCGGATGCGGCGTCGGCGTGCACCATGCTGGCATGTTGCCGCGCTATCGTCTGCTGGTCGAGCGCTTGGCACAACAGGGCCTGTTGCCCGTCATCTGCGGCACCGATACGCTCGGCGTCGGTATCAACGTGCCCATCCATACCGTGGTGCTCACCGCGCTCACCAAGTTCGACGGCTACAAGATGCGTCGTCTGCGCGCCCGCGAGTTTCATCAGATTGCCGGTCGCGCCGGCCGCTCGGGCTTCGATACCGAGGGCATGGTGATTGCCGAGGCACCCGAGCACGAGATCGAGAACGCCAAGCTCATGGCCAAGGCGGGCGACGACCCCAAGAAGCTCCGCAAGATTAAAAAGAAGAAGGCCCCCGAGGGCTTTGTCACCTGGAACAAGCAGACCTTTGAGCGCCTGATCGAGACGCAGCCCGAAACGCTCAAGCCGCGCCTTCGCATCACACACTCCATGGTGATTAGCGTGGTCGAGCAGGGCGGCGACGCCCGCGCCCGCGTACACGACCTCATCGAGACGAGCCTGCAGACTCCCGAAGAAAAGGCTAAGCTCGAGGTTCGCGCCGACGAAATCTTCGCCACGCTCATCGACTCCGGCGTCGTCGTGCGCACCGAGGTACCGCCCGCACCCGACGCTCCGGCTGATGCCGCGCCGGACATCGACTACGCGCTGACGGTCGACCTGCCCGAGGACTTTGCGCTCGACCAGCCGCTCTCACCGTTTTTGCTTGCCGCGCTGGAGCTGCTCGATCCCGAGAGCGAGACCTATACCATGGATCTGATCTCGATGGTCGAGGCCACGCTCGAGGACCCCAAACAGGTGCTGCGCGCACAGGAGCGTGCCGCGCGCGATCGCGCTATGGCCGAGATGAAGGCCGACGGCATCGAGTATGAGGAGCGCCTGGAGCGTATTCAGGACGTCACGTACGAAAAGCCGCTTGAGGACCTGCTCGACGCCGCCTTTGACAAGTACTGCCAGGAAGTACCCTGGGCAAACGACTACCAACTCTCTCCCAAGAGCGTTCTGCGCGATATGCTGGAGAGCGCGAGCGATTTTAAGGGCTACATTCAAAAGCTCGGCATCGCCCGCTCCGAGGGCATTTTGCTGCGCTACCTGGCAGAGGCTTACCGTTCGCTCGACCGCACCGTACCCATCGAGAAGCGCGACGAGCGCCTGCGCGACATTATCTCGTGGCTGGGCTTTGTGGTGCGCTCGGTCGACTCGAGCTTGGTAGACGAGTGGGAGAACGCTGGCAACCCGGCAGCCCTCGACGCCACGCCGCCGCAGGGCATCGACGAGGTCGTGGCGGACCGTCGCGGCTGCACGCTGTTGGTGCGCAACGCGCTCTTCCGCCGCGTGACTCTTGCCGCCCGCGAGCATGTGCGCGACCTGGGCGAACTCGACGACGACTGGGGCATGAGCGAGATCCGCTGGCAAAAAGCACTCGACGCTTACCACGAGCAGCACGAGGAGATTCTCACCGACGGCGACGCGCGCTCCTCTGCTATGTTCTCGATCGACGAGTCCGACGAGAAGGCGCTCCACGTGTGGCACGTGCACCAGATTTTTGCCGACGAGGACGGCGACCACGACTTTGGCATCATGGGCGATGTCGATCTGGACGCCACGCAAGACGGTGGCGAGGTCATCTTCAAGAACTACCGCGTCGGTTTTATCGAGGATTTGCTCGAGGATTAGCCAAGCATATTGGGACGAAACGAAGCGGGGCTGTTGGCAACATCGCCAGCAGCCCCGCTTTTTCACTATCCGCTATGCCTTACTCGGCATCCTCGACCTCATACGAATCCGCCTCGGCTGGCTCCTCGTTTGTCTCTGGCGCAGCCTCGCGCGCCTCGTCAAACGCTGCCTTCATGGTCTTGTTGCCCCATGTGAGCTTGCGAATGGTAAGCTCATCGGCCTTGTTGTGGGCCAAGCGTAGGTTCTCGGTGCTGCGGCGCAAGTCGTCCTTGGTCTTCTCGAGCTGCTTAATGGCGGCATCGATCTCCTTGATTGCCGACTCGAATTGCTTGCTCGCCAGGTTGTAGTTGCGCGAGAAGCCATCCTTGAACTTCTCCATCTTGGCTTCGAAGTTCGTGACATCGATATTCTGCTGTTTGTACTCCGCCAGTTCCTGCTTATAGCGAAGCGAACCCATAGCGGCGTTGCGAAGGAGCGTAATCATGGGGATGAAGAACTGCGGGCGGATCACGTACATCTTCTCATAGCGGTAACTCACGTCGACGATACCCGCGTTATAGAGGTCACTCTCGGGCTCCAGCAGGGTGCAGAGCACCGCATACTCGCAGCCTTTCTGGCGGCGATCGTGATCGAGTTTCTTAAAGAAATCCTCGTTCTTGTGTTTGGTCGCGGTCTCGTCGTTCTCGTTTTTCATCTCGAACATGATCGAAATGATCTCGTTGCCGCTCGCGTCGCACTCGCGGAAGATAAAGTCGCCCTTGGTGCCCTCGGACGCATCGTTATCTTTCTCGAAGTACGCGTTGGGAAACGCCGTCATGCGCAGACGATTAAACTCGGTCTCGCAGTGCTGCTCGAGCGACTCGCCCACCATCTTGGTGGACAGGCGGACCTTCATGTCCTTAAGGCGCTCAATCTCTTCATCCTTGTAGCGAATCAGTTCCTCGTTCGCGCGCTTGGTCTGCGCAAGTTCGAGCTCGTGTGCCGCCTTGGCCTGCTCCTCGCGTGAATCGCGCACCGCCAGCTCACTCGTGAGCTTGGCGCGGGCCTCGTCACGCTCACGCTCCGCCGCGGCGACCGCCTCCGATAGGTTCATCTTGGCCGTCAGTTCCTGTTCGCGCAGCTGAGCACGCAGACCCTCGGCCTCCTGCTCGGACTGAGCCTTTGCGACGGAAAACTTCTCCTGAACCTTCGCGCGATAGTCAGCAAGCGTACGTTCGGCCTCGCTGCGAGCGGCCTCGAGCTCACGCTGCGATTCGGCCGCAGCAGCAGCAAGCGCCATCTCCTGGGCCTTGTCCGCCGCGGCGAGCCTGGCTTGCAGCTCGGCAATCTGGGCATCACGTGCGGACAGGTCGTTTTGAGCAGCATTGCGTGCCGCTGCCTCGGCAAGCTTGGCTTCATCATCTTTGCGCCCCAACTGCGCACGCAGGTTGTCGATTTCGCGCTGGAGCTCGGCGTTCTCCTTTTGAGCGTCGGCACGGGCCTCAACCGCCGCGCGCTGGCTTGCGCTCTCGCGCTCCGCGGCAGCGCCCTCGAGTTTGGCGTGCAGCTCGGCAAGCTCCGCATCGCGCTTGGCGAGTTCTTGCGCCAGCTGCTGGGCTGCAGCGTTCTTCTGCTCGACAAGCTGAGCGTCGCGCTGAGACTCCGCCTTTTGCAAAGCAGCCGTCGAGCGCGAGCGCTCAAGCTCCAGCGCCTGCTCGCCCTCGCGCTGAACAGCCTTCACGCGCTCGTCCAGGTCGCGCGAGAACTCGGCGTCGCGCACCTGCTTGACGATATCCGCATAACCGGACGCATCGACCTTAAAAACTTCACCGCAATGCGGGCACTTGATCTCGTTCATGGCAGCTCCTCGATGGACGCAAACTTCAACCGCCTTCACTCTACCGCGCCGCGCGGACAAATAAGTCGCCGCTACCAGAATGACTACGGCGCCAGAACCACCACAAAGGTGCCTGTCCCCTTCGTGGCGGTTTGCGAGCTACAGTCCAAAGAAATTCAGGATCTGGTCTCGGCTTACGGGCTTGTAGTTGTTGGCGTCGAGGCCCACATCGTAGCGGTAAATGGGGCGCTCGCGATCGCGGTTGCGAGCGTTGGTGCGGTCTCCTCTGCTGTGGATATGCCCGTGTAGCATGATGGCGCCACGCGCCTTACCATTCCAGCTGAGCATGGGGTAGTGGCTCATAACCAGACGATGGCCCTTGGCATAGCCGGGAGCAACCTCCAAGTAATCGCGCACGTCTTCCCAGATTTGGGGCGCAGCTGGATCTTCCCAGTCGCTGTCATGGTTGCCACGGATGAGCGTCACGTTCTGGCATTCGATGCGCTCGCGCAGGCGCACCGCCTCCGCCAGGGGCAAACGATAGGTAAAGTCTCCCAAGATATAGAGGCGGTCGTCCACAGCCACGCACTCATTGATGGCATCGATGACCTTGCGGTTCATCTCCTCGACCGAATCAAACGGCCGATCCATGTCGTGCAAGATATTCGTATCGCCCAGGTGCAGGTCGGCGGTAAACCACATCATCGTCTATGCCCTCATTTCGCAACGTGTTCAACTCGTGCTAAGTATACAGACGTAGCGATGCGGCGGTTATCCAAAGAGCCCACCGAACAGTCCGCGGCGGCGCTTGTCCTTTTTATTCGAACCTTTGCCCTGGGCGTTCTTATCCTTTTGCTTTTTGCGATCCTGCTCCAGCTCATCGTCATCGAGTAGCATATCCCACTCAAACGGATCATCTGTCAGATTGAACAGGTCATCGTCATCAAACATGGCAGCCTCCATTGCCGACTAGCGAGCATCCACCACGTAGAGTCCAACACGCACCTGATGCCACGGGCTGCGCTCGGGAGCAACCTGTTGCACACGGGCCTCAAATACGTCCTCGTGGCCGTAATACATCATCAAGGACAGGGGACCGACCTCGTTTCCTGGAACATACCCAAGCTTGGTGTTGCCGCAGTAGATCGCAACCGCCTCGGGATCATGGGGATTATCGCGCTCGGCACACAGCGTCAGCTTATCGCCAACCTTAAGACCGCCCAAGACCAAGGCGCCATCGGCATACTGAAATCCTGCGATATGAAATGACAAAAGAACACGCGAAGGCTCGTACATAGCAGCTCCTCTAACGGCCGGATAAACCGGCGCTTAACCTTATTGAGAAGTCTACGGGCCCGTGCGGACATAAATTCATCCTTATCTGATTCTAATGCACAAACATGCGCACGAACTTGTGCTTCCAGCTTGCGTAAGGAGCATAGCGGAATGGCACGTCCAGCCACGTTGCCTTGTTCACGATGCTCTTCTTGTGGCTAAACGTATCGAAGCTCTCGCGTCCATGGTACTGTCCCATACCGCTCGCCCCCATGCCGCCAAAGCCCATATGGCTCGTGGCCAAATGCATAATGGTGTCATTAACACAGCCACCACCAAAGGGCACGTAACGCACAAAGCGCTGCTGAACCTCACGGTCCTGGCTAAAGATATACAGGGCCAGCGGCGTCGGACGATCCGTAATAAACGTCTCGGCCTCGTCTAGGCTCTCAAACGTCAGCACCGGCAAGATGGGGCCGAAAATCTCCTCCTGCATCACGGCGTCATCGGGGGACACGCCGTCCAAAATCGTCGGCTCGATCTTGAGCGAAGCCTCGCGCGCGGCGCCTCCAAGCACGACCTTATCGGGATCGATCAGTCCGCGCACGCGCGCAAAGTGCTTGGCGTTGACGATATGCCCGTAATCCTCGTTGTCAAGCGGATGCTCGCCAAGCATACGATGGACTTCCTCCTTGATGAGGCCCAGCAGCTCGTCGTGCACGCGCGCATCGACCAGCAGATAGTCGGGCGCTACGCAGGTCTGCCCCACGTTGAGCCATTTGCCAAAGGCGATGCGCCGTGCCGCGACCTTCAAGTTTGCCGTCGCGTCCACGATGCAGGGGCTCTTTCCGCCCAGCTCAAGCGTCACGGGCGTAAGGTTTTTACTTGCGCGCTCCATGACGAGCTTGCCGACCGGAACGCTGCCGGTAAAGAAGATCTTGTCCCAGCACTCATCGAGCAGCGCTTCGTTCTCGGCGCGCCCGCCCTCGACAACCGTCACCAGGCGCGGATCAAATGCCTCTTCGCAGATTTGCTTGAGCACCGCGCTCGATGCCGGAGCATAGGCGCTCGGTTTGATGACCACGGTATTGCCCGCGGCAAGGGCGCCAGCGAGCGGCTCGAGCGTTAGCAAAAACGGATAGTTCCATGGAGCCATGATGAGCGTGACTCCGTAGGGCACGGCTTGCGTCTTGCACACGCTTACGGCGTTGGCGAGGTCACACGGGCGCAGGAGCGGGCGGCTCCATCGAGCCACATGCGCAATCTGATGACGAATCTCGGAAAGCGATGTGCCGATCTCGCACATATAGGCCTCGTCGTGCGACTTGCCCAAATCGGTCTTGAGCGCATGGGCGATATCGGCCTCGTGCGCCCGTACTGCATTGCGCAAACTCACGAGCGCGCGACGGCGAGCGTCGACATCAAACGTGGCGTGCGTCTTAAAGTAGGCGCGCTGATCGCCGACGATGCGCGCAATTTCCTCGGTGTTCATGAGCCCTCCTAGTTCTCGTCCTCAAACATACCACCCGCGACGACCTCGTACATACGCTCGAGCTCCAAACGGTCCATCAAAAGTGGAACGGGGTATAGCGGATTGGCCTCGGCATCGGCATGGGCCGCCATTTGCGGAATATCGGAGCGGCGAATGCCCGTCACATATTTGGGAATGCCCAAGGCGGCATTCATGCGGTCGACCCAATCGATAAAGGCCTCGGCCGCAAGACTGTCCTGCGCGTTAGCCGGCGCGATACCGGCCATGCGAGCAAGATCGGCAAGCTTGGGGGCGGCGGCGTCACCATAAGCGCGAAGCATGTGCGGCAGGATGATCGCGTTGGCCAAACCGTGCGGAATTCCGTATCGGCCGCCCAGACTGTGCGCGATGGCATGCACGTATCCGACATAGGAGCGGGTAAATGCAACACCCGCTTTATACGCCGCCGAAAGCATATTGCGACGAGCGCGCATGTCGTCGCCATGCTCATAAGCCTCGGGCAAATTGTCGTGGATGAGCTGGACCGCCTGACGCGCCATCTTGCGCGTGTAGGGCGTGGTGCTACGGCCGATAAAGGCCTCGACGGCATGCGTCAGGGCATCCATGCCCGTCTGCCCCGTAATGGAGGCGGGCAGGCCGCGTGTAAACTCGGGGTCGTGCACCGCAAAGCGCGGGATAAGCACAAAGTCGTTAATGGGGTACTTGTAGTGCGTCTCGTCATCGGTGATAACCGCCGCGAGTGTGACTTCGCTTCCCGTACCGGCGGTAGTGGGAACCGCAATAAGCAGCGGCAGGAGACGGTGGACGCGCAACAGGCCACGCATCTTGTTGATGGGCTTATTTGGCTGTGCGATGCGTGCGCCCACACCCTTGGCGCAGTCCATGGCCGAACCGCCACCAAAGCCGATAATGGCCTGGCAGGCGCTCTCGCGATACAGGGACGCCGCTTCCTCCACGTTTGAGACCGTGGGATTCGCACGCGTTTCGGCATAGACCGTAACGCCAATCCCCTGAGCCGTAAGCGCACGCTCGAGTGATGCCGTGAGTCCCAAACGAGCAATACCAGGGTCTGTCACGATAAGGACCTTCTGGATCGAGCGCTTTTGAAGCACTGCGGGCACATCCTCGGCATGCTCCAAAATGCGCGGCTCGGTATAGGGCAGGATCGGCAATGCGATGCGAAAAACCGTCTGATATGTTCGGCACCAGGCGCGGCGGGCTAGATGCATAAAGGAAACTCCTTCATTTGTTGATAGGTCAACATTTGTTCGACCGATTGTACTCATCGGCGTCCGCATATGGCTTGCAAATCGTTAATCAATCAACATCTTCACATGCCGAAAATTGTTTTATTAAAAATCATTCCTAATAGGCTTCACATTCGGTCGCATTTATGGATAATAGAACTCGTCAAGACGCACGTCCGGAGAGGGCCCTTACGGGACCGGACGAGCGCACCATCGCCATCGATCGAAAGGATCGAATCATGAAGTTTGTTTGCCCCGTTTGCGGTTATGTGGAAGAGTTCGACGGCGACCAGCTGCCCGAGGATTTCAAGTGCCCCCAGTGCGGCGTTCCCGGCTCTCGCTTCCTGAAGCAGGAGGAGGGCCAGCTCGAGTGGGCTGCCGAGCACGTCGTGGGCGTCGCCAAGATGGAGGGCGTCTCCGAGGACATCGTTGCCGACCTGCGCGCCAACTTTGAGGGCGAGTGCTCTGAGGTCGGCATGTACCTGGCCATGGCTCGCGTCGCCCATCGCGAGGGCTATCCCGAGATCGGCCTGTACTGGGAGAAGGCTGCCCACGAGGAGGCCGAGCACGCCGCCAAGTTCGCCGAGCTTCTGGGCGAGGTCGTGACCGACTCCACCAAGAAGAACCTCGAGATGCGCGTTGAGGCCGAGAACGGCGCCACCGCCGGCAAGACCGATCTTGCCAAGCGCGCCAAGGCCGCTGGCCTCGATGCCATCCACGACACCGTGCACGAGATGGCTCGCGACGAGGCTCGCCACGGCAAGGCTTTCGCTGGCCTGCTCAAGCGCTACTTTGGCTAAGCCAACTGCCTGAGACATAACCTCTAGCTCGAAGAAGGCCCGGACCGTATTGGTTCGGGCCTTTTCGTTGGCTTATTGCAGTTGCTCCTGAAGAACACTGAGCGACTGAGAGCTCAGGTCGTCGTATTGTATGAGGACGCGAGATGGAGCGTTCTTAGTCGATGCCCGATCACCCGTCCACAGGCAATCGGCGATGTTGACATAGGAAATACGAGCGTCAGCGAGAGCCTTCGCGAAACTCTCCCCTGCCTTGTCCTCGGCCAGGGCAACAGTGCAGTAAAGGCCCGCGTCTGCATGCTCGATCGAGACCTCCCCTGCCGGAAACGCTTTCCGTACAAGCGCTGCCAGGCCATCGCGTGCCTCGCGAGCACGCACGCGCACGCGGTTCACATGCCGCTCGTAATCACCCGATTCCAGCAAGCGCGCTAAAGCGACCTGGTCAACAGAACTTACCGACGAGGCGTAGAAACCAAGGTTGCGTTTAAACCTCTCCATTAGTTCATCGGGCAGCACCATGTACGCCAAACGTAACGCCGATGAAAGGCTCTTCGAAAACGTGTTGGTGTAGATGACCGATTGGGCGGCATCGATCGACGCGAGCGCGGGAATCGGCTTGCCGGCAAGGCGAAACTCACAATCAAAGTCATCTTCGATGAGATACCGGTCCGGCTGCTCGGCGGCCCAGCTCAGCAGGGCATAGCGACGCGCAATGCTCGTCACAAGGCCGGTCGGATATTGGTGAGACGGCATCAGGTGAAGGACATCCGCCCCAGTTTTCTGCAGAGCGCTCAAGTCCACGCCCTCACCGTCCAACGGGATATGCCGCACTTCGCAACCCATGGCCTGATAGATGCGCGTCAGGCGCAGATAGCCCGGATCCTCAACGGCATACACCTTGTCGGCTCCAAGCAACTGAACCAACATGGTATCGAGCAACTGGGCGCCCGCACCGATAACGATGTTGTCGGGGTCGACATTCATGCCCCTTGTCCCACGCAAATGGTGAGCGATAGCGCGTCGTAGCCGAGCGGTGCCCTGTGCCGGCGCGGTCGAAAAGATTTCACGTTCATCTTCGGATGTCAGCGTCGCCCGTAGCGCGCTTTGCCAAAGCCGCGCCGCCTCCAAGGCGGAAGGAGAAAGTGCGTCGAATCGCTCGACTTGTCCGTTGACATCATGCGCGCTGGGGCCCACGGAGGCGTCATCTCGGTCGATGTCCTCCGCAGCCGAAGCCAAAACCGGTGCATCGGGAAGCTCGCACGCGTAGTAACCACGGCGCGGCTTTGAGCAAATATAGCCCTCGGCAAGCAACTGGCTATATGCATTTTCGATTGTAATGACACTAATTCCCAGATGACTGGCAAAGGCTCGCTTAGACGGCAGATGTTCCCCCGCCGCAATGCGTCCAGCTACGATATCATCTCGAATTTGCTGGTAAACATACTCATAGAGCGATGCTTCGCCGCGTTTTTCCAAATTGTAGTCAAGCACGAGCCTATCACCTGACCTTATCGAATCATTCAATCTGGTATTAGTCTGGTCTTGTTATTATCTCGAAAACTGAGTATTTCGCCATACCCAGCTCCCCGATAGGATGTTCCGTCAAGCAATGCACATGCCAACCAAGGGAGCAACAATGGCAGAACAGACCAGCAAGGCCGATCGCGTCAAACTCAATCGCGAGCTCGCGCAGATGCTCAAGGGCGGCGTCATCATGGACGTCACCACGCCCGAGCAGGCACGTATCGCCGAGGAGGCAGGCGCCTGCGCCGTCATGGCTCTCGAGCGCATCCCGGCCGACATCCGCGCCGCCGGCGGCGTGTCGCGCATGAGTGACCCCAAGATGATCAAGGGCATTCAAGAGGCCGTCTCCATCCCCGTCATGGCCAAGTGCCGCATCGGTCACATCGTCGAGGCGCAGGTCCTTCAGGCCATCGAGATCGACTACATCGATGAGTCCGAGGTTCTCTCCCCCGCCGACGATGTCTACCACATCGATAAGACCCAGTTTGACGTCCCGTTTGTCTGCGGTGCCCGCGATCTGGGCGAAGCGTTGCGCCGTGTTGCCGAGGGCGCCACAATGATTCGCACCAAGGGCGAGCCGGGCACGGGCGACGTCGTCCAAGCCGTGCGCCACATGCGCAAGATTCAAAAGCAAATCCGCGACGTTGCTGCTCTGCGCGATGACGAGCTCTTTGAGGCAGCTAAGCAACTGCAAGTTCCAGTCGAGCTTGTGCGCGAGGTCCATGCCACGGGCAAGCTTCCCGTGGTGAACTTTGCCGCCGGCGGTGTAGCAACCCCCGCGGACGCCGCGCTGATGATGCAGCTGGGTGCCGAGGGCGTCTTTGTCGGCTCGGGCATCTTTAAGAGCGGCAACCCCGCCAAACGCGCCGCCGCCATCGTTAAGGCTGTGGCAAACTTCACCGACGCCAAGCTCATTGCCGAGCTTTCTGAGGACCTGGGCGAGGCCATGGTCGGTATCAACGCTGACGAGATCGAGATCATCATGGAGGAGCGCGGACGCTAGTCCAGCAGAAAGGATCGCACATGAGCGATTATGCAGGCCAGACGGTCGCCGTGCTGGCGGTCCAAGGCGCTTTTGCCGAGCACGAGACAAGACTATCCGAGCTGGGCGCACGTTGTATTGAGCTGAGGCAGGCGGCTGATTTGATGCAGGACTTTGACCGTCTGGTACTTCCCGGCGGCGAGTCCACCGTTCAAGGGAAGCTGCTTGATGAGCTGGGCATGCTCGAGGAGCTTCGCGCCCGTATCGCTGAAGGCATGCCCGTCCTGGGCACCTGCGCCGGCTTGATTCTACTGGCTCACGACCTTGCCGCCCATGACGATAAAGGCACGCCGCGTTTGGCAACCATGGATGTACTTGTCGAGCGCAATGCCTACGGCAGGCAGCTCGGCAGCTTTCGAACCAAGGGGCAAGTAGCCGGCATCGACGGCGAAGCGCCGGTGACGTTTATCCGCGCGCCCCGCATCGTCGAGGTCCACGGCGACGCCAAGGCCCTGGCCGAAGTCGATGGCCGCATCGTCGCTGCCCGCCAAGACAATCAGCTCGGCGTAACCTTCCACCCCGAACTCGACGAAGACACCCGCCTCCACGAACTGTTCCTACAAATGTAGGCGGAATCGAAACGAGCGCGGATTTTCGGACACTTAATAGACGAGAGTGGATAATCTCCCACTTTGAGCTCGAATACAGGCCCAAACCGGGAAATTATCCACTCTCACGTTATGCAGTCGTTGGGGACGTCCTTAAACGACTAGTTATTTAAGAACGTCCCCAACGACCACCTTCTGGCAACAGAGAGAATGCCGATGTTTTGGCAACGACAGCGAGCGCCCGCCAGAGCGAACAAATTGGCATGAAAAGAGGACGGCATAGACCTTCTGGTCATGCCGTCCTCTTTGAATGACAAGTTGTCGCTCTGGTGGGCGCGCAGCGTCGAGCTGTTACGCCGTTCGGTAGAACGGCGTAACTAACCTAGAAGCGGTTGCCGCGGAAGCCGCCGCCGTTGCGGCCGCCACGATCGCCACCGCGACCGCCGCGGTCGTTACCGCGGTTGCCGCCGAAGCCGCCACGGTTGCCACCGCGATCGCCATAGCCACCACGGTTGCCGCCAAAGCCGCCGCGACCGCCGCGGTCGCCGCCACGGTCACCAAAGCCGCCACGGCCACCGCGATCGCCACCGCGACCGCCGCGGTCACCGCCACGACCACCGCGATCGCCAAAGCCGCCGCGGCCACCACGGTCGCCGCGGCCACCACGGTCGCCGCCACGGCCACCGCGATCGTCACGGCCACCGCGAGGACCGCGGTCCTCGTCCAGGCCCATGGCGACGAGCGGAGCGATAACCTTATCGAGAGCGGCCATCAACTCGGTGGCCTCCTCGTAAGAAAGCTCGGGCAGGAGCTTCTCCTTCTTGTTGGCAAGCTCGACCAGGCCCTCGGCGGCATCCTCGGCAGCGAAGACGACGATCTTGCGCATATCGCCCTCGGCGTCGTCGATGCGGCCGACCAGATCGGCAGCCTCGGCCTCGGCCATCAGGCCATCGAGCTCACGAAGGCGCATGCCCAGCAGGTCGGACATCTCCTTCTGCTCCATCTTGGGCTTGAGGTCAAGCAGCTTGATGGCGCGCTCGATGTTCGCCATACGCTCGGCCTTGGCCTCCTCCTCCTTGGAAATAGCAAAGCGACGGCTACGCAGCAGGCGGGCGGCCTTCTGCATCTTGTCCATCAGCTCTTCGTCATCGTAATCAACGGCGGCCTCGACAACCTCGGCCTCCTCCTCGGCGGAAACCTCGTCAGCAGCCTCAACCTCGGCAACTTCGGTCTCCACGGTCTCGACTGCCTCAACCTCGGCAGCCATGGTCTCGTTCTCGGTCTCGTTCATGATCTCTTCGTTCTCGGACATGAGACTCCTTCTTGGCCCTCTCGGGCATCATCGCCCCATTCGCGGGGCCCGTCGCGCACTCTTTGCGCTTTAAACATTCATGCCTCTCGGCAAAACGTCAATTAGTTTATGGTGTCGCCATCCAATCTAGCTGCAGAATCTATGTGCACACATTAATGCGACATGTACGACTCGCGGCGAGCGTACACAACCGACACCGCGAACCCGACAACGGCAATCACAGCCGCCACGCGCACGGCAGCCGCAAATCCAATCGCCTGGGCAACGTCCGTCGCGACGCCGGCGGCACCGGCAGCCGCTGCAGAACTCGAAAGCAGGTCGATAAACAGCGACGGGCCAAACGACGCGGCAATCATGTTCCACGTGTTGAGCAATGCCGTTCCGTGAGGATGCTCGGCAGCGGGTAGCGTCTCCAATCCGGCCGTTTGCGAGGGGCTCAGCACCAAACCGACGCCGGCATACACTACAACGGTCAGTGCCGCGACAACGCCGATGTTCATGGTCGCCGCGGTCATCGAGATCGCAGTCTGTCCCACGGCAATCAGGGCAAAACCGACCGGCAGCAGCGGCCATGCGCCACGGGCATCCATCACGCGCCCGCCTACAATCGAGGTCACGGCATTGCAGGCAATCGTCGGCAAAATGAGCAAGCCCGCAACAAGTGCGGTCATGCCGTATGCGCCCTCAAAATAGAGCGGCAACAAAACACTCATCGAGAACGTTGTCATCATCGACACCACCACAAGCAGGCACGCAGGCCAAAAACGAACGCTCGCCATGGGACGCACGTTAAGCACCGGATGCTCGAGCTTGAGCTGACGGGCCGCAAACAAGCTGAGCAGCACAAGGGCGGCGAAAAGCGTCCCGATGCCGGAAATCAGATTGGTCGAGAACTCGCCTACGGAATACACAAATGCCGTAATGCCGGCAGCGAGCAAAACAACCGACAGAATATCAAGCGTGGTGTTCGAGCGCTCTCCGACATTCTGAACAAGCTTTACGCCCGCCGCAGCGACCGCAATGCCGCCCACCAACGGCACTACGAACACCGCTCTCCAGCCAAACAACGTGCACATAAGACCGCTGATCACGGGTCCAAACGCCGGCCCTAGCGTAATGCAGGCACCGCCCAGACTCAGGTACAGACCGAGCTTCTCACGCGGGGCGCAAGACAGCACCACGTTCATCATGAGCGGAAACAAGATGCCCGATCCCGCAGCCTGCAAAATGCGACTTGGCAGCAAGACGGTAAACGTTGGGGCGACCAAGCACAGGACTTCTCCGGCGACCAGGCATCCACATGCGAAAAACAGCAGCTTACGCGTCGAAAAACAACCAGACAGAAAGGCCATGATGGCCGTAAAGATCGACGTCACGATCATGTAGCCCGAAACAAGCCACTGCGCCGTGGTGGCACTCACCGAAAAGGCCGCCATAATGTCGTGCAGCGCCACGTTAATGATGTTCTCGTTAAACGCGGCAACAAAGGCTGCGATATACATAACGATGAGAAACGCCGAAGTGCCCGATGGCGTTGCCCTAACTTGTTGCTGAGATTTGCTCCCCTTGCATTTCCTTCCTCTTGGAACGACAGTCGTATCGCCCCAGAGGAACAGTCCAGGGCGAGGATGAGCCCTAGACTTACGCCAGACGCCGCACGCGACGAGTTTGGCAACATGGTCCAACGTCGAAAGATTGTAACGCGGACGCACAGCTTTCCTTCCGCGCTATTATCAAAAGTCCACGAAAGCATGAGACATGAGGAGCCCGCCATGATTAAGCCCATCATGAAATCCGAGTTCTTTTTGCGCCTGCCCTCCGAAGACGCAGGGCCCGATGATGCCGCGACCGGGCAGGACCTCCTGGATACGCTCCTCGAGCATGAGCACGAGTGCGTTGGCCTCGCCGCCAACATGATCGGCGTGCGCAAACGCATCATCTGCGTAAAGGACGGCAACAGGGCGCTGCTGATGTACAACCCTCAAATTCTTGAGCAGGTCAATGCCTATCAGACGAGCGAAGGATGCCTCTCGTTGATCGGCGAGCGCCCCTGTACCCGCTACCGTCGCATTAAGGTGGAGTATTTGGACGAGAACTTCGTCCACCGCATCAAGAACTTCTCGGGCTACACCGCCGAGATCATCCAACACGAAATCGACCACTGTTGCGGAATCGTTGTATAGTTCCGCCGTTCTACCGAACGGCGGCCCGCTTGACGCTGCGCGAGCCGCATTCACACCAATCTGACGTTCAGCTTCAAGGGCGCGACCAAAAGGTCAGCGCCCTTTCGCTTCACGTCACCTTGGCGCAAATGCGGCTCGCTCGCTGTCGTTTGCCTATCCTGCGACGCTTCAGTTCTCGCGGCGGCACATATCTAATCCCCTACGACTGGCGATAGTGATCGAAGAAGTCAGCCAAGTCTTCGAGGGACTCCTTGAGCACTTCCATGCGCGGCAGGTACACGATGCGGAAGTGGTCGGGCTCGGCCCAGTTAAAGCCGCCGCCGCGGGTGATCAGGATCTTCTTCTCGTGTAGCAGGTCAAGGGCAAACTGCTCGTCATCGGTGATGTTGAATTTCTTGACATCCATCTTGGGGAAGATATAGAACGCCGCACGCGGCTTGACCACCGAGATGCCGTCAATCTTGTTGAGCGCCTCATACACAAAGTTGCGCTGCTCGTAGACACGGCCGCCGGGACGGATGTAGTCGTTGACGGACTGGTGTCCACCGAGTGCCGTCTGGACGATTGACTGAGCCGGCACGTTGGAGCACAGGCGCATGTTCGAGAGCATGTTGATGCCCATAATAAAGTCGCTCATGCAGCGCTGGTTGCCCGAAAGCACCATCCAGCCAATACGATAGCCCGCAATCATGTGCGACTTGGAAAGGCCGCTAAAGGTGACGCAGGGCAGGTCGGGAGCGAGCGAGGCAATCGAGACGTGCTCGTAGCCGTCCATGCACAGGCGGTCGTAGATCTCATCAGCAAAGATCATCAGCTGATGCCTGCGTGCAACCTCGACGATACCCTCGAGCACCTCGCGCGGATAGACGGAACCCGTGGGGTTGTTGGGGTTGATAATGACGAGGGCCTTGGTCGCGCTCGTGATCTTGGACTCCATATCCTCCAGATCGGGATACCAATCCGCTTGCTCATCACACAGATAGTGAACGGGATGACCGCCGGCAAGGGTTGCGCACGCCGTCCAGAGCGGATAGTCGGGGCTGGGGATCAGAATCTCGTCGCCATTGTCGAGCAGTGCGTTCATCGAAAGCTGAATGAGTTCGGACACGCCGTTGCCCGTGTAGATGTGCTCCATCTGAACATTGGGCAGGCCCTTGATCTGCGAGTACTGCATGATCGCCTTGCGCGCGGAGAACAGTCCGCGCGAGTTGGAATAGCCTTCGCAGTCGGGCAGCTGCTGGCGCATATCCTTAATGACCTCATCGGGCGTGCGAAAACCAAAGGGCGCAGGGTTGCCGATGTTGAGCTTGAGGATGCGCTCGCCTTCGTCCTCCATACGGGCGGCTTCATCGACGACGGGGCCGCGGACGTCGTAGAGGACGTTGTCGAGTTTGGTGGATTTAGAAAAAGTACGCATGGGGACGCTCCTTGCAATTTGGGCTGAGGGATTGAGTTCGGGCTTGGAAACGTTGCGGGGCGATGATGTCTCGCCTTGATCGGCGTCACCGGCGAGCAGCCAGGTAACATCGACCTCCAAAATACGGGCGAGCAGCTCTGCCACATCACGCCGCGGGATCGTCTTGCCGCTCACATATTGGCTCATCTGACTCTTGCCGAGTTTTTTGCCGAGCATCTCCGATGCGCGGATCACGTCCGACTGGCGAACGTCGCGATCGGACATAGCCTGTCGCAGGCGATCGCTAAACGTCTCTTGGGCCACAGGAACCTCCTTGCTGGCAAAGTTCAATTTATAGAACACGAATTGAACCAAGGTTCAATTTAGCAAGCAGTATAGCGCCGTGCTCTTTCGAAAAGTTCAATTTCAATAATAAAGCGAACCACACCTCGAGATTTATCCCAAAGCGACAACGGTATGCGCTCGCCTAGAGATATTCGAGAAAACGAGCGGCGGCAAGCGAAACGTCGGCCGTTCGATATATGGCGTTAATCTGCCGATGGGGACGTCCCTCGAGCGGACGAATGGCGACATTGAACTGGCAGCGCCGCAAGATGAGCGCCGGAAGGATGCTCACGCCCAAGCCGTCCTCGACCATGGCCATAATCGCATAGTCATCCCAGGTCGACAGTTTTGAGCGCACCGTCAGCCCCGCCCGACGGAACAGCGGCGTAATCTCGTCATCGGTGCCGCGTTCCAGCAGAATAAACTGCTCGTTGGCCAAGTCGGCAAGCGAGACGGCCCCCTCACTAGCAAGCAGAGAGTCTGTCGGCACCACCGCCATCAACTCGTCGCGCACCAAAGATCGCGATGTCATGCCATTTTCTCGGGGCTCATGCGGGATAAAGCCCAGATCGCAGCGGCCCTGCGCCACCCATTGTTCAATCTCTGAATAGTCGCCCATCAGTAACTCGTAATCGACGTCTGGATAATCGGCGCGAAAACGCGCGATCACCGGCGGCAGCACGTGGGTCGCCACGCTCGAAAACGTACCGATGCAGATTTTGCCACGCATGAGCCCACGCATCTCATCCACACGCCGCTGCAAGCGAATGAATTCCTCGCAGAGCGCCTCGACAGCCGGCATGACCTGCCGCCCGTCGGCAGAAAGCGTCACGCCCTCGCGGCTGCGGTCGAGCACCTTAAAGCCCCAGTCGGCCTCGAGGTCGGCCACCATGCGGCTCACGCCCGATTGCGAATAGCTCAGGCGCTCTGCAGCACGCGTAAAGCTGCCGGCACGCACCGTCTCGAGCAGCACTTGCATCTTTTGGATATTGGTCTCCACGGTACACCCCCACCCTTGCATGAGTTTTTGTCATGTTTTCCATGCATTATATTCGCTTTTCTTCTAAAGCCAGTTCACCCATAGTGAACATGTTCGGATATATAGGGGATGTCAGCGCATGAACAACGGACTGTTTACGTACTTAGCAGCATTGCTATTGTTTGGCTCCAATGGCATCATCGCCGCTGCCATCGCGCTGCCGAGCTCCGATATCGTGCTCCTGCGCACGTTTTTGGGCGCTCTCACCCTTGCCGCCATCCTCTTCATAACCAAGCGCCATAACCTGCAGGCTCCGTCTCGCCCCCGTGAGGCCGCAGCGCTCATCGTCTCGGGCGCCGCGCTGGGCGCCAGCTGGATTTTCCTGTTCCGCGCCTATCAGACGATCGGTGTTGGCATCTCCTCGCTGTTGTATTACTGCGGCCCCATCATCGTTATGGCCCTCTCCCCGCTCATTTTTGGCGAAAAGCTGACCGGCGGCAAAATCGCCGGGTTTATCGCCGTTGCCTGCGGCGCCTTTCTCATTGCGGCACAAGGTCTAGGCGGCAATATGCCCATTGCGGGTATCGCTTGCGGCATCGCCTCGGCCTTCTGCTACGCGTTGATGGTCATCGCTAGCAAGGGTGCGCCACACGTCGAAGGCCTCGAAAACTCCGCGCTCCAGGTGAGCGCCGCCTTTATGACCGCGCTGGTCCTTACGCTCCTCACGCAGGGCGCCCCCTCGTTCCTCTCCCCCAGCATTGCCGCCGGCATCGATTGGCGCGCCGTCGCCATGCTCGGCGTCGTCAACACCGGCATCGGCTGCCTGCTCTACTTTAGTGCTGTCGCCAAGCTGCCCGTGCAGACCGTCGCGGTTGTCGGCTACCTCGAGCCGCTTTCGGCAGTCGTGTTCTCCGCCGTCCTTTTGGGCGAGACCATGACGCCAATCCGCCTCATGGGCGCCGCGCTCATCATCGGCGGCGCGGTCTTTTGCGAACTCGCCGGCAAACGCGCAAGCACCAAGGCCGGTATCGCCCAGGCAGCACGCGCTTAAGGGACATTTTCTCGGGGCGCATGCGGGATAAAGCCCAGGTCGCAGCGCCCCTGCACCTCACAGGAGATGCAGGGGCGCTTTGCACTGCAGTAAAGCTATGGGCTACGAACGACGCGGCTCGGGAACCACGAGCCTATCGGGGCTCGCGCCCTCGGCATCCATCAGGCTCACGTAACGAATCGACGGATCCCCATACATCGCGTAGTAATAATTGCCCGTGCGCGCGCTAAAGCATCCGGTATAGATAGTCTTCTCGAACTTGCCATCGCCCATCCTGGACGCCCCCTCAATCATCACCACGCCCTCGAGCGAGCGGAACATGCGAACGACGTTTTCGGTCTCGCTCTCCTTTTGCGGGTAATTGGCATTGAGGTACGCCGCCTTTACAAAACGGCTCGGCGAATAGCAATCGCCCGGAATGCCGCGCATGCCGGCACCGGCTCCATAGGGCTTAAGCTCGGCGCCACGCCATGTCGCCGTCTGCGGAAAATCGCTTGTGGCGGTGATATAGGTGCGCAGGTTTTCCATGTGCCACGGGAAGGTCGGCTGGTTGGCAAGGGTGTCGACCGGATCGTCGTATACATGCAGGCCGTCAGCCATCATCTCGACCACGATGCTGCGCTGGCTGTCGCCGATAATCCAATGGAGCAGCGACACGCCCAGCCCCTCTCCGGCAGATTTGGCGACAATCACCGTGTCGCGCAGCGCGGCCTCGACCTCATCGACCGTCGAGAACGTCGCTGCCACCCACAGGGGAAACTCATAGGCCGCGATATTGTTCTTGCCGTCGACAGGGCCCTCGGCATACTCGGCATAGCCGGGAAAGTTGAGCCCCGCCACAGCCAGACCCGCATCGTTACCACAGTCGAAAAACATGGGATAGTTCTTGTAATCGATGCACATGCCGATTACCGCGTGTGCCGCCGACGCATCGTCGATAAACGAATACGGAATGTGGAACCCGCGCGGCATCACGCGAACCTGTTGGCCGTAGTCAAAGCTCCAGTCGAGGTTGCGGCCCAGATACATGTGGCCAGAATTATCGGTAAATCGAATGCTCGTGCACATAGCGCCTCCTAGCTTTACGGTCCTGCTAAGGTTATTGTCACCAAACAAAAAGGCGCTAAACACAAAAGCCCGGACATGACAACAATGTCACGCCCGGACCAAAAGAGACGAAGTGCGGTGCTTTGGTCCCCTTAGACCAACTTTCCAAGACAGTGGTCGATCATATGCTGGACCATCTGCGCCTCGAAGCCCACAAAGTCCTGCTTGCGCTCGCGCATCTTGCCATCGACGATCTGGTCAAAGGCAACCTTGCACTTGATATAGCGCGTGGACTTGGTGACCTCCTCGTGCGTCAGGCAGCTCTCCTCCATCTTGCTGGCGCCCAGGCCAAACACCAGACGGGGGTTGTAGAGCACGTGGGGCTCGCCGGCGTCGTCCAGGTAGACGCAGACCTTCTTGGTAACGCCGATCTGGTTGGCGGCCAAGCAGCCGGCATCATCGAGCGACTTGATGGTATCGATCAGGTCCTGAGCAACCGACTCGTCCTCGACGGTCGCAACCTCGCAACGCTGGGACAGGATAGCCTCGTCGTGGCAAAGCTCTTTAATCATACGTTCCTCCATAGGGGTCGTTGTAACCGCTTAAGTATACGGTACCCACACATTTTCATGCGATAAATACCGTCCGTCTGTTACAAAGCGCCGAACATCAACATGCGAGGAACAGCAAGGTTGTAAAGGCGATATAGTAAATGAGTTCGTGTCAATCGGCCTAAACTCGGGGCCGAACAAGGAAAGGGTATGCATGGACGAACTTTTTCACGTCAGTGAGCGCAAGTCCACAATCGGGACCGAACTTCGCGCTGGACTGACAACATTCCTGGCGATGGCCTACATCATCGCCGTCAACCCCGCAGTGCTCTCGGGCGCTGGCATTGATGCGGGAGCGCTCGCCTGCGCCACCTGCCTGGGCGCCGGCATCATGACCATCTGCATGGGCATCTTCGCAAACCGCCCGCTCGCCTGCGCTTCAGGCCTGGGCATCAACGCCATGATCGCGGGCATCACCACCACCATGTGCGGCGGTGACTGGCACGTCGCCATGAGCGTTATCTTCCTCGAGGGTATCGTCATCTTGCTGCTCGTCCTTTGCGGCCTGCGCGAGGCCATCATGGACGCCATCCCCGTGGTCCTGCGCCACGCCATCTCGGTGGGTCTGGGCCTGTTTATCGCCATGATCGGCCTGTGCGACGCCGGCATTATCACCGCTGGCGCCGGCACACTCGTCGGTCTGGGCGACATCACCTCCCCCACCTTTATCGTCGGCATCATCTCCATCGTCGTGACGGTTGCCCTGGCCTCCCGCAACGTGCCGGGCTCGCTGCTCATCGGTATCATCGTCGCCGTTATCGCCGGCATCCCGCTGGGCGTCACCCACGCCCCCGAGGGCCTCATCGCCCCGCTCGATTTCTCGACCTTCGGCGCCCCGTTTGCCAGCACCGCCGACGGCAACATGGCTATCGTGAAGGTTCTGACCGACCCGATGCTGCTCGTCGTGGCCTTCTCGCTGCTCATGAGCGACTTCTTCGACACCATGGGCACCGCGATGGCCGTCGCCAAGCAGGGCGAGTTCCTGACCGAGGACGGCAATGTCGAGGACATCCGCCCCATCCTGGTTGTTGACTCCGTGGCCGCCGCTGCCGGTGGCTTTATGGGCGTCTCCTCCATCACCACCTTCGTCGAGTCCACTTCCGGCGCCGCCGACGGTGGTCGCACGGGCCTCACCTCCGTCACCACCGGCGTGCTGTTCATTCTCGCCGCGTTCTTCTCCCCCATCGTCACCATCGTTTCCAGTGCCGCCACCTGCGGTGCCCTGGTCTATGTCGGCTACCTCATGATGAGCGAGGCCTCCGAGATCGACTGGTCCGACGTGTCGCAGGGCTTCCCGGCGTTCATGATTGTCGCCGGCGTGCCCTTCACCTACTCCATCTCCGCCGGCATTGGCCTGGGCTTTATCGCCTACGTGATCGTCGCGCTCTTTAAGGGCGAGGCCTCCAAGATCAAGCCGCTCATGTGGATTGCAGCCCTCGCCTTCCTCGTCTACTTCTTTGTAGCGTAAGGGCAAGATTCACAATACCAAACACCAAAGCGCGGAGTCGCATCGAGCGGCTCCGCGCTTTGCTTTTAAAGCCAGGCACCGCGCGGGCGCGCGATGTATTGCTTCCCAAGTTTTGGACATTTTGCCCTCCAAACGGCACTACCGACGGCTACATCCTGCAGATATGCTGGATATAACCGCATAGGCCCTATGAGGATGGGAGTAACCATGGCCGCCTTGTTCACGACCCCCAAGCGCAATGACAAAACCTCAGGAGCCCATTTTGTCGAGCCCGACGTGCACCGTCGCGCACTGCTCGCGCACGGCAGCTGGCGCCGCGTGACGCGCCGCATCGTTGCGGGCGCCGTGTGCGCGCTCACGGTGAGCTCGCTGCTCATGCCGAGCATCTCGCTCGCGGCCGAGTGGATTGATGTTGGCGGCACCCAGTACAACGCCGGCACTGCGGCGGGCGACGGCGCCGGCACCTGGAGCTGGGACGGCGCCGACGACATGAAGCTCATCAACTATAACGGCGGTGAGATCAAGGCTGCAGGCAAGCTCAACATTGTCTATGAGGGCAAGAACACCGTGAAAACCGAGCCTGATTACACCGGAGCCGCCATCAAGGCGCAGGACGGCACTAGCCAGAAAGCAGAGTTGAACATAACGAGCTCGAATAGCACGGATGAGCTCAATGTGACAGCCGAGGCCGATGCAATTAAATCAACAGGCGACCTCTCCATTTCTGGCCCAGGCACTGTGAACACCACAAGCACTGCTTCCGACGGAATTGAGGCAAAGGGCGATCTCTCTATCACGGGCTCGGGCACCGTGAATGCAACGGGCGGTACCGAAGGCATCCAATCCAAGGGCAAGACCACCATCGATTCCTCTGGCACAGTGATCGCTAAAGGAGGCGAAGGTTACGGCGTCGCCGCGGGCAGTGACCTGATCATCAAAGGCGGTGGCAAGGTAGAAGCAAGCTCGATAGAAGAAGCGGCGATTTGGGCTGACGGCAACATCGACATCTCGGGCGGCAGCCAGGTCAAGGCAAGCTCCCAGGGAGATCTTGCCGTCGACGCTGAGGGTAGTCTCGCGGTCACGAACGTCTCCCTTGACGCAAGCGGTGTTGAATATGGTGTCTATGCCTACAAGGGCGTTACGCTCGATCATGCGACCGTGACGGTCCGCACAAGCGCGAGCGGCGGCCAGGCCATCGCCCTCATCACTGATGGGGACGACATCGTCATCAAGAATGGTTCCATCGTGGACGCGTTCGCAGAAGGCAAATTCTCGGTTGCAATCTCTACCAGAAACCACCAGCCAAACGTCGCTGGCGGCCACATCTACATCAGCGACTCCGTTGTTAAGGCTATAGCCCGCTATGTCGAGACCGGTGGCGATGGCCCCGATCACTACAGCAACGACCAAAGCGGCGAGGTCATCCCTGAGCCTAGGGGTCTGAACATCGGTATCTTCGCCCAGACCTACGAGGGCATCACGCCCGCGAGTATCTCGATCGTCCGCAGCAAGCTCACGGCCGAGGGAGACACGGCGGCAATCTTCGCTCTTGCCATAAGCGAGGATGGCAAGGCGATCGGCACCATCGAGATCGAAGGCGCTCCCATCCAGGCGCCCGCAGGCGGCAAGATCATTAACTATCGCAACAAGGAAGAACTCAGCGGCGGCATCCTCTGCGAGGCGGGTCAAACCATCGGCACGGGCGACGACGTGATCGACTCTCCCTATGACGCCGCTGTCGCCAAGAGCACGCTCACCGTACCTCCCGAGAAGATCAAACCCGAGGAAAAGTCCGGCGAGACCAAGCCCGAGGGTTCCAAGCCCGAGGGCGCAAAGACGACCAAGACCGTTGCAGTTGCAGCCACGGGAGCCAAGATCGCCGGCAAACTCGCAGCAACCGGCGACACCTCGAGCGCGGCCATCATAGCGACCGCCCTTGCAGGAACGGCCACCATCGTCACAGGCGCCCTGGCGAGTCGCAAACGCTCGTAAACACTTTTTCGCACAGGACGGGTGCATCGCGGCCCTTGCCTTCCTCGTCTACTTCTTCGTAGCGTAAGGGCAAGGCTACAAAAGCTGAACAATAAAGCGCGGAGTCGCCATGCGGCCCCGCGCTTTTCTTTTAGCGCCGGTCCCTGCACCGGCGTGCGGCCTATTTCTCCCCCATTTTGGCCATTTTGCCCTCCATACGGCACTACCGCCGGCAACATCCAGCAGATACGCTGAATCTAGTCGTATAGGCCCTATGAGAACGGGAGCAACCATGGCAGCCTTGTTCACGACCCCCAAACGCAATGACACTACCGCCGGAACCCATGTTGCCGAACCCGACGTTCGCCGTCGCATAGGACTCGCGCACGGCAGCTGGCGCCGCGTGACGCGCCGCATCGTCGTGGGAGCCGTATGCGCGCTCACGGTAAGCTCGCTGCTCATGCCGAGCGTCTCGCTCGCAGCGGAATGGGTCAAGGTCGGCGGCAACAAGTACAACACCGCGGCGAGCGACGAGGCCGGTACCTGGTCGTGGGACGGCGCCGACGACTTGAAGCTCAGCAACTATAACGGCGGCGAGATCCAGGCCGCAGGCAAGCTCAACGTGAATTACTCGGGAACCAACATCGTCACTGCCGAATGGATCGAAAGCATCAACGTTTCTCATGGCACTAACGAGAATGCCGAGCTCAATATCCAAGGCGACGAGGGCGGCACGCTCAGCGTGACATCTACTGAGGACGCTATCCTCTCCACGGGTAATATCAACATCGACGGAGCCGGATCCGTCAACGCCACGAGCACTGGGTTTGATGCCATCAATGCCGGGGGTGATCTCGCTATCAAAGGTTCGGGCAACGTCAACGCCACGGGCGCATCGGATGGCATCAGGGCAAACGGCAATATCACGATTGACGACAGCGGAGCCGTCACCGCCAGGGCTACCAAGGACAAGGGTATTGGAACCGACAAGAACCTCACCATAAAGGGTGGCGGGGCAGTCGAGGCAAGCTCAGCCGATGGTGAGGCCCTTTGGAGCGGCGGCAATATCAACATCTCGGACGGCAGCCAGGTCAAGGCAAGCTCCGAGAAAGACGCTGCCATCGAGGCCAAGGGCAGCCTCGCAGCCACAAACGCCTCCCTCAACGTAAACGGTGTTGAATATGGCGTCTATGCCCACAAGGGCATCACCCTCGATCATGCAAACGTGACGGTCCGTGCAAGTAAAGGCAGATACGGTGGCGCCATCGCCCTCTTCACCTACCAGGACGACATCGTCGTCAAGAACGGCTCCACCGTGGACGCGTTTGCGGAAGGCGAGGTTTCGGCTGCATTCTCCACCAGAAACGATCGACCCAACGAGAAGGGTGGCCACATCTACATCAGCGACTCCGTTGTCAAGGCCATAGCCCGCTATGTCGAGAACGGCGACGGCCCCATCCCCTACAGCGAAAACCAAGATGGCGAGACGAGGCGCGAACCCCAAGGCGAGAACATCGGCATCATCGCCCAGACCAGCGAGGGCGTCACACCCGCAGTCATCTCGATCATCCGCAGCAAGGTAACGGTCGAAGGAGATACAGCGGCAATCTTTGCCCGTGCCATGAGCGCTGACGGCAAGACAATCGGCACCATCAAGATTGAGAACGCCGCCATCCAGACGCCCGAAGGCGGCAAGGTCATTGACTATCGCAAGCTCCGTGACGGCATCTACGAAGCAGGCCAAGCCATCGGCACGGGCGACGCCACGGTCGACTCCCTCTATATCAAAGCAGTCGCCAAAAGCACGACCATCGCACCTCCCGAGGTAGCCAAGCCGGAAGACCCCAAGCCCGACGAGACCAAGCAGAACCCCAAGCCTGAGGGCTCAAAGCCGACCAAGGCCGTTGCGGCTTCAACCACGAAAGCCAAGACTACCGGCGTGCTCGCGGCAACCGGCGACACCTCGGGTGCGGCCATCGTGGCAACCGTCCTTGCGGGAACAGCCGCTATCGCCGCAGGCACCATGGCGAGCCGTAAGCGCTCTTAGACGCCTCTGCGCACATGGCAGCTCCCGCGAAGGCCCCGAGCCCCAGCACCGTTTAACAACGCCACCGCCGAGCTCCCCTCCGGCGGTGGCGTTTTCCATATGCGTCCGCAGGGGATGCACGAGATTGTCTTTGGTCTAGCCCAACCGGCATACGCTGGCGTGCGACAATTGGGGCTGCCGATATCACAACACTGAGAGAAGCCCGTCATGGAAGCGCATCAAAAGCAGATAACCGTTTATTCGAATCATACGGAAAGCGCGCCTGTCATCTACCTTCCTGTGGTCGTGGGCGACGGCAGCGAGGTTTATAAGTGTTGCCGAGAGCTCGACTGTCCGCCATTCGCCCTCGTCACCATTGGCGGGCTCGATTGGAATCGCGAGCTGAGCCCCTGGGCATGCGACGGGACCGTACGCGATGCCGAGCCTTTCGGCGGCCAAGCTGCCGGTTTTCTTGATGAGCTGCTGAATCAGATAATCCCCCAGGTCGAGTCACCGCTTCCTCAGCCGCCCACCTGGCGTGGCATTGCCGGTTACTCGCTCGCGGGCCTCTTCGCACTCTGGTCCCTCTGGCAAACCGACGCATTTGACCGCGCCGCGAGCGCATCGGGGTCGCTATGGTTTCCCGACTTTGTCGATCGCGCCAGCACGGCGCCATTTGCCGGCAGCCCGCAGGCTGTCTATCTGTCGCTCGGCAAAAAGGAGACCAAGACTCCCAACCGCATGATGCGGCACGTACTCGACGATACGCGCGCAATGGAAAAGCTGCTCGGCGAACGTGGTATTCCCACGACGCTGGAGCTCAACCCCGGCAATCACTTTTCCCAGACCGACTTGCGCATGGCCCGCGGCATCCACTGGATACTGACGCATTAAAAATGGTGCCCACGCGCATATACGCATGGGCACCATATCTTGTTTTAGCTGGACGCAGTTGTTACTCAGCAGCCTCCTCAAGCTCGGAGACGTCAAACTCAAAGTCGTTACCCGGCAGGATGGCGTTGAGCACGATGCCCACCAGCGAGCCCACGGCAAGGCCGGAAAGCGAAATCGTCACGCCGCCCAGCTCAAGCACGATGGCGCCGGCGGTGCTGTACGCAATGCCGAGCGAAAGCACGAGCACCAGGGCGGCCACCAGCACGTTGCGGTTGTTTTGGAAATCGACCTGGTTCTCGATGAGGTTGCGGACGCCCACGGCGCTGATCATGCCATAGAGCACGAGCGACACGCCGCCGATTACACACGCCGGCATGGCCGCAATGACAGCCGCGAACTTGGGGCAGAACGAGAGCACAATGGCACAACATGCGGCAATGCGAATCACGCGCGGGTCAAACACACGCGTTAGGGCAAGCACACCGGTGTTCTCGCCATAGGTGGTGTTAGCCGGAGCGCCAAAGAGCGATGCGAGAATGGTCGCCAGGCCGTCGCCAAGCAGCGTGCGATGCAGGCCAGGATCGGCGATGTAGTTACGCTCGCAAGTGGAGCCGATAGCCGAGATGTCACCGATATGCTCGATCATGGTCGCAAAGGCCAGCGGCATAATGGTGATGATGGCCGTCGTGGCAAGACCGCTATCGAACTGCGGGCCAAAGAGCGCAAACACGGTGTTATCCCACACGATGGGCAAGCCAACCCAGGGAGCGGCTGCGACGCCCGAGAAATCAACCTCGCCGAGCGCAGTCGCAACGGCATAGCTCACCACAACGCCCAGCAGAATCGGCACGATCTTGACCATGCCACGGCCCCAGATGTTGCAGATGACGATCACCGCCACAGCGACAACGGCAACAAGCCAATTGGTCTGGCAGTTGGCGATGGCAGAGCTTGCCAAGATCAGGCCGATGGAAATGACGATGGGGCCAGTCACTACCGGCGGGAAGAAGCGCATAACGCGCTTGGCACCAAACGCGCGAAACAGGGCCGCCAGCACCGGATAGAGCAGGCCGGCACAGGCTACACCTAGGCAGGCGTAGGGCAAAAGCTCGGCCTCGCCGTTGGGCGCGATGGCGGCATAGCCCGCGATAAAGGCAAACGAAGATCCCAAAAACGCTGGCACCTTGCCGCGCGATAGGAAGTGGAAGAGCAGCGTGCCCAGGCCGGCAAACAAAAGGGTCGCCGACACCGAGAGACCGGTGAGCACGGGTACGAGCACCGTGGCACCGAACATCGCGAATAGATGCTGCAGACCGAGTAGGAACATGCGCGGGCGACCGAGCGACGACGCATCGTAGATGGCATCGGCGACGGCGGGCGTCGAGGATTGGGACATGGATGTCCTTTCATAATGGAAGGGCGCTCGGGCATATCGGATTACCTGCCCGAACGATACGATCCGAACCATTGTACGCGATGCATGCCGCTCCGACCACGACGCCCCTGCGAACGGCAGCACTACTTCCAGATGCGCTCGGCGATGCGTTTGACCAGGGCGATCTTTGCCCACTGCTCGTCCTCGGTCAGCTTGTTGCCAATCTCGCAGCTGGCAAAGCCGCACTGGGGAGACAGATACAGGTTCTCGAGCGGCACGTACTTTGCGGCTTCGCGGATGCGCTCGACGATAACATCCTCGTTCTCGAGCTCTGCGGCCTTGGTGGTCACCAAGCCCAGCACGACCTTCTTGCCCGGGGCAACGTAGCTGAGCGGCTCAAAACCGCCGGCGCGCGGCGTATCGAACTCCAGGTAGAATGCGTCGACATCCTCATGTGCAAACAGGTACGGCGCGATGGGGTCATAGCCGCCCTCGAAAGCATAGGTAGAGTGGTAGTTGCCGCGGCACACGTGCGTGTTAATGACGAGGTCGTCGGGCTTGTCCTCGATGGCGGCGTTGTTGAGCGCCACGCCCAGCTCGCTCACCCTTTGCAGGTCAACCGGGCTCATGCCAGTCTTGGACACAAAGTCGGTATCGCAGTAGATGCCCCAGGTGCAGTCATCAAACTGGATGTTGCGGCAGCCCGCGGCATACAGGTCAGCAATCACGGTGCGGTATGCTGCGGCAATGGCATCGACGAGTTCTTCGTCGGTCTTGTAGACGGCGTGCAGACTCTCCTGCTGGCCATCGCAGCGGTCGAGTGTGACTTCGGAGAACGTCTGGATCGGCGCCGGAATGGTCTGGCGCGCGACCTGGCCCTCTCCCTCGAGCGACTTGATAAATTTGAAGTGCTCGACGAACGGATGATTCTCACCGCTAATGGGACCGGTTACCACGGCGGTGTCGGCGGTAGTCTCCTCATCGTGGAACATGTAGCCCGTGCGCGAGGCGCGGCGCTCAATGCCGTTGAGGCCCCACATAAAATCGAGGTGCCAGTAGCTGCGGCGGAACTCGCCATCGGTAATCACCTGCAGGCCGGCAGCCTTCTGCTTGGCCACTAAGTCGCGGATGGCCTCGTCCTCGACGGCCTTAAGGCCGGAAGCGTCGAGTTTACCCGCGACATAGGCGGCACGGGCGTCCTTTACAGCCTGCGGACGAAGAAAACTGCCGACGATATCGGCACGAAACGGCGCGTTCGGTTGAATCGAAGTGCTCATAGATATCTCCCTTTGCATTGGTTGCTTTACTGGGACAGAGTATGAGCGCTCATATGGACATCGTAAAATATGCGTTTATAACAGTTTGATATAGATGCTTCCTATATTAGTTGGGACTGCCATAAAGAGATTTGACCCGTGCAGAACGCAGCAGTCTAGATGTGCTGACGAATCGCTTCGATATAGGCCTGCCCGTAGCGCGTAAGTGTCGTGTTCTTGCGCGTGATGATGCCGATCTCCATGTACTCGTCTACATCGAGCGGAATGGAGATAATGCCGGGGCCGTTAAGTTCATGGCTGATCACGCCCGAACAAACCGTGTAACCGTTAAGGCCCATGGCCAGATTGAACAACGTCGCACGGTCGCGCACGCGGATATTCTTGCGACGCTCAAAGGTCGAGGTCAGTTCCTCGGAATAATAAAACGAGTTATAGCTGCCCTGCTCATAGGACAGGAACGGGTAGTCTTCCAGATCCTCGAGCGTCACGCTGGAGCGGTCCGCCAACGGATGGTCGGCGCAGACGAAGACATGCGGCGTGGCACAGAAGAGCCCTTCGAACACGAGCTCGTTGGCCGCCAGCATGCGCTCGATGACCTCGCGGTTGTGCTCGGACAGATATAGGATGCCCAGCTCGCTTTTCATGTGCGCGACATCCTCGATAATCTCGTGGGTCTGCTCCTCGCGTAGGGTAAAGTCGTAGCGCGCGGCATCGAACTCGCGGATTACATCGACAAACGCATTAACGGCAAAGGAATAATGCTGGCAGCTCACACTAAAGTGCGGCACCTGCTCGGACGTGCCTTTGTACTTGCCCTCGAGCAGGTCGGCCTGGTCGAGTACCTGGCGCGCATAGCCCAAGAAGGTCTCGCCCTCCTCGGACACAATGACGCCCTTGTTGGTGCGCTCAAAGATGTGCACACCCATCTCGTTTTCGAGATCGCGGATCGACGCGGTAATCGAAGGCTGCGACACAAAGAGCCGGCGCGAGGCCTCGGTGATGCTGCCGCATTCGGCAACTTTAACGACATATCTGAGCTGCTGGAGCTTCATGATGGCCTCCCTAGACGTCCGCGATACCCGAACCCGCCGCATCTGCCTGACGCATAAACGACGGCATCTCCCCCGTCGCGGCGCAGGCGGCAATCTGATGCAGCGCTGCGGCAACCGCATCGTCTGCCGCAGCGCCGATATGCCAGCGTGCGGCAACCGTGACGGCCTCGTTGGCATTGGCGACCGCAACGGAGTTGGGAACGGCATCGATCATGGGCAGGTCGTTATCGGAATCGCCAAATACGGCCACCTCGTCGGGCGTTAGGCCCAAAGCGCGCGCCAGCTCCAGCGCAGCGCAGCCCTTGTCCCAACCAGCCGGAAGGATGTCGAACAGGCGCACACGGTTGTTGGGAAACACAAGCGAGAGCTCCGGCACCTCGGCGGCAACGCGCTCGCGTAGCTCCGCGAGCTCCTCACGCGAACGGGCGCTCCAGATATTCGCCTTGAACACCGGCGCATCATCGACGACAGGGCGGCACGGGGCCTCTTCGCCCTTGAGCCACGCATTGCCGCCCGATTCCATAGCGCGACGCACACGCTCGGCATCACGTGTCACGCAATAGGCATCGTTATCCCAAAAGTCATCACCTAAGCTGTAGACCTTCAGATAGGTATCGTCGGTTTCTTCTTCCAGATAGGCGGCTAAACGCATTAGTGCGTCGCTATCGGTCGCACGCGAGGCGACCGCCTCGCCGTCGACAAACATGACCTGGCCGTTACAGAATGCGCCGGTCGAATAGCACTCGGAACGATTTTTAAACATCCAGCCCATCGCAGACGGCTGACGACCCGAAACCGGACCAAAGTGCAGACCCGCCGCCTGCATGGCATGAATGCCCTCGATGGCATAGTCGCTGGCGCCGTCATGCCCGGCCGGAATCAGCGTATCGTCCATATCGGTCAGCACAAGTTTGATCATAAGGCCCCCTCGGTCATTCTTTATCCCGTCTATTGTACCGACCTGCCAAAAAGGGACAGGTTTATTTTGGCAGGTTTTATCTGGGGAAACGCAAAGCCCCAGTTGTTACCTGCCAAAATAAACCTGTCCCTTTTTGGCAGGTGCGCTAGTATAGGGTCAACAGATTCGATGCGGGAGTGCCGGCGGTGCAAACCACAAGGCTGAGAGGGCATGGGGCCCAATCCTTTGAACCTGTCAGTTAATGCTGGCGTAGGGAGCATGCCGCCTTTTTAGGGGCGCTGTCTATGCACAGCGCCCCTTTTCTATGCCAAGGAGGCATGTGCAGTGATCGATTCGAAACAGCTTAAGCAAAATGTGGTCAAGGCCGTGGGGGAGATTCGCGCCACCAATCCGATGGCAGGCTCCATCACCAACACGGTGACGATTGACTTTGTCGCCAACGCACAGCTCGCCGTGGGCGGATCGGCCGCCATGGTCTATCTGCCCGACGAGGGCGAGGCACTCGTTGCCGGCGGCGGCGCCATCTATCTCAATATGGGTACGCTCTTCCCCATCTACGAGCAGACGATTCCCCGCACGGCCAAGGCGGCACACGACGCCGGCAAGCCCTGGGTGCTCGATCCGGTGGGCCTGGGCATCGGCAGCCTGCGCACCCAGCTGGTAGGCGAACTCAAGCAGTACAAGCCCGCCATCGTGCGCGGCAACGCCTCCGAGATCATCGCACTCGCCGGCCTGTGGGGCCTTGAGGGCGAGGCGGCCGACCTGAGCCGCGTACGCGGTGTCGATACCACCGACACGGTAGACGCTGCCCGCGATGCCGCCGTGGCGCTCGCCCGCTACACCGGCGGCGCCGTTGTGGTCTCGGGCGAAGTCGACCTGATTACCGACGGCACAACCGTGGCCAAGTCCCACGGCGGCAGCCCGCTCATGTCCAAGATCACCGGTTGCGGCTGCTCGCAGGGCGGCGTGCTGGCCGTGTATGCCTGCGCCGCCGATCCGTTTACGGCAGCCGTCTGCGGTGCCGCCGTCTACAACGTTGCCGGCACGCGTGCCGCCGCTGTCGCCGATGCCCCGGCAAGCTTTAAGGTCACCTTTATCGACGAGCTCTACCGCGCGACCGCCCAGGACATTGCCGATAACCGACTCGAGCTCGAGGAGGCATAAGCCATGTCCGAGCCCGCAACCGATGCCGGCATGAACACACTCGTCGCCGTAGCCATCGCCCCGTGCGGCACCGGCGACGAGCTGTCCGCCGAGGTCGCCGAGGTCGTGCGCGTCATTCGCGAGAGCGGCCTTCCCAACCGCACCACCTCGATGTTCACCGAGATCGAGGGTGACTGGGACGAAGTCATGCAGGTCGTGCGCGACGCAACCTTTGTGTTGGCGAGCAAGGGCATCCGCACCGAAGTCGTGCTCAAGGCCGATATTCGACCCGGATTTACCGACACCATGACTGGCAAGCTCGAGCGCATGGAAGCGCAGATCAAAAAGCAGGAGGAAGCACAGTGAGCATCCGCGACAACCTTGATATCTCGGCCTATCTGGTACTCGGCCCCGAAAACACCCTCGGACGCCCCGTGGGCGATGTGGTGGCCCAGGCGCTCGACGCCGGCTTTACCTGCATTCAGGTGCGTTCCAAGGTGGCAAGCGCCCGCGAGATCATCGCACTGACGGGCGATGCCGCGCAGGCCATCGCTCAGGCCGGCAAAACCGGGCAGGTCGCGCTGCTGATCGACGACCGCCTTGACTGCGTACTTGCCGCACGCGAGCAGGGCATTGCCGTCGATGGCGTGCACGTAGGCCAGAGCGACATTCCCGTCGAGGTCTGCCGCAAGCTGCTGGGCCCCGATGCCATTGTGGGCCTTTCGGCCCGTTGCGAGGAGATGCTCGAGTACGTCAAGACCGCCGACATGAGCCTGGTCGACTACCTGGGCATCGGCCCGCTCCACGAGACCGAGACCAAGCGCGACTGCGGACGCGCGGCCGACGGCTCTATCATCACCAAGAGCTTTGAGGACCTTGCCGCACTCCACGCGGCAAGCCCCGTGCCCATCGTGGTGGGCGGCGGCGTTAAGACGGCCGACTTGCCGCAGCTTAAGGCCACCGGCGTCGACGGCTTCTTTGTGGTAAGCGCCGTCTGCAGCGCCGACGACCCCCATGCCGCAGCCAAGGAGCTTGTCGACACCTGGCAGCAGGCATAGGCATAGGCCGAACAGCTGATTCGCAGCCTCATATCTTCAGCAATGAAAAGCGCATCCCAGTTTGGGCCTCCATTCCGGGATGCGCTTTCCGTATGCGACCCTTATCCCGCCAGATACGCTTCCAACGCCGGCAAAGTCGCCTCTGCATCGTGGCGGCCAATCTGATAGATACGCTCAAGCTCATCGGGCTCGCGGCACAGCGACGGCACCTTTACCGATTCGCTCGGCCGCACCACAAAGACCTCGCCGGCAGCCTCGCGACGTGCCAGGTCATCAAGCGTGGCATTGTAGGCCTCATGCCGATGCTCAAGCGCCGCCACAAACTCCGGGTAGTGACGGAACACGCGCCGCAGCATGGGCATCACGCTGTTGGGCTGCTTCACAAAGCCCGCCGGCTGCGTGAGTACCACAATATTGCGGTCATACCCCTGCGCAAACAGCCAAGCACTGGGAATGGAATCGGCCACGCCGCCATCCAGATATTTATGCCCCTCAATGGCGACAGGACGCGTTGCCACGGGAATAGCAGACGACGCCCGAATCCACTCGATATCGCGCTCGTCGCCATACGGCAGATCGTGATAGACGGCCTTGCCCGTCTCGATATCGGTACACACGCACGTAAACCGCATGGGGCAGGCACGATATGTCTCCAGGTCGATGGGATCGCGCTCGATGGGCACCTCGTGATAGGCAAAATCTGCATTGAACATATCGCCGGTTCGCAGCCAGCTTGCTACACCCGCATAGCGCTTATCGGCGCAATAGGCCTTGTTGTAGCGAATGGCACGACCAATCTGGCGCGATTTAAAGTTGTAGCCAAACGCCGCGCCCGCCGAGACGCCCACCATATGGTCACAGGTCAGGCCGCACTCCATCCATACGTCGAGCACGCCCGCCGTATACATACCGCGGTAGCCGCCTCCCTCGAGCGCAAGCCCCGCCGTGGGCGTCGTATCTGGCTGTGCCATGCGACCATCTCCATCCCCGCAAATTTAAACGGAACAAGTATACCCGTCAACATATACCGCCCCAGTCGCATTTTCATCGAACATCGCATCGTCGCGCTACCGTTTGTCGAATAATAGCCGCCCACAGCATGTGCACCCCTATATAATTTTGTGCTGTTGTTTACATTACTCAGTAATTATCAGCAGCGAACACGAGCCGACAAATTGACCCAGCGGCGCAACAAGGCGGGAGCATGGATACACGCAAAGCGTTGAGCGACAACGCGTGTGCACAACGAGCTCGCCCGACGCAATCCGCCCCGACCCCAGAAAGCCGCCTACAGCATGGATACCCCCAGCAATTACACTGAAACGCTCGAAAAGACCGTCCGCGACCTTCTCAAGCGTCAGGAGGATCTGGTCAGGACCGCCTTTACCGACCAGCTTACCGGGCTTGGCAACCGCGGCGGCTTTGCCCGTTCCCTCGAGGAGCTCTGGGAGCAGGACACCCCCGTTACCATGGCGTACATCGATATCGACAATCTCAAGCACTGCAACGACGTCTTTGGCCATGACGAGGGCAACCGCTATATTTTGCAGGTAAGCCTCTATCTCAAGCTGTATATGAAGGTGGACGAGGCGGCATTTCGTCTGGGGGGCGACGAGTTCGCCATCCTATCTACGATTGCGACCGAGGACGACCTTGCCGAACGTCTGGAACACTGCCGAACGGTACTGCTCGAAAACAACGCTTCCAAGATGCCTCACTCGTTTAGCTACGGAGTGGCACACGCCGACCCCGCCCTGGGCGAAGCCCCCAATCGCTTGACGAACGATGCCGACCATCGCATGTACGACTACAAGCTACGTCATGCCGTGCACCTTGATCGACGCAATATCGCACAAGCCCACACCGACGACTTCGAAATAAGCGATCGCATTTTCGACGCCCTTTCGATGCTCAACGAAGGCCGATATTTCTTTATCGAGAACTTGGACAAACATCGAACCCTTTGGTCACAAGGCGCCTTGCGCGATCTTGGCCTTCCTTCGGAGCATATAGACAACTGCCACGATTACTGGAAAACGCGTGTCCATCCCGATGACCTTGAGGCCTATACCAACGACATCGACCAAATCTATGACGGCTCCAAACATCGCCACGTCATGCAGTACCGCGTGCGCAATGCCGCCGGCGACTACATCCTCGGCCGTGCTCGCGGGTTTCGTATCGACGGCGACGGAAATGTCCCCTCGCTCTATGTCGGCGAGCTCGTCAACCACTCGCTTGCCGAGACCGTCGACGCCGCCACGGGTCTCGGAACGCAGCGCACGCTGATCAACGCTATCGATGCCTGCCGTCGCGACCGTTGCGAGACGGGGCTTATAGCAGTGCGCGTTCGCGGCACGGCCAAGCTCAACGAGCTCTACGGGGCCGAGGCCGTCGACAACATGCTCGCCGAATACGCAGGCCGCATGCTGTCGATTACTCGCGGCAGGAGTCGCGTCTTCCGCTCACGCAACGCCCAGTTCGTCGTGCTTAGCAACAATTTGGATCACGAAGCATTCGAGCAACTGATCCAACATCTCAAAGAGGCCGTTTTCGCTCCCGTTCGAATCGCGGACGACACCATTACCCCCGTCTGTCTTGTCGTTCCGGCCTTTTACGAGCACCTGACCAATCAAACGGCCGCCGTTTTAGGCGAACTCGACCGTCGCATTCGCACGGCCGGCGGGCTTGTTCCCAACGACAGCCTCCCCATACCCGAGGTGGAGCGCAAAAGCGCCATCGCCGAACGCATCGATCCGCTCACGGGTCTCTATCGACCCAGCGAGTTTATGCGCCGCGCCAACGAATTTCTCGAGACAAGGCGCAACGGCGCCTGGTGTATCGCCACCGTCGATATGGGACACATGCGACTGTTCAACGAATGGCACGGACAGGCCGAGGGCGACCGCATGCTCGCCGATGTGGGCACGGTCCTCAAAGACATCGAGAATGCCGACATGGGCGTCGCAGGGTACTGGGGCCAAGACGACTTTTGCATACTCATCCCCTTTGAACACGACACTGTCCATCAGATCTATAGCCGCGTTCGCCAGGCCGTGGCCAAGTATGATGACGGCGTGGGATTCTGGCCGTCCATGGGCGTCTACCCCATCGACTCCAACGAGAAAATCACCATCGATGCGCAGGCCAAGGCCATGTTTACCAATCGGCGCGCAAAAAACGACTTTAAGGAGCGTATTGCCATTTTCCGCCCCGAGGAGTACGAGCGCGAAATCGCGTTCCACCGCATGCTGACCGAATTCCAATATGCGCTCTCCAACGGCCGTATTACCTACTACCTGCAGCCCCAGGTCGACATGGAAACCGGCGAGATCATTGGCGCCGAAGCGCTCACGCGCTGGATCGACAAGGATGGCTCCCTCATTTCGCCCGCCACCTTTATCCCCACTCTCGAGGAAAGCGGTTTTGTGGTGACGCTCGACAAATACGTTTGGCAGGGCGTTGCCTTGTGGCTGCGCGAGCGCATCAATCGGGGGCTTCGCGTGGTTCCGATCTCGCTTAATGTTTCGCGCGTGGATATCCTTGCCTGCGACGTTGCCGAGCATATGGGGGCGCTCGCCGCCCAATACAACCTGCCGCCCGAGCTCATGCGCATCGAGATTACCGAGACAGCTTATACGGGAGAGTCCGAGGCCGTGAATAAACTAACGGCCGACCTGCACACCCGCGGCTTCTCGACCTATATGGACGATTTTGGCACCGGCCAGTCCACGCTCGCGATGCTCAAGAACGTCAACGTCGACGTCATCAAGCTCGATCGCACGTTTGTACCCGCCGACGGCGATCAAGGCCGTAGCGCGCAAATCGTTTCATCAATGCTCGAGATGGCGCAGTCGCTCCATCTGCCCGTTGTGATCGAAGGCGTCGAGACCGATGAGCAGGCGAACGTGCTGCGCCAAATGGGCGCCCGCTACGCTCAGGGCTTTCTCTACTACCGCCCCATGCCGGCAAAGGATTTTGAGGCGTTACTCGATGGTGGCGACAACAACTAATACGCTCGTGCGCAAACGCCACCGTCGAGGGAGCGTTTGTTCCCATGAGCTAACTAATACCCCAATCTAAACCGAATTGGGAGTAAGATACAAACCATTGTTCCATTCAAGGAGGTCATCCATCATGAACGAGTCGTATCGCCTGGGCGAGCAATCAATCATCGCTCATCTTCAGCGGCTTGCGAACGGGGCCTCAACCACCGAGCTCGATGTTGCCGCGCTGCCCCCGGAGCTGTGCGCCATCGGCGAGCAGCTACAGAAGACATTTGCCATCCTGCAGCAAGAACGCGAGCTGCTTGAGCGCGGCGCCTATATCGACTCGCTCACCAATCTTGGCAACCGTGGCGGACTCGACCGCCACGTCGATCAGCTCTGGCGCAAAGGCACCCCCTTCACCTGCGCCTATATCGATATCGACCGCCTTAAGCATTGCAACGATAAGTTTGGCCACACCGAGGGTAATCGCTACATCCTGAACATCTGCCGTGCACTCACCGAGACAATGGAGCCCGATGAGTTGCTGTTCCGTATCGGTGGAGACGAATTTGTACTTATATCCCCCACGACAGACGAAGCCGAGCTCGAGCAGCGCCTGGAGCGGACGCGTGCCAATCTTATCGAGGCAACATCGGACGGCAAGGCGCCCATGATCGCCAGCTTTAGTTTTGGCTGCTCGCGCGTCGACCCGCTTGCAGGCGATACGCGTCGCCAGATGACAAAGGACGCCGACCGCAAAATGTATCGCTACAAGCTCATGCACCGTGTGCAGCAGCCGAAGGAAAACGACGCATCCATGCGCCCGATCGCCGATCAGCCTCCCTGCAACGACCGGGTGTTCCAAGCGATCTTCATGAGCTCCGAGACGCGCTATCCGTTTATCCTTAACCTCGATACCGGCGAATCGCAATGGTCGATTAATGCCGTGCGCGATTTTGACCTGCCCTCCCAGCATCCCTATAACTCGCTCGATATGTGGCTCGCCCGCGTTCACCCCGAGGATCGCGACAACGTGCGCAGCGAGCTCGATATGGTGGTAAACGGCGCGTGGCACTTCCATTACATGCAGTATCGCGTCATGAATACCGCTGGTAAATATGCGCTGTGCGAGTGTACGGGCTACCGCTTGGATAGCACCGAAACCGAGCCCAACATGTATGTGGGCATTATCATCAACCGAAGCTTGGCGGATACGACCGATTCCGTGACCGGCCTGGGCGATATCCACGCCCTGGTCAACGCCATTGGCGAAATGCGTCGCGTGGCGCGCAAGGCAGGCCTGGTCGCCATCAAAATCGACGACATCGCCAAGGTCAATGCCCGCTTTGGCTTTGATGCGGGCGACCGCGTTTTGGCAGAAAGTGCCGCCTGCCTCATGGACTGTTCGCGCGGCAAGGGCCGTCTGTTCCGCTCGACCGGACCGATGTTCGTGGCGCTTTTCGATGACCTTGATCCCGAAGAGACCGACGCGATCGCAGAAGAAATCGAGCGGTTCTTGGGGTCGCCCGTACTCTTTGGCTCATTTGAATATCAGCCGCCCATTCGTGTGGCCACACTTCATCTAGATGCCGTCGACCGACAGCCCGTTTCCATTTTGAACGAGCTCAAAGCGCTGCTTAAAGAGGCGCCGCAAGTACCGGGCACCAAGCTGGACTAGCGTCGTGGGGCGCATGATGGCTAATTTCCGATCTCAACCGAACACATTGAGCAAATAGGTCGTACCCGCAGTTAGCCGAACGCCCCCGCAGTCCCTCCCGGGGCCCGGGGGCACCGTTTTCGATACTCTTGGTTTCCTTCACCCGATGCAAATAAGTGCTCAACAACATAAAACCTATCCCCCGCCACGGATATGCCCTCGAGTAAATCTGTTAAGCCAACCCTATCAAATTCTTTTGACAATTGGCTGTATTGGTCCATTTTGTCGTCCATCCCGCTTCCGCTGGCTATCGCCTCATAAACACAAACCTAACGAGCCGCACGAACGACAAAGAGGCCAAGCTGAACAGAAGTAGAACCAAAACTTCAAAAACACTGGTATTCCAATCGCGCACCCAGCCCTCTACCGCCCACAAGAAAAACAGCAGCCCCATCCATAACGTCACAGAAGAAATCAACTTTGCGTAAGGGCGTATATCAATCCCGCTCTCCCTTTTTGTGACATCATATCCAGCAATTGAGCTGAGCCATCTTCCTCTTCTGTATTGGATTGAAAGAAGAATCAGGGCAATCGAAGTTATCAAGCAGACAGCATCCTCTGTTTCCATAGAACTTCCTTTGCTTTCCGTCCTAGCTGCGCGTTCACAATCGAATCAAACCAAGTGTGAATTACTCGATAGCAACCGCCTTAGTATTAATCATAGCCTCCGCAGCAGCCCGCCTTCCAAGACCTCAAAGCTCGCCATCGAGGGCGACCCGCCCAGACCCCTTACAATCTGCTCGCACGAGGCCCCGCACTCCAACATCCTCTGGACCGTATCCCGCACGTACCTGGTGGGCGAGCCTGCCGTGGGCCCTCGGGGCCGGCATCGCGCCCCACGCCATCCGCCCGCTCGTGCGATAATCCTCTGCAGAAGTCACCAACAGCAGAGGGAGTTTGTGATGAAGGTTCTTTTGGTCAATGGCAGTCCCAAGGCAAACGGCAACACCGCCCGCGCACTCGCCGAGGTCGCCGAGCAGCTCAATGCCGAAGGCATTGATACCGAGATGTTTCAGCTGGGCGCCAAGCCCATTCGCGATTGCATCGGTTGCGGCCAGTGTGGCAAACTTGGCGGTCGCTGCACCTTTGACGATGACGTGGTGAACGAGCTCATCGCTGCCGCCGAGCAGGCCGACGGTTTTGTCTTTGGCTCGCCCGTCTACTACGCGCACCCCAGCGGCCGCATCCTTTCGGCCCTCGATCGCGCCTTCTATGCAGGCGGGCATGCCTTTGAGCACAAACCCGGCGCCGCAGTCGCCGTCGCCCGTCGCGGCGGCACGTCGACCACCTTCGATGTGCTCAACAAGTACTTCACCATCAACCAGATGCCCGTGGTAGCGTCCACCTACTGGAACAACGTCTTTGGCGCCATGCCGGGCGAGGCCGCCCAAGACGCCGAGGGCCTTGCCACCATGCGCAATATCGGCAAAAACATGGCCTGGCTGCTGCGTTGCATCGAGGCGGGAAAGGCCGCCGGCATCGAAGCCCCCCAGGCCGATCGCGCGCGCACCAACTTTATTCGATAAGTCCAGCGGTGGTCACCTCGATGCTCTATCAATGTCAGCGAAAAGCCAGCTGATGAGGAAAGGTGCCTTGAAAGAGGAGGGCGCTGGGCTTTTGCCCGCGCCCGACGATTGAAAGGCAGATTGCCCATCAGATGGCTTTGCAGCGTCGATGTGACCGCCGTTCGTTAGAACGGCGGAACAAATACATGAACGTGCAGATCTTCGGTACCAAAAAGTCCTTCGACACCAAGAAGGCCCAGCGTTATTTTAAGGAGCGCCGCATTAAGGTGCAGTTTATCGACCTTAAGGAAAAGGAGATGAGCAAGGGCGAGCTCACAAGCGTGATGCAGGCGGTCGGCGGCATCGACAAGCTGCTCAACCCCAAAGCCAAGGACGAGGAGACGCTCGCGCTCATCCAGCACCTCACCCCCAGCCAGCGCTTCGACAAGCTGCTCGAGAACCAGCAGGTTCTGGCCGAGCCCATCGTGCGCAACGGCAAAAAGGCCACCGTCGGTTATTGCCCTGATGTATGGGGAGCCTGGGAGTAGCCTGTGTTATTTGCCAGCGCGTGGGTATAAGAGCAGGCGTTTGGCATATGATTCAACTGTAAGCCATGTCTAACAAAGGAGGGCACATGCCCAACAAACCCGTGAAGATCATCATGCTTACCGGATACCTCGGTGCCGGCAAGACCACGCTGCTCAACCACATCCTCGCTAACGACGGCGGCATCCGCGCCGCCGTGATCGTCAACGATATCGGCGAGATCAACGTTGACGCCAGCCTTATCGCCGACGGCGGCCTTTCCGAGACCGACGACCTCATCCCGCTCACCAACGGCTGCATCTGCTGCACGCTTTCGGACGACCTGGCCAACCAGCTGCAGGGCATCGCCGATTCGGGCAAGTTCGACTACATCATCATCGAGGCCTCGGGTATTTGCGAGCCCATCCCCATCGCCTACACCATCTCGAGCTTCTGCGACGAGGCCAAGGTGGGCGGCGAGCCCAAACTCGCGCTCGACAACATCGTGGCCGTGGTCGACTGCGCCCGCATGTACGACGAGTTCAACGGTGGCCGCGACCTGCTGGCCGAGGATATCGACGAGGACGACATCGAAAGCCTGCTCATCCAGCAGATCGAGTTTTGCTCCACGCTGATCCTCAACAAGACCGATACCGTGAGCCCTGAGCAGATCGCCGAGCTCAAGGCCATCGTGCGCAGCCTGCAGAAGGACGCTGTGATTGTCGAGGCTCAAAACGGCGAGGTCCCCATGGAGGAGCTGCTCGACACCGACCGCTTCGACTTTATGCGCGCCTACAACTCCGCCGCCTGGATCGAGGCCATGGAGCATCCCGAGGAGCACGACGACCCCGAGGTGCTCGAGTACGACATCGAGACCTTTGTGTACTCGCGCCGCAAGCCGTTTGACCTGCAGAAGTTCACCGATTTTGTCGAGCAGGAGTGGCCCGACGAGGTCATTCGCGTCAAGGGCCCGCTGTGGCAGACCGGCGATCCGGACATGTGCTACATGTTTGAGCAGGCCGGCCACCAGATGCGTCTGATGGAGAACGGTCTGTTTGTCGATTCTGCGCCCGAGAGCGAGAAGCAGAAGATTATCGACGAGAACCCCGAGATCATGCAGATTTGGGACGACGAGACGGGCGACCGCATGACGAGCCTGTGCATCATCGGCCGTCACATGGACAAGGATGCACTCATCGCCTCCCTCGATGCCTGCCTGACCGACTGGCACCGCGCCTAGGTTTATCCAAGCGAGTATTTTTCCGCCTACGTAACCGCCAAACCACCACGAAGGTGCCCTTCGTGGTGGTTTTTCGTTCTGAGCCAAGGAGATTCATGTTCAACATTGTGCTGTATGCGCCCGAGATTCCGGCCAATACGGGCAATATCGGCCGCACTTGCGTGGTTACCGGTACCCGCCTGCATCTGGTGGAGCCGCTGGGGTTTTCGCTCGACGACAAGACAGTGCGTCGCGCCGGCCTGGGCTACTGGCAAAACTTGGACGTGACGACCTATGCCGGCTGGGAGGATTTCCTTGCGCGCAACGGCCTCTCCCCCGCCGACGAGCGCCTGCATCTGCTGACCAAAAAGGCACGCCGCACCTATGCGCAAAGCACCTACCGCGACGGCGACTACTTGGTCTTTGGCAGCGAGAGCTCAGGCATCCCCGAGCCACTGCTTGCCGCGGAGTCCGAGCGCTGCGAGCGCATCCCGATGCTGCGCGATTGCGATTCGCTTGACAACGCCGAGACATGGGAAGTCCACGAGGAATCGCTGGGGCATACCGAGGACAGCCACGAGGCCATCCTTCAACAGGATATCTGCGGCAACTTCGTCGACCCGGACGACTACCGCATCAGCGCGCTCAACCTCTCCAACAGCGCCGCCATCGTCCTCTACGAGGCCTTGCGGCAGACAGGCTTTCCGGGAATGTGACAAAGGGACAGTCCCTTTGTCACATTCGGTTATAGGTAGCGACCGGTAATGCTCTTGAGGCAGGCCGCGATGTCGCCCGGCGTGCCGGCGCAGACGACCTGCCCGCCGGCATCGCCACCGCCCGGACCCATGTCGATCACGTAATCGGCGTTACGGATGAGGTCGAGGTCGTGCTCGATCACGATAACCGTGGCGCCCTTGGCAACGAGGCCATCAAACACGCTCAGCAGCACCTGAACATCGAGCGGATGCAGGCCGATCGTGGGTTCGTCGAACACGAATACGGCATCGTCCTGCACGCGGCCCATCTCGCTCGCAAGTTTAAGTCTCTGCGCCTCGCCGCCCGAGAGCGCCGGCGTGGGCTCGCCGAGCGTCAGGTAGCCCAGCCCCAGGTCGTGCAAGGTCTGCAGGCGCGCCTGAACTTTCTTGAGCCCCACCGTGGCGTCGAGTGCCTCGTCCACGCTCATATCCATAAGTTGCGGCAACGTGAGCAGGCTGCCGTCCTTGCCCTCGCGATGGATATGCGAGGCGGCATCCGCATAACGCGAGCCACGACATGCAGGACAGACAATCTCGACATCGGGCAAAAACTGCACGTCAAGCGATATCGAGCCCGTGCCATCGCACGTGGGGCATCGCAAGGCACCGGTGTTGTAGCTAAAGGCACCCGCCTTATACCCCGCCGCCTTGGCCTCGGGCGTACGGGCGAAGGCGCGGCGCAGCTCATCATGGATGTCGGCATAGGTCGCTACCGTCGAGCGCACGTTGGCGCCAATGGGCGTGGCGTCAATCAGGTTGGCGCGCGCGATGCCCTCGGCATCGACCCAACGCACGTGCCTCGGCAGGCGCTCGCCGGCCGCTTGCGCCTTGAGCGCCGGGATGAGCGTCTCGAGCACCAGTGTCGTCTTGCCCGAACCCGAAACACCCGTCACCGCGACAAGGCGGCCGCGCGGGATATCGACTTCGAGTGGTTTGACGGTATGGATGGCATCGGTCGCCATGCGGATATGGCCCCGGTCGAACATTTCGTCGTCAGCCACCTGCGGGCGCAAGCGCTTGGGGTCCGAGCGCAAGAACGGCGCGATGCGGCTGTCCCTCGCGTGTTCGACCTCGTCTACCGTACCGGCGGCGATTACATGACCGCCGCCTGCTCCGGCAACGGGGCCCATCTCGACGAGATAGTCGGCTTCCGCCAGTACGCGCGTATCGTGGTCGACAACAACCACGGTGTTGCCGTCATCCACCAGATCGCGCATCACGCCCACCAGGCCATCGACATTGGCAGGATGCAAGCCGATCGAAGGCTCGTCCAGCACATACAGCACGCCCGTCGATCTGTTGCGCACCACACGGGCAAGCTGCACGCGCTGGCGCTCGCCCGTCGACAGCGTGGCACCGGCGCGGTCGAGCGAAAGGTAGTCGAGACCCAGGTCGATCAGGCGACGGGCCGTGCTCAAAAACGAATCGCAGATGTCCGTCGCCATGGGCCGCATCTCGGTCGGCAAGGATGCGGGCACCCCGCGCACCCACTCAATCGCCTCGCCCAGCGTCATGGCTGCCGCCTGCGCCAGATTGATACCGCGCACCTGGGGCTGGCGCGCGGCGTCGGAAAGACGCGTGCCGCCGCAATCGCGGCACGGCCCCTCGCACAAAAAGCGTGCCACGCGCTTGAGCCCCTTATCGTCCTTAACCTTGGCAAGCGCATTCTCGACGGTATAGACGGCGTTGTAATAGGTAAAGTCGAGCGGCGTGGCACCCTCGCCGTTTTTGGAAACGTAGAGAATGTGCTTCTTAACCGCCGGGCCATGGAACACGATATCGCGCTCTTGGGGCGTGAGCTGGTTAAACGGCACGTCGGTGCGCACACCCATCTCGCCGGCCACCTGTTTCATCAGATCCCACATGAGCGTGCCCCAGGGAAGCACCGCGCCCTCGTCGATGGTCTTTGACTCGTCGGGCACCAGGCTCGCCTCGTCCACTTCGCGCATGACGCCGGTACCGCCGCAGGTAGGGCACGCGCCGCCACTGTTAAAGGCAAGGTCCTCGGCCCCCGGCGCATAGAACTCGCGGCCGCACGCGGGGCACGTGAGCGACAGGCCCGCGGCCACGTTAAGGCTCGGCTCCACACGCGTCCCGCAATGCGGGCACACGTGATGGGCGCAGCGGCTAAAGAGCAGGCGCAGGCTGTTGTTGAGCTCGGTCATGGTGCCAAAGGTCGAGCGCACGCCTGGCACACTAGGACGCTGATGCAACGCGAGCGCCGCCGGCACGTGCAGCACCTCGTCCACCTGGGCGTGCTCGGCCTGCGTCAGACGGCGGCGGGTATAGGTGCTGAGCGCCTCCAAGTAGCGACGCGAGCCCTCGGCGTAAAGAACGCCCAGCGCCAGCGAACTCTTGCCCGACCCCGACACGCCGGCAATGCCCACGAGCCTTCCCAGCGGAATATCGATATCGATGTCCTTGAGGTTATGGACGCGCGCACCGCGCACCTCGATAGCACTTGGTTGTTGCGACACCGTCATCGCTCCCCTTCCTGTTAATCGAATGTGACAAAGGAATGTGACAAAGGGACAGTCCCTTTGTCACATCACTCGTGCCATAAAACACGATCGCGAATGTACTTGCCCAGCATAGGCACGCTAAACCGGACGAGACCGTATCCGGCGGCCTCGATGACGCGCTCGCGAATTAAGCTTGCGCGATATTTACTCGCCCAGCTCTGGGTACGGTCGCAGCGCTCAATGATATCCGCCATGCGCGTCGGCTTGCCCTCGTCTACCGCCATGGCCTCGATAAAGAGGCGCTGCGGACTGCGCAGCCCGTAATACAGAGGTGCGTCAACCGCTTCGTAGAACTCGGAGACGGCATCCGCATGGCCATCCTCGACATCGCACTCTTCAATGACCTGCGAGCTACGCCGGGCAGCAGACCGCCACATGTAATAGCCCACCAGCTGAACCATATAGGGATGCCCCATGCTCTTGTGTGCCGCAAGGTCCGCTGTCTCCGCGTCAACGTAAAGACCGGCGTCTTTGACCGTCTGGACATATGAATCGCGCACCTTGGGCAAAGATATCGCCCCCAGCGTACGCTGCTGGGCACGCCGCAAAAACGTCACGCTCGGCTCTTCGAGCAGATCGTCAACCATACTGGGTAAGCCGGCGAACACCAGCGCAAGACCGCGCTGGTCGCTATCGGACAAGCCCGTGGCATCCTGGTCTCCGAGCACCTGCTGATAGAGAACGGCAAGAGCCGCCAGCTCCTCGATAGACGCAGATTGCGCCTCGTCAATCGCAAACAGTATGCCCTTGCCTGGACCGAGCTTCTTGAGCCTCTCGTTGACCAGCCCCCGCAACGTCTCGCCTTTTGCCCGCGCCGCCTCGACCGACATTCGGCCAAATGACGGTCCAAACTCCATTGACGTCACAACGGGTTTATTCGAGCGAAGCGCGTCGGCCAGGCGGTCGCATAAACCAAGCGAAGCGGAATCGGAGACAACCGCCCATCCGCGCTCGCTGGCCAGACGTTGCAGCTCCCGCAGGAGAACTGTTTTGCCACAGCCGCGGTTTCCCGTAATGAGCATGAGCCTGCCCGGCGCCCCGGCGCCGTTATCGAGCCCTTCCTCGAAATCTTCGATGACCGACTCGCGACCGATGAGTATCGGAGGTCGCTTACCAGCCGTTGGCTTAAAGGGATTTGGATGCATGTCGGCCTCCTCGGATTGGCAAAGGCTGGTAATAGTTATACCAACTTATACCGAGTTATACCAACTCGATGTGACAAAGGGACTGTCCCTTTGTCACATGTGGCCGAAAAACTCTGCGTCTGCCGCTCGCCAGGGGCGAAAGGTGGCGGGATCGATCTTTACGTGCGCCGCGGCGGGGACGTCGTACCATTTGACCGTGTAACCAGCGCCGTGAGAGCAAAAGACCGAATCGGGCGTGTTGGGCAGATCGGCCTCGGGCTCATAGGCGGCCGTCTCGATTACGCGCTCGGCATCATGGCAAGCCGCATAGCCGGCGAACTCCAGGTACAGATGTCCGCGACCGCTCGTGTAGGCAGCCACCTCCAGCGCGTAATCCTGCACCTCAGATGCCGGCACGCAACCCACAAGCTTCGCCCGGTCTCCCGCCATCGTCGGCGGCTCGTACTCGGCACCCATGCGCGTGGCATCCGAGAGCGCCCGACCCACGCACTCACCCGGCACCTCGAGCTCAAAGCGATACCACGGCTCCAACAGCACGTCTGCGCCGACCTCGCGCGCCTGCATCAAACCCTGGCGAATCGCGCGGTACGTGGCCTGGCGAAAGTCGCCGCCCTCGGTGTGTTTGGCATGCGCGCGGCCGCCCATGAGCGTAATGCGCACATCGGTGATGGGCGAGCCAGTCAGCACGCCCAGGTGATCGCGCTCCATGGCGTTAGTGAGTGCCAGACGTTGCCAGTTAAGATCGAGCTCGTCGGTCGAGGTCACGGTGCCAAACTGCACGCCCGAACCCGCTGGCAACGGCTCCAGACGCAGATGCACCTCGGCATAGTGGCGCAGTGGCTCAAAGTGGCCCACGCCCTCGACCGGCTGCGAAATAGTCTCCTTATAGAGAATGCCGCCAGGCTCAAACGCAATCGAAAGGCCAAAGCGATCTGCCAACACCCGCTGCACGACCTCGAGTTGCACGGCGCCCATCAACTGCAAATGAATCTGCTCAAGATGCGTATTCCAGCTTACGCCGAGCATAGGATCTTCGTCCGCCAACTCGGTCAGCGCTTTAAACACCGCATGGACATCGTGTTCGCCCGGTAGCACCGTATAGGTGAGGACCGGCGCAATGACGGGTGCATCGCACTCGGGCTCCGCACCCAAGGCGTCCCCCGGGCAAACGTGCGCAAGACCCGTCACAGCACAAATACCGCCAGCGGCAACTTCCTGGGCAAGCTCGTACTTCTCTCCGTTATAGATGCGCACCTGATCGACTTTCTGCTCCCATGCCTCGGCACCGGAGTGCCCCTCGATCATCTGTTTTGCACGCAGCGTGTCGCCGGTCACTTTAACCCAAGCCAAGCGCTCGCCGCGATCCCCGCGGCTGACACGATAGACGCGCGCGGCAAACTCCGGGTGCCATGCCTGTTCGCGCATCAGCGCGCATATGCCATCCAGCAGTTCGTCCACGCCTTGGTCCTTGAGCGCCGAGCCCGCAAAGCAGGGAAACAATTTGCGCTCGGCAACCATGCGCGACAGCGTTGCAACAGAAAGCTCACCCGCCTCAAGAAACTCGTCGAGCGCTGCCTCGTCCAACGCAGCAGCGTCCTCCTGAACGGCACCGCCCGCCAGCAGTTCGTTGGCATCCAGGCAGCCTTCGGAAAGACGCTGCCCAAGCTGTGCCAGCAAAACATCGCGGCCGGGATTCTCCAAATCGATCTTGTTGATAAAGATGAACGTCGGGATGTCATAGCGCGCAAGCAGGCGCCACAGGGTTTCGGTGTGCCCCTGCACGCCATCGTTGGCGCCCACCACCAGAATCGCGTAGTCGAGCGCGCGCAATGTGCGCTCTGCCTCGGCCGAAAAATCCACGTGACCGGGGGCGTCCACAAGCATGACGTGGGTATCTCCGTGGTCGAGCACGGCCTGCGACGAGAAAATCGTGATGCCGCGCTCGCGTTCGATAGCGCTGGTATCCAGGTGCGAGTCGCCGTCGTCCACACGGCCGCGCTTGCGAATGCGACCTGCGTTGAACAGCATGGCCTCGGCCAGCGTAGTCTTGCCGGCATCGACATGCGCCAAGATTCCAACGACCGCTTGCTTCGACATGGCTCTCCTCTTATTGCAAGCCCATCGCACGCGGCAACGGGCACCCTCGTTCCACACTGGATGATACAATTTACGGGCCGGCGGGCGAAGCGGGCCCTATCCCCCGACCGAGCTCATCGCCCCGCGTTGCCGCGCGGCGATTTTCGTAGGTTCGCGCCTTACGAAAGCCGGCACCTCCCCTTAACAGCCCAGCGATCAAAAAGGCCCCACCCGGGGCCATTTTCATGTATGTGGATTGCTGATACGCGTCCCCGCTCTTATGCCTCGCGCAGCCAGTCGAACGCAACACGCGGCGTGCCGTCCGAAACATACACGACGCCGGCGCGCTCGAACCCCGCTTTCATGCTCGCGCCCTGCATAGGCAGGTTGTCCGCGTGCGTGTCGATACGCAGGTGGTCAGCGCGCGCCTTGGCAAAGGCAAACATCGCGGCCGCGATACCGTGCACGGTGCCGTCGGATGCCACGCGATGCAGCACGGCATACGGAGTGTCGCTGCGCCATTGACCGTCCTCAATTACGTCATAGCACTCGTCCGGACCCGGTAAAAAGGCAAACGTCGCCACCACACGGCCGTCGACTTCGCACACGTAACTGCCACCAGCGGCAATATCGGCAGCCAGCTGCTCGGCCGAAGGCGTGCCCTCGGGCCACTGCGTGGCGTTGCCATGTGCGCGCATATAGGCGCGGGCCGCGTCATAGATAGCCATGACGGCGGGAATGTCGGTATCGAGGGTTTTTCTGATCATCACGCGGCGACCTCACGTTTATTGGTATCACTTTGATTGAGCAATGATACCAGCGTTTGGAAAGGGCACGAAGCAGATGGGAAGCAAAAAGCGAGCCGCCTGGTCAAAGGCCAAAAGCGAGTTTTTGGGCGCTGCCACCGGCGGCGATATGAGCGACCTGTTTGCGCGCGAGGACGAGCGCCGCGACGCCCTGGACGCCGAGCGCGATGAGGCCTGGCGCTACAAGTCGTGCGAGCGCAAAAACCGTTACGACACACGCGCCGAGGCCGAGGCCGCTATGGCCGACTGCGAAAACCGTGGGCGGCGTGGTTTGGCCTGCTACAAATGCGAATACTGCGACGGGTGGCACCTGACGTCGCATCCTTGGAAATAGGCGCTGCATCGACGCGGCGCTAACGGAGTGCCGGCCATCACACGCAAGCTACGGGCGCGGCGGCACCAAGACATCGTAGCGGACAGCCTTGCCCGCAAGCTGATAGCTCGGCTTGATGCCGGCAAGCAGCGGCCCCTTCACCGGCCGCTTGATAACAACCTTGCGCGGGTGCACCGCAAGCGCGGCTTCGACCAGCGTCTCCTCATCGGCGCACGGCTGCTCCAAATGGTGCAAGAGCTGGAACTTCTTTTTAACCGCCGCGCTCTTGGTGCGCTCGGGAAACATGGGATCCAGGTACACCACGTCGGGAGCCGCAAGCTCGCCCCGCTCGACCAGCTCGGCCGTATGGCGAAGACCGGCAATGCTGTCCTCGCCCGCATGTAAGTGCATGCGCGCCACGGCGGCCGCAAGCGCCGGATCATCTGCCGCGCGATCCAGGGCATCCTGGAGCAGCGCCGCGATCACGCAATCCTGCTCATACAGATCGACGGTAAAGCCCGCGGCCGCCAGCAGCAGCGAGTCCTCGCCAAAGCCTGCTGTGGCATCAATCGCCCATGGTTGCTCGATGCCTTTTGTGCGCGCAGCCTTCACCAGTAGCTCTTGCTGCAAACGGCCCTGCTTGAGCCGTGGAAGCATGCGGCCAAAATCGGCACGCAACTCCATCGTGCCGTCGGTGAGCGTGAGGCCCTCGGGCTTCCCGATCAGCTCAAGCCCCGCGGCCCGAGCAACAGAAAAGGGATCGACGACGCCCATGGGTACTCCTTAGCAAGCAAAGCGGATACGTGAGCGCCACCTCAGTTGGCACCCAACCGTCCGTTATTGTCCCACATGCGACATGGTCCACAGCATCCCAATGCAAAGCACAGCCATCAATACCGTGCACACGGCAGCGATCACAGAATCACTCATGCGCCTTCCCAGTGACCGCGGCTCATCCACTTGCTTGACTCCGTACATCATGGCTCCTCCTTCGGTCCAGCTCTTACCATGGCCTCATCATCGCAGCGCCGCGCATGCGCTGCCATCGATTTGACTTACGTCCAGCTTTCCTTTTTGAAAGGTTGAACCGTGCAGGCAAGAGACGCTTTCAGGCGCATGCATCGCCGCGTTGAACTACAATGTGCTTCACCATATATGCCGCAACCTGGGCGCGACAGATTCACCGCGCCCGCATCGAAAGGACCAGTTATGAGCGCCGCTCGCAAGACACTCAAAATCCTTGCCCTGATTTATTTTGTTCTGGGCATCGCCAGTCTCGTCATTGGAATCGCCGGCATCGCGACCGGCAAGTTCGAGTCCACCTACGGATCGAACGCCATGCTCGCCGCGGCCGTGATTATCGCCAAGGGCCTCATCGATCTTGCCGCGGGCGTTGCGGGCATCAAGGGTGCCAACAAGCCTTCGCAGGTTGACGGCGCGTTTAAGCTCGGTATCGTTGCTGCAGTCGCCACGCTTGCCCAGGCGGTGCTCACGCTTCCCGCGTTTGGCGGCGACGCCATCAACTTTGGCGCCTTTGTCATCGTGGTGTACGACCTGTTCTTTGTTCAGCAGGCGCACGCCATCAAGGCCGAGAACAAGGACCGCCTGTAAGCGCTCGCTTCTCATAGCCTCTGCAGCCAAGCAACTAAAAAGGGCCGATCGCGCATCTCCGCGGTCAGCCCTTTACGTTTGTCCAGATAAAACCTGCCAAAATAAACCTGTCCCTTTTTGGTAGGTTAGTGGCGGTACTCGGCGATGATGAAGTCGATGTCGGTCTGAAGAGTGTCCAAGTTTGCCAGGCGCTCTTTGTCGACGGGGCGCGTGCGGTAGTAGTACGGTGTCATCTGGAACACCGCCTCGATGTCGGCCTGGGTCTGGAGCGTAATATTCGCAGATATCCGCTGCGTTCCGACCAACTCGAGCTCGGTAGTCTTCGGCAGCTTCTCGTCATTGAGATATGGCGTGTCGTAGAGCACCTCCTTGAGCCCAAACAGATGACGGGCACCCGGCACCACGGTGTAGAGCGAGCCCTCGGGCGCCAGCACGCGAGAAAACTCACGCTCGTTAAAGGGAGCAAAGAGTTCGGTCACCATATCAAAGGCGCCATCAGCCACGGGGATGTCCTTCATGTTGGCCACGAAGTAGGTCGCATCGCCGCGCTTGGCGGCCAGGCGCACCATCTCTTTGCCCAGGTCGAAACCGTAAGCATCCACGCCCGGCACCGCACCCATGGCGCTCGTGTAATAGCCCTCGCCACAGCAAATATCGAGCAAGGTCATGGGGCCGTTCGTAGACGCGGCACGTTCAGACACCCGCTCGCGCACCAGCTCGACCATCGCATCGCGCAACGGCGCATAGTATCCACGGTTCAGAAAGTCACGACGGCTGCGCGCCTGCGACTTGGGATCGCCCATGGAGTCGCCGCTCTTGGACGAGCGCAGCAGATACAGATAGCCCTCGCGCGCACGGTCAAACCGGTGTCCGCCCGCGCACACAGCACCGCGCTCGTCGTCCACCAAAGGCTCATGGCAAACAGGACACAACAACATGGCAACTCCTTAGCGCGAACAACACAACGCCCACCATTGTCGCACGCCTCCCCCACCTAGTCATTGGGGACGTTTTGGCCGATTGCCTGCCGGGATAGCTAAAACAGCCCCGTCCCAAAAAGACTACCCGCGCTTAGGAGTATCATCGTCTGCGCAAATAAGCACGAATGAGCATGTTAGAGATTGAGAGCGTATGGCAGACACCGCATCTAAGCACATCGACATGACCACCGGCTCGCTGTGGCGCAATATTCCCCTGTTCGCCTTTCCCGTCGCCGCCACGAGCATCCTTGAGCAGCTGTCGAACCTCATCGCCACGGTCATCATCGGTAACTTCTCGGGCGACCAGGGAACCCTCGCCATGGCGGCGGTCGGCTCCAATGTTCCCCTTACCAGCCTTATGATCAACCTGTTTATTGGCCTGTCGCTTGGCTCCAACGTGGTCATCGCCAACGCCATCGGCCGCAACGATCAGAACATGGTTAAGCGCGCCGTCCATACCTCGATTCTGATGGCACTCGTGGGCTTTGTCGTCATCGCACTGGGCGAGATCTTTGCCGAGCCCATGCTCGCTGCGCTCAACGTGCCTGCCGAGACCATGCCGCTCGCTTCGCTCTACCTGCGCGTCTTTTTGCTCAGCATGCCCTCGATCTTGCTCTACAACTTTGAGGCCGCGATCTTCCGCTCCGTCGGCATCACCCGCATGCCGCTGCAGGCGCTTGCCGTGTCCACCGTCCTCAACATTGGCCTGGACCTCATCTTTGTCCCCGTACTCCACTGGGGCGTCGCGGGCGTCGCCATCGCCACCGCCATCGCCTACACCGTCAGCGCCGCAACCCTCTTTGTCCGTCTGCTCAAGACCGACTCCGTCGTCCGCGTCACCCCACGCGACCTTGCCATCGACCTCGTCGCCCTCAGGCGCATCGTCAAGATCGGCCTGCCCGCCGGCATCCAGAGCGCCGTCTTTGCCGTCGCCAACATCATCATCCAGTCCGCCATCAACAGCTTGGGCACCGAGGTCATGGCGGCATCCAGCGCTGCCATGAGCCTGGAGTACGCGTGCTACAACCTGCTCAACAGCTTTAGCCAGGCCTGCACCACCTTTGTGGGACAAAACCACGGTGCCCGCCAAATCGACCGCTGCACCAAGACGCTCAAGGTCTGCCTGGTCGAAGGCGGTATCGTCGCGCTCACCACCATCGTCATCATCGTAGGCTTGGGGCGCGAGATCCTATCGCTCTTTAACAGCGACCCCAACATCGTCTCGATCGGCTACATCCGCGTGTGTTCGATCTTCCCTGCCTACGCCTTTAGCATGTTCTACGAAAACATGTCCGGCTACCTGCGCGGCTTTGGCATCTCGCTCATGCCCGCCCTCATCACCATGATCTGCGTCTGCGGTATTCGCTTCTATTGGGTATTCTGCGTGTTCCCGCACTTCCGCACCTTTGCGAACATCATGATGGTCTACCCCATCAGCCTGGGCACCACGGCGTTCTTTATGGTCGTGGCGGCACTACTCTGCCACCCGGCACGCACCTATCGCGCCGCCCAAGCCAAAGCGACAGCCCGCTAAACACCGCACTCAACGCCATGCCAGTCATTAATTGACAATATGCGAGCTCATATAGTCGATAAAGTGCCTCGTGGCGATAGGCATGGTGTCCCAGCTGCGCCAGGCTGCCACTACGTCACGCGAGGGAGCATGCACGATGGGACGCACGCGAATATCGGCCCTCATGCCCTCGACGGTACGGCGATACAGCATACTCACGCCTAGGCCCTCCTCCACCATCGCCATGATGGTGTAGTCGTCGGTCACCTCGCTCGTCACGTGCGGCGACAGCCCATGCGCCGCGAATGCATCGAGCACCAGGCTCTGTTCGCCCTCATCCAGCAGCACAAACGACTCTGACGCCAGGTCGGCGAGCGTTACCTTTTCCTTTGCCGTCAGCGGATGCGCGGCCGGCAGCAGCGCCACCAACTCGTCGTGATAGACCACGCGCTTCTCGAGCCCGGCGGTAAATCCGCGCGCCGTAAAGCAAAAGTCAACCACGCCATCGTGCACCCACTGGGCGTTGCGCGTGTAATCGCCCTGCTTGAGGGTAAAGTGCACGCCCGGATGCAGAGCCCCAAAGTCGCGAATCACGCGCGGCAATACGGTGCGGCTCACGTTGGTAAACGTCGCAATGCGAATGTCAGTCGACGAAAGCCCCAGCAACTCCTGCCGTTTGCCCTCAAGCTCGGCCTCGGCAGTTACAATCTGGCGCAGATACGGCAGGTACTGCTTGCCGTCGCGCGTAAGCGATACGCCCTGCTTACCGCGCTCGATAAGCGTGGTGCCCAGCTCACGCTCGAGCGCCTTGACGGCCTGGCTCACCGCGCTTTGCGTATAGCCCAGCTCGTCCGCCGCGCCCTTAAGACTGCCGCAATCGACCACCATACACACAATCTGATACCGCGATGCCATCGTGCCTTCCCATTGATGTAGCCATAAAACGTTTTGCCAGCGCTTTTTCCGCTTACATTAGTTTTTCTTAATCATACTGAAGATACATTCGCTTTACTACATCCACATCTGGGAGCAGAATCCTTTTTGCGAAACCGTTCTGTAACAAAAGGAGTCCCATGGATCGCAAAAAAGCAATCGCGCTCTCATTTTCCGTTCCCGTCGCATGGGGCTTTTCGTACCCCCTCATGAAGATCGGCATGGACAGCATGAACGCCACGAGCATCGTTGCGCTGCGCTGCATCATCGCCTTTGCGGCCTGTCTGCTGCTCTTCCACAAGCGCGCTTTCCGCATCAATCGCGACCTTATGGTTCGCGCCGCCATCATCGGCGCCGTCATGGCAACCGAGCTCACCTGCATGTGCCTGGGCTCTAGCCTTACTTCCGCCTCCACCGCCGGCTTTTTGCAGAGCCTGACGGTCGTGATCGTGCCGTTTGCCAACGCCGCCCTGCTGCGTCGCGCCCCCGAGCGCAAGGTGCTCGTCGGCACCGCCATCGTCACCTGCGGTATGCTGCTGCTCTCGGGCGCCGACTTTACCAGCCTGAATCCCGGCGCGATCATTATGTTGCTCTCAGCCTTTATCTATGCCAGCCACATTATCGTAGTCAAGCGCTTTGTCGAAGAAGTCGACCCACTGGCCCTGGGTGTTTGGCAGCTGGGTTTTGGCGGTCTGTTCTCGGGCATCGCCGCGTGCACCTTGGGCGGCTTCACGCTTCCCAGCACACCCAACGAGATCGTCGTTGTCGTCGCACTCGCACTCATCTGCTCTGCCTACGGCTTTATCACCCAGACGCTCGTACAGCCCCACGTGCCCGCCGAGACCACGGGCTTTGCCTTCTCGCTCGAGCCGGTCTGCTCCGCCGTCTTCTCGTTTTTCCTGGTTGGCGAGGTCCTGAGCCCCATCGCCTTCTTTGGCGCCGCCCTCATCCTCACCGGCGTCATGGTGGCAACCGTCGAGCTCCCGCGCCTTCGCTCGCAAGGACACGCTCACATGGCAGGAGCACCCGAGCGCGTCTCGTAGACCCCACTCTTCATACAGCCGCGGCATAAAGGCAACCGGTGCGCCTTTACAATAGATGCCGACATAGCATCTGCCATAAAGGAGTTCCATGGACACCGCAACGCGCGACCGCAACATAGCAACTTGGTTGGGCGATGCGCCGCAGCCAGTACGTGACACGACGAACCAGCTGCTCGAGCGCATCGCCCTTTTGCGTGCCGAGCAGACCATCTACCCGGCACAAGACGACATCCTCAATGCCCTCGCCTACACGCCGGCAGACCACGTCAAGGTTGTCATCTTGGGTCAAGACCCCTATCACGGACCCAACCAGGCAATGGGGCTGTCGTTCTCGGTCCCCGCGTCGCAAACCAAGTTGCCGCCGAGCCTGCGCAACATCTATAAGGAACTCAACGCCGATCTGGGTTGCCCCATTCCCGCCACGGGAGACCTAACCCCATGGGCACAACAGGGCGTCCTGCTCCTTAACACCACGCTCACCGTGCGCAAGCATGCCGCCAATTCGCACGCCAAGCTGGGCTGGAGCACGCTCACCGACTATATTATCGAACGCTGCTGTCAGCTGCCCCAGCCGGTCGTCTTTTTGGCATGGGGCCGCTTTGCCCAGCAAATGGTTGAGGGCAAGCTCGACGCGATCGGCGCGGGCAAGGCAACCGGCAAGTTCTGCCTAGCTTCTACGCACCCCTCGCCGCTTTCGGCCAACCGCGCCACGGCAGAACTCCCCGCCTTTATAGGGTCGCGCCCCTTCTCGGCAGCCAATCGGCTACTCGAACAGCACGGCTCGACCCCCGTCAACTGGACTTGCCTCGGCTAAAAATCAATACATCAAAATCGCGCCCGACGGATTTCCATCGGGCGCGTTTTCTACTCGGGCCAGATAAACTGGGTGCGGCCGGCCTCGCCGCCATCGATCAGCAGGCTCTGCCCGGTCATAAACCGGTTGGTCACGCCCACAAAGTAGATCCACTCGGCGATCTCTTGGGCGGTGGCCCAGCGTTTAAGCGGCGTGAGCTCCATAATCTGGTTCCACAGGTGCTCGTCTTCCATCACGCAACGGTTGAGCGGCGTGATAACGCCGCCCGGGTCCACACTGTTGGCGATGGCCTGCGGTGCTAGGCGGTTTGCAAGGTTCTTGGTGTAGGCGATAACGCCGCCCTTGCTGGCAGCATAGGCGGGAAACTCCGATCCCGTATGCCCGCTCGCCGACCCCACATTGACCACGGATGTAATAGCCGGCGCCGGCTTGGCGGCAAGCCCCTCCCCCACAAAGGCGTAGCGCTCGGTCACGTTGATGGTGCCGCACAGGTTGGCGGCAATATCGTCGGCCGAGTCCTGCGTACCAGCAACATTCACGATCACCTGGGGTTCAAGCTCGCCTGGAAACGAGTCCGGCTCGCGGACATCGACGATCAGATGGCGGTAGCGCTCGTGCTCGACCGCCGTCGGCAGCAGGTCAAAGCCCACGACCTCGTGGCCCTCGTCCAAAAAGCGCTGCACGCACGCGGCTCCGATACCGCCCGAAGCGCCCGTGATCAAAACCCGCATACTTGCTCCTTAGGCGGTTGCGTGGCGCTCGAGGTACTCGGCGCCCACATTCTCACGCTCCCAGCCACGCACGACCTTGTAGCCCACGGGGCTCAGGAAGACCTCGCACAGCAGCTCGGCAACAGCGCCGGTCAGCGAGCACATAAGGACCTGCACCCAGGTCCAACCAAAGAACGTGTGGCTCACCACAATGGCAAAGACCAAGTTGTCGATAAACTGGCCAACACCTGTAGACACATAGGAGCGGAAGGCAAAGCTCGCAAAGTTATTCTTTTTGAGCATACGGCCGAGCGACTGGTTGAGTGTGGAGTTAACCACGGCAGAGACGAGCATTGCCAGCGAAGAGCCCAGCACCACGTACCAGGTGCCGCCGATGGTGGCGTTAAGGGCGGTGTTGACCTCGATCATACCCGTGTCGTAGTAGGCGCCCCACATGCCGGGCGTGAGCGAGCATGCCCAAAAGCACAGACTCACGGCCAGATTGACCAGCAGCGCGAGGATAGAGATTTTGATGGATGCCTTGGCGCCAAAGCGCTTGCAGATCATGTCCTGGCACAAAAACGAAACCCAGCTCACCACAAAGCCGCAATCGAGTGCCAGATACGGCAGGCTGATGAGCTCTTTGTTGGCCAGCAGGTTCATCATGATGACACTCACGAAAAACAGCGAAACCGTTGCCGCGGGAATGCTCCGCAACAGGACCTTGTAGTCCTCCATGACCTTCTTGATCATTATGTACTCCTTTGGTTTTAGGTTTAACGAGCAGGATATCGGACCCGAACTGCTCGGCCGCCACGGTCTTGAGGCGACGGTGGGTATGATAGCCGCTCACACGGCATCAGGCAAGCAAACGGCGCGGCAGCCCCACAGGGCCACCGCGCCGGTGCGCTAAAACGTTACGTTGCCAAACTCCGACAGGATAAGATCGGGGTTGTGATCGGTTGCCCAATCCACGTTCCACGGGCTCGTGAACAGCAGCAGCTTACCGCCGCGCATGTCCTCGACGCGCAGCGTGTCACGCGTGAGCGAAAGGCCCGGGATATCAATGGTATCGGGGTCGTTCTGAATCCAGCGGATGTCCGTATAGGGCAGCGGCTGGCGACGGACCTCAACACGATACTCGGCCTTGAGGCGGCGCTCGAGTACCTCAAACTGCAGCACACCGACCACGCCCACGATAACGCTCTCCATGCCGGCACCCAGCTCGCGGAAGATCTGGATGGCACCCTCCTGGGCAAGCTCCTCCATACCCTTGACGAACTGCTTGCGCTTGAGCGTGTCGACCTGCGTAATGCGGGCAAACATCTCGGGGGCAAACGTCGGGATCTGCGGATACTGCACGTGGCGCTTGCCGGAGCACACGGTGTCGCCGATGCTAAAGATACCCGGGTCGAACAGGCCCACGATATCGCCCGCGTACGCCTCGTCCACGATGGCGCGGTCATCGGCCATCATCGACGTGCCCGTTGCAAGCTTGAGTTTACGGTTGCCCTGCACGTGGAAGGCGTCCATGCCACGCTCGAACTTGCCCGAGCAAATGCGCACAAAGGCGATACGGTCTCGGTGGTTCTTGTCCATATTGGCCTGGATCTTAAACACAAAGCCGCTAAAGTCGTTCTCGGCGGGCGCGACCGGCTCGCTGGTGAGCGTATCGGTATAGGCACGCGGCGTCGGGGCCAGACGCAGGAACTCTTTAAGGAAGGGCTCCACACCAAAGTTGGTGAGTGCCGAGCCAAAGAACGCCGGACTCAGCTTGCCGCAGGCCACGGCATCCAGGTCGAGCTCGTCGCCGGCGCCATCGAGCAGCTCGATGTCGTCCATCAGGTTCTTGTGGTTCTCCTCGCCAATGAGCTCGTCCATGGCGGGATCGCCCAGCTCGGCCTCGACCTCGGCGACCTTCTTGGTGGCGTTGGCGTGACCGTCGCCCTCAAAGGCGATAACGCGACGGGTCTGGCGATCGAACACGCCGCGGAAGTTGCGGCCGCTGCCGATCGGCCAGTTCATGGGATACGTATTGATCCCCAGAACATTCTCGATCTCTTCCATGAGCTCAAACGGATCGCGAGCCTCGTGGTCGAGCTTGTTCACAAAGGTAAAGATGGGAATATGGCGCAGCGTACAGACCTTAAAGAGCTTTTTGGTCTGGGCCTCGACGCCCTTAGCGCCGTCGATGACCATGACTGCGGCGTCGGCGGCCATAAGGGTACGGTAGGTATCCTCCGAGAAGTCCTGGTGGCCGGGGGTATCGAGGATGTTGACGCAGGCGCCGTTGTAGGTGAACTGCAGCACCGAGGAGGTAACGGAAATGCCGCGCTCCTTCTCGATGTCCATCCAGTCCGAGACGGCATGCTTGGCCGAGCTCTTACCCTTGACCGAACCGGCGGTCTGGATGCTGCCGGTATAGAGCAGCAGCTTCTCGGTAAGCGTGGTCTTACCGGCGTCCGGGTGGCTGATGATCGCGAATGTGCGGCGCGACGAGATTTCATCCGACAGGCTTGCCATGCGGATCCTTTCTTGTATTGAGTGCATTACGTCGTTGTAACCGCACCATTGTAGCCGCGAAACCCCGCCATAGGGCACCTATCAGGACAAATTCATTAGCCGAGCTCGCTGTGCACCGGGCAGCCGCCTCAAGGATTGTCTCGATCTGTAACTGCAAGACGGGTTTTGAGCCCCTACCTGTTACAGATCGAGACAAACTGGCAGGCCCGCCGGCACAATCTCAATCTGTAACATCTAGCCGCCCAAATCGACTCTTACTGTTACAGATTGAGACAAATAGACAGGCGGGCAAATAACATCTCAATCTGTAACAGCAAGCGACCCAAAACGGACCTAGGTGTTACAGATTGAGATTGTTTTGAAGTAAGCGCAACACTGGCAGGCTATTCCACATTTCCTCTTGCATAACTGTGCATAGTGTATATATACTGTGCTTACCGGTTATATACACGTGTAGCCCAACAGCTAAGGAGCCGCTGTGGACATTATCCTATCCAATTCGAGCGACAAGCCCATCTACGAGCAAATAGCCTCGCAAGTCAAAGCTCAGATCCTTTCGGGCGCGCTCGCTGCGGGAGCCAAACTCCCCAGCATCCGTGCACTCGCGAGCGATCTTGGCGTGAGTGTCATCACCACCAAGCGCGCCTATGCCGACCTGGAGCAGCTCGGCTTTATCTGCACCGTGCAGGGCAAGGGCTGCTTTGTCGCCGAGGGCAACCAGGAACTCTTGCGCGAAAACCAGCTCTGCCATATCGAAGAGCTGCTTGCGAAAGCGGCGAGCCAAGCCGAAGCCTTGGGCGTCACGCGCGACAAGCTGCACGAGATGCTCGACCTCGTAGCCCCCGAAACCATGCAGTAGCCATCTGCAAGAAAGGCTATACCATGCAAAACCTTTTAGAACTCAAAGGCATCTCACGCCGCGTGAGCGACCGTTTTTCGTTGCGAGACGTCACACTCGCCGTGGAGCCCGGCCAGATCGTTGGCTTTGTGGGCGCAAATGGCGCCGGCAAGACGACGACCATTCGCGCCGCGCTTGGGCTTATAAAGCCCGATGCCGGCGAGGTGCATCTGCTTGGACAGCGCTGCGACGCCAACGCGCCCGACGAGACGCAGCGCCACCTGCGCTCCCGCATCGGCCTCGTCCTGGACACGTGTCCCTTCCCCTCCACGCTCAAGGTGGGCCAGATCGAGAGGCTCGTAGGCCCGGCGTACCCCACGTGGAGCTGCGAAACATTCGCCAGATTTATCGACCGATTTGGCCTTGATCCCAAAGCCAAGGTCAAGGACCTCTCCCGCGGCATGGGTATGAAGCTGCAGCTCGCCTGTGCGCTCAGCCACAATGCCAGGCTGCTGGTTTTGGACGAAGCCACCGCGGGCCTCGATCCCATGGCGCGCGAGGAACTACTCGATGAGCTGCTCGCCTTTGTTTCCGACGGTCAGCGCAGCGTGCTGCTCTCGAGCCACATTACGTCCGACCTCGATCGCGCCGCCGACCGTGTCATCTGCATCGATAACGGCTCGATTATGTTTGACCTGCCGCGCGAGGACATTACCGACCGCGCCGGCATCGCCCACTGCACCCAAGCACAGGCCGCCGAGCTTATGGCTTGCGTCGAAGGCGCCCGTGCCGCCCACCACGCCTATAGCGTGGACGTGCTCGTGCCCAACCGTCGCGAAGCGCTCGAAGCCTTCCCCGAGATTCCCTGCGATCGGGCAACCATTGATGACTACCTGCGCCTCACGCTGAAAGGGGCTTCGAAATGAAACGCGCCTTTATGTCCGAGCTCGCCATCGTTCGCACGCTTGTCCCGAGCATTGCGGGCGTCGGCTTGTTCATCTTCGTCGTGCTGACGCTCGCCAACGCGTCGGATGGCGATTCCGGCATGAGCGCCGGCGCCTGCGCGGTCAGTGCCATGTCACCCATCATGGTCATGAGCTCGCTGGCCGGCTTCGACAATCAAAACGGCTGGGAGCGTTATCGGGCAACGCTGCCCTTCTCGCGCAAAGACATCATCTGCGCACGCTACCTGTGTATCGTTGCTTTCTCGGCCATCATGGCGTGCGCGACCGTGCTTTTGAGCACCATCACTCTTCCGTTCTTCGATCACACGGGCATGCCCTCGACGGGACAGATCGTCTTTGAGACCACAATAGCCTCCGCCGCATCGATGCTCATCTCCCTCATGATGGTGTTTCTGGCACAGCCGCTGTTCTTTCGATTTGGACACATGGAGGCGCTGCGCCTTTCCGTCGGCCTGTTTGCCCTGCTCGGATGCCTTGCCATGGCCACGCTGAGCTCCTCCAACCCCATCAGCAACTGGCTCATGTCGATTGCTGGGGCGAATCCCGATCCCGCCGTCCTCGGCTGCCTGTGCGCAGGAATTGCCGTACTGGCCCTCACGCTATGTGCAATCAGCTGCACCGTCAGCACCAAGGTCTATCGGGCACGCGACCTGTAGGCAAGCAAATCTCGACCCACGCGGGCCGCAATCGGTCGCAATCGCCCATCCGCAAATCCATGGCAAACGGCATGTCCCCGGCGTGCGCCACCGTACTACTTGCGCAGCGGCTTGGGAAGCGGAATGCCGGCGGCGATAACAGCGGCGATGATCATGCAGACGATGCCCTTGAGCGGGAAGCACATGAGCAGCAGGCCCACGACCATGACGGGCTGACGCATGACGGCGCCCATCGTCGAGGCGGTGCAGACGGCGACGCAAAAGACCGGATCTGCGCCGGTGAGGATGGCAAGGCCATAGCCCAGGCTCACACCCGAGAAGATAACCGGGAAGAAGTGGCCGCCGCGCCAACCAAGGTTGATGAGGGCGGGCGTCAGCATGGCCTTAACAAGACCGGTCGCGATAAGCACGCCAGCGGGAATGGTCAGATAGGTTTCCATGAGCACATCGGCCTGGGTCTCGCCGGCAAACATGGTGTAGGGCAGGACCGTGCCACAGATGGCGAGCGCCAGGCCGGCCAGCATGGCCTTGACGACCGGGCGCTCCCCTATTGCATGGGACAGTGCCTCGCTTGCATGCTCAGAGACAAAGTACAGCCAACCGCATACGGTGCCGACCAACGCCAGCGGAATGAGCCAGACAAGTTCCAGGTTACCCACCTGGGCGGCCTCGAACCTGGGCATGCCCATGCCGCCGCCCATAAGCTGGCCGAGCAGCAGATAGGTGCCCAGACCGCCGGCAATCGCGATGCCGTAGACCACGGTCTTTTGCGCCTTGGGCAGCTTGATGGTGATCTCATCGGACGCGGAGTCCTCGCCAGCGCCCTGGCCGTCGGCGCTACCGGCGAGCGGCGCCACAAAGCCAAACACGGGCGCGGTAAAGAGCGCCGTCAGGGCAGCCTGGGTGCCCAGCAGCGTGAGCTCCCTAAACTCGGCGCCAAAGCGACGCATGCGGTCGCCGACCCAGCTGCACAGACCCGCGATAACTCCGGTCAGGCCGGCCTCCGGTCCAATACTTCCGCCAAACAGCAGCGGCAGCAATGCCGCAAGCGAAAGCTTGCCGAGGTTGTCGTACGGGTAGCGACCGTCTTGTTTAACCTTGGCCATCACCTGGTTGAGGTCATCGGTCTTGGTGCCCGTAATCTTTTCGTACAGACCGATCAGCAGGCCGCCCAGCAAGCAGACAAAAAACGGGTACGGCAGAAAACCGAACGGGCCGCTCGCGAGCTCAGGCGAAGCGACGCCCAGCGCGTGCGGAATCTCGGTCCATAGATAGTCGACACCGTGCTCCATCGCAAAAAAGAACAGCCAGACCGCGGCGCCTGCGAACGCACCGGTCACGGCAACGCTAACTAAAAACAGCGCACGGTTTTTGGGTTTTGCAAGACTATCCATCGGGACCTCCCGTGGTCAAATTCGGCAAAGATACGTTTTATTGTAGAGCGAGCGTTACCCGAACGAGCCAACCGTCTGCGCCGCAAACGGCACCATTGGGAGTCATAGTGGGGCAGGCTCAAGACTTATCCGTTGATAATCGAGGCAATCTCGCGCAAATCGTCGGCAAAGTAGATGCCGTGCTGGCGCCTCGGGCTCGAAAGCCCTTTATCAATCATGTGCTCGAGCAACGCCTTAAGATCGTTGTAGTAGCCCCCAAGGTTGTACAGAATGCACGGCGCATCGAGATGCCCCAACGACACGGCGGACATGACCTCGGCAATCTCCTCGAGCGTACCCGTCCCACCGGGAAAGGCGATGAACGCGTCACCGAGCTCAATCATCTTGGCCTTGCGTTCGGCCATGTCACTCGTCACGATGAGGTCGTCGATACCGTCATGTTGAAACTCGGCCTCGATAAAAAAGCTCGGTTCAACACCCGTCACGTGTCCACCTGCCTCGAGTACGCTATCGGCGAGCGCACCCATCAGACCCGACTTGGACCCGCCGTATACCAACGCGTGTCCGTTAGCGCCAATCCAGTCGCCCAGCTCCTGCACCGCGGGCAGAAACGCCGGGTCATTGCCGACGCTGGCACCCAGGTATACCGTGATATTCATATTCAGTCCCCCTCGTCGTGACGCGCGGCGCCCGTTCTAGCGTTGGCGTCGGCGATATTCGCGCACACGGCGCGATAGGTCGGCAAGCTCGTCACGATCGAGCTCTTCCAAATGCTCCAGATCATCCATAAAGCGCGCCATGGTGTCCTTTTGGCGCATCTTGATGAGCGTGTTGCAGTAGTTCACCGCCACGCCCGTGAGCATGGCGATGTAGAAGATGCTGATGACGCTCAAAACGACGGTGATAGCGCGGGCAACCGGCGTCTCGGCCGGGATATCACCGAAGCCGATCGTCGATACGGTCTCAAAGCTAAACCAGAGGCCGTCGCCAAACGTAAGGGTCGTGGGCTCGGACAGCCAGACGGCCGTCGAGCACAGCAGATAGAAGACGAGAAACAGGCCCGTGATGCGCGCAAAGCCAGCCTGGCGCAACACGTCGGCAAGCGTCCTCAACTTGTTCATCGCGACCCCTTTTCCCAGACGCCCAATCACATTCGCTCGGTATTGTCCCACGCCTCCCCCGCAAACGGAACTAGTCATTGGGGACGTTCTTAAACGACTAGTCAGTTAAGAACGTCCCCAATGACTACCTAACCGTTTAGCGGTGCGGCGGCTGAATGGGCAGGCTGAGCTGGTATCCTTATGCGAAACTGTCTCAACTCGATAGGATTTCATGTGAAACCTTCCGCCGTCCTTCGCTTGGCTCTATATCGCACCCTGGCCGTCGCGCTTGCCGCGCTCGCCATACTGAGCGCCGTCATGCCCGCCCCCGCCTTTGCCGCCGACTCCGACCAGCAGGTCAAGACGGTCCGCGTTGGCTGGCTCGTCAACAACAAAGGCTTCCAGGAAGGCATGCCGGGCGAGCGACTCTCGGGGTGGGGCTACGAGTACCTCCAGACCCTCTCGTATTACACAAAGGGCTGGCAATACGAATACGTTAGCGGCACCTTCTCCGAGCTTATGGACATGCTCGAAGCAGGCGAAATCGACCTCATGCCCAACATCTCGTATTCGGCAGAACGCGAGCAGAAGCTGCTCTTTTCCTCGAACCCCGAGGGCACCGAGCGCTACTACATCTACGCCAGGCCCGACCGCGACGACCTGGCCAAGGGTGACCCCCAGGCGCTCCAAGGCCTCACCATCGGCTGCAACTCTGGCGTTATGCAAACTATCGTCGGCCAGCAGTGGCTCGCCGACGAAGGCGTTACCTGCACCTATAAAGAAATCGACACCGGCAGTGCCCTCTTTGAGGCGCTTGCAGACGGCGAGGTCGACGCCGTCATCATGAACGACACCATTTCGTCGCCCGATGCGTCACCCATGTTCTACGTAGGCTCGAGCGACTACTATTTTGCCGTTCCCAAAAGCCGCCCTGATCTGATGAACGACATCAACGCCGCCATGACGACCATCGCCCGCGATAACCCGCGCTATAACGAGGAAGTCAAATCGAGTTACTCGACCCAAAACAGTGGCTCGTCATCGCTCACCGGCCCCGAGACCACCTGGCTCAAAGAAAACGGCAATACCATCACGATCGGCTATCTTAAAAACCAACTTCCCTACTGTACGCAAAATGACGACGGCGAGATGGAAGGGTCGCTCGCCTCGCTTGCAACGACGTTGCACGACAAGTTTGGCATTACGGTCAAAACAATCGCACTCTCGAGCAACAAACAAATGATCAAAGCCCTTTCCAACGGGACCATCGATGTCGCCCTGCCGTTGTTTCGCGACTACTGGCTCGCCGAGCAGACAGGGGTCATCCAGTCAAACTCGATGGGAACGGTTTCGCTGACCGCCATTCACAGTGGCAAAAACCTGAACAGCGACCTTAAGAACATCGCTTGTACAAAGAGCACAATCGTTAACCGTTTTGAGCTCGAAAGTCTCTTTCCGAACGCAACGGTAACCGAGTATTCGAATGACGGCGAGGTGCTCAAAGCCCTCGATGAGGGGAAGGCACGTTGCATCATTGTCCCCAGCACGCGCCTGGAAACTCTCCGCGACATCTACGACATCGAGGATTTCGAAACACAGGAACTCACCAACACGGCACAACTATCGTGTTTAATTTCGCGCGGCAAGCCCGAGCTGCTGGGAATCATCAATAAGGGCATCGTCAATGCAGGTGAATCGCTCTCTGCAAACAGCTATTTCCCCACATCGTACTCGGCGCAAGAATCGGATGCGTTCCGACTTCTCTACCGCAACCGCATCGTCATTGCGGCAGTCGTCATCTGCATTTTGCTCACCGGCATCGTCATCCTTGTCTGGTCGCTTTACCGCGCACAGGAGGAACGGCAGAAAGCCGATGCCGCCAACGCCGCCAAAACCGCTTTCCTCACGCGCATGAGCCACGACATCCGCACGCCGCTCAACGGCATCCTGGGCCTTATCGAAATTGAGGAATTGAGAGAAGGCGACATGCAGGTCGCCCGCGAAAGCCGCGCCAAGGCGCGCGTTGCCGCCAATCACCTGCTGTCACTGATTAACGACATCCTCGAGATGGGCAGGATCGAGGAGCGCAAAGTGACGCTCGAGCACGAATCATTCAACCTTAAAGAGCTGTGCGACAATGCGCTCGTACTGTGCAAGCTCCGCGCATCGGACCGCGGCATAACCATGCTCGACACCAGCGAGCCCTACGCTGTCGACCAATATATGATCGGCAGCCCCACCCATATTCGGCAGATCCTTGTCAACCTGCTCGACAACAGCATCAAGTACAACAAGCACGGAGGCACCGTCACGTTCTCATCGACCATCAAGCCGGTCGACGACGAGCACGCCGTGTTTTGCTTTAGCGTCTCGGACACCGGCATCGGCATGTCGCCCGAGTTTCTAAAGCACATCTACGAACCGTTTGCCCAAGAGGGCAACGATGCCCGCAGTAAATTTCAGGGAACTGGCATGGGCATGCCGATCGTCAAATCGCTCATAGACATGATGGGCGGCACGATTGAGATTTCGAGCGAGGTCGGCATGGGAAGTACGTTCAACGTCCAGATTCCGCTCGATATCGACAAGAACCCTCAGGCAAGAGAAGGTGCGGACGAGCAGGCGATCAGCTGCTCGCTTGCCGGCATGAACGTTCTTTTGGCCGAAGACAACGAGCTCAATGCCGAAATTGCCCAGGCCCTGCTCGAAAGCGAAGGCATCGTCGTAACTCGCGCCGCCGACGGCAAAGAAGCGGTCGAACTATACACTAGTCGTCCCGCCGGCAGCTTCGATGCGATCCTGATGGACATCATGATGCCGGGTATGGATGGCTACGAGGCAACTCGCGCGATTCGTCTGAGCGAGAAGGCCGATGCAGCCGACATCCCCATCATCGCGCTCACCGCCAATGCCTTTGCCGAGGACGCCAAGGCGGCACACGATGCCGGCATGAACGCCCATCTGCCCAAACCGCTCGACTTTAACAAGCTCAAAAACATCCTCGCCCGCATCAAGAAAAACGGAACTGTTTCGCTATAGTTTGTGCCCACCCACCATGCACAGTTAGAAAGGAAGCCAACGATGTTTAGGCCCTTACGTCGAAAGAAACGCGCCATCACTGACGAGGAAGCGCGCGAGTTGCTCGCTATCTGCAAGCGCGGTGTCTTTGCCGTCAACGGCGATGGTGGCTACCCGTATGCCATTCCCGTCAACTACTTCTTTGACGCCGAGCACGACAAGATTTATTTCCATGGTGCCAAGGCTGGCCACAAGGTCGATTCACTCAGGCGTGATGATAAAGTCTGCTTTACCGTTTACGGCAACGAGTGGTACAAGGACGATGACTGGGCTCCCTATGTTATGAGCACCGTGGTCTTTGGTCGTTGCCGTCTGGTAGATGAGACACCTGCGTTTATCGAGGACAAAGTCCGCCAGCTCGCGCTTAAGTACTACCCCTCTGCCGAAGAAGTTGAAGAGGAAATCGCCAAAGACATCAAGGGCGTCCAACTCTACGAGATTTCGATTGAGCATCTTTGCGGCAAGCAGATCCATGAAAAGTAAGCCCAAAAACAGGTCCTGCAAATAGCAAAATGGCTCGGTTCCAACCAGTATTGGAACCGAGCTATTTGTTTATGAAGCGTCGGCGGCTATGTGCGCAAGCGCCTCAACGAGATCCTGAGAACTCACGGGTTTGCTCAGATGCGCGTTCATGCCCGCCTCGCGCGAAAGCCTACGGTCGTCGGCAAAGGCATTGGCGCTCACGGCGATAATCGGCGTGGTCGCGGCGTCCTCGCGATCGAGCGCTCGAATCTGACGCGTGGCCTCAAGGCCATCGATGCCGGGCATCATGATGTCCATCAATACCACGTCGTACTCGTGCGGCGCGCTCGCGGCAAACGTCTCGACGGCAGACTCGCCATCTTTAACATGTGTCACGACGGCACCGGCGCGGTCGAGCGTAAACTGTGCGATCTCGGCATTCAGGTCGTTATCCTCTACGAGCAAAACACGCAGGCCCTGGATCACGTCGCTGTCGCCTGCATCCACGCGAACTGCCTGGGGAATCTCGGAACTCTTGCACTTCTCAAACGGCAGGCAAATGGTAAACGTCGTCCCCCGCCCCAAGGCGCTCGTAAAGCTCATGGTTCCGCCCATAAGCTCGACCAACTGTTTGGCAATAGACGCGCCCAGGCCAGTTCCCGATGAAGCGCCTTCCACCTGCTGTTCCTCGCGGCTGAACGGCTCGTAGAGGTGCTGTTGAAACTCCTCGCTCATGCCAATGCCGTTATCGGCGATCGTGTATTCATAGACGGGGACACCGTCCACCGGCTCCACCTCGCGGCATGTCAGGCGAACATAGCCGCCCTGGCGGTTGTACTTGACGGCATTACCGGCAATATTGAGCAACAGACGCTTGAGGTGCGTCACGCTCACCCGGGCATAGGGATGATCAAGAGTCCGTTGGTCGCAGATAATTGTCACCAGGCGCTCCTCGGCTTGGCGCTCCAGAATATCGCACACCTCACGGTTGAGGGCCACCATATCTGTAGGCACGAGATTCAGGTCGACCTGCCCGCTCTCCAAGCGGCTCATATCGAGTGCCTCGTTCGCAAGGTCGAGCAACAGTCCCGACGCCGTCCAGATCTTTGAGCGGCACTCAGTCTGCTTTTGCAAGTCGTCCGCGTTGGCATTGCCCACCTCGACCATACCGCGAATGCCGTTGATGGGCGTGCGCAGGTCGTGACTCATGCGACGCAGGAACTCCGTCTTTGCAGAGTTGGCAGACGAAGCTTCGCGCGCCGCTTTTGCCAGTTTGTCGCCATAGTCGCGCTCCTGCAGCAACAGGTCGGCAAAGCGTTGGCTCTCGGCGCGGCGGCGCACCAACACAACAGTGGCTATAACACCGCCGTAGAGTGCCAACACGCTGGCAACAACAGCGGCAACAACCTCAAAGTAACGCTGCGCGGGAGCATAGGTGTACACGTAAAAATCGCGCGCTTTACCAAATGTGCCCAGATACCACTCACCGCTGTCGTTAACCAATCTGACCTTACCAGCCAGGCAACGCTCCTTAATGCCGTTGACAACGATGGCATCCGTCGCAGGCAAATCGAACACGCCTGACACGGCGGGCTCAACAGCGTTGGTCGCAACGACCTTACCGTCGTTTTCGATCACGATATTGCCGCTATCGATGGTCTCATAACCATCGAGCAAGCTCTGCAACTTGAGCGTATTGCTCGCGACCGCCTTGGCGCTCTGGTGCCTCACCGCGACAACGATGCCCTCACCGTCCCGCCGGGCCACGCAGCCAATGTCTGCGACCGAATCGTCCGCAAGCGTAATGCGAGCGGTATAGGACTTAAGCGGATGGGCTGCCACCTCCAGCACAGGCGCCTCTTTGAGATTCGCGGCGAGCGACTCGTAGCCCACGTCATCCTTCGAGGACTCGGACACCAAGTTGCCCGATGCATCCGTTACGATCAGCGCTGTCACATTAAACTGGTCAGCATATTGCTCCAACGTAGCGTTATCCACCGAGCCGTCGCGCTCCATATCGCGCGCCGCCTCTCCGGCGATCTCCATAACGCGAATCAGGTTTTTGGTCGCATAGGCGCTGTTGAACGCATCGTAGGAAAGGCTCTGTGTCGCCACGTAATCGACAACGTCGGCAAAGCGCTGCTCGGCCTGAGCTGTCGTGTAGGCGTAGCTCGTCACGCCGGCAACAATCGAGAGCGCTATCCCCAACAGGACGACGATGAGCCATTCCCGTGCCGAACGATCGCCCCGCTCCTGAGCGGTGTGGTCGGACGCATCAATCATGACAGGCCCTCCACATTCAAAAAGGGCGAAGGGTCATCAAAATACTTTGACACCAGGCGCTCCATGGTGCCATCGGCAAGCATTTCTTGGTAGGCATGGGTGAGCTTAACGTCGATGCCGCGTGTGTCGTTGATATCGAAAGCGGTGCCCAAACCAACCTCTAGCAGCGGCTCAGACAAAATGCGATACGTCACGCCATAGTCTTTTTCGTAGGTGAGCAGCGAGGACTCATGCGCGGCGATGGCGTCGACTAGGCCCTCGACAAGCGCCGGGTTCAGGTACGAGCGGTCCGAAAAGCTGTAGAGCTCCTTAATCTGCGGAACGTTTTCATTGGTGTGATTGAGCAGAATCGATTCGGGCTTGGTGGTGGACTGGACCGCCACGACCCTACCCTCAAGATCGGCAAGCGTGTAGATATCGCTTTCGGGATCGACAGCAACCACCTGTCGGCTCGCAAGGTACGGCCCCGCCCAGCGATACTCGCCTTCGCGGCCCGTCATACTAAAGCTGCCCATGACGCAATCGAGCTCGCCGCTCGCCAGCAGCTCTTTCTTCTTTTCCCAGTCGATCAGCTGGTACTTTGGCTTGTAGCCAATGCGGCCCAAAGCCTCGGTCAAAATATCGACATCCAGGCCAACAATATCGCCGTACTCGTTGCTATACACAAACGGTGGATAGAGGTCGCTGCCAACGTTGAGCGTCTTAAGGTTGTCGTCTTTGACCTGCGAGGCGGCTGCGCCTTCTGATGCAGACGCCGCGGCCCCATCATTCAACCCGGAACAGCCAGCTATCGCCACGACAAAGGCGCCCACCACTGCAAGCGCAACAAACAACGATATGGCGGCCGAGCGACGAGGTCTTTTCATCGAGCTCCAGACGATCCTGTTTACAGACTCAAGAGCAAAGATATTAGCAGACAAAACCGCGCTTGCGCTCAATGGTTACAGATGCTTTACCATACGGGGCCTTCCAGCCAATCTGGCAGACAGCCCCGCATGCAGCACTCACTTACCGTGCATTAAAAACGTAGCGGTCCAAGCGGTCGCACGCCTCCCTTACACGCGAAAGCGGCAGCGCCAGATTCACGCGAATGTGGCAAGGTCCATGGAATGGACGGCCGTCCTGATAGCCCACGCCCACACGCGCCCCCTCGTCGAGCAGCCACTGAATATCGCAGCCATGCTCGCGGCACCACTCCGTGCAGTCCAGGAACACCATATAGGTGCCCTGCGGGCGCGAATAGGACACGCCCTCAAAATGCTCGTCCACGTAATCGCAGAAGTAGTCAATGTTGCCCTCGATAACCTCGTTGAGCTCATCGAGCCACTCGTAGCCCTGCGGCTGGTAGGCGCCGATAAGCGCATGCATCGAAAGGACATTCATCTCGTTGTAGTGGGTCTTATTGGACACGGCGCACACGCGGTCGCGCAGCGTCTCGTTATAGATGATGTGGTAGCTGCCGACCAGGCCCGCCAGGTTAAACGTCTTGCTGGGCGCATAGAGGGCGACCGTGCGCATGCGGGCATCCTCGCTCACCGACTGCGTCGGGATATGCTTGTGACCGGGCAAGATGATGTCGGACCAAATCTCGTCCGAAATCACCACGCAATCGTGCCGGCGATAGATGTCCATGGCGCGCTCGATCTCGTCGCGCTCCCATACGCGGCCACAAGGATTGTGCGGCGAGCAGAACACCGCGGCGTGGATGTGGTTTTGGGTGAGCTTGCGTTCCATGTCCTCAAAGTCCATGCGCCACACGCCCTGGTCGTCGAGCTTAAGCGGGCTGTGGACAATGCGATAGCCCGCGGCTTCGATGGACTTGGTAAAGCCGATGTAGGTAGGGCTGTGGACCAGCACCGCATCGCCCGGCTGGACATACGCCCGCAGGGTCGACACGACACCGCCCAGCACGCCGTTTTCGTAGCCGATATGCTCCGGGAGCAGACCCTCGACGCCATTACGTCGGCTCTGCCATTCGATGATGCGGTCGAAGTACTCGTCGCGCGGATCGAAATAGCCAAACATGGGATGCTGGGCGCGCTGAATGATGTGCTCCTGGACCGTGGGCACCGTGGCAAAATTCATGTCCGCCACCCACATGGGGATGCGGTCGAAGCCCTCGTCGGGCGCGTTCGGAGCCATGCCAGGGATCTCGCCCCAGGAGTCAACGGCGATGGCGTCCATGCCGTGGCGGTCGATAAGCGAAGTAAAGTCGTATTTCATGCTGAGCTCCCGTGCAAAGCGGATTGTTTTGATAGGCGTTATTGTCCACCAGCGTGGGCGATTTTGGCACGGGGTTTGGCGTTGAATTTGGCGAGCGCCATCGAATGGCTGGCTAGTCCCGCGCGTCGTTGACGGCGGTTACCGTCAACTTGGATCCGTCAACCGTAAAGGATATGTCGAGCCCAGCGTAAGCCAAGTGGTAAATGCGGTTTGGCTCGTGCTTGCTACCCGCGCGGCGCGGATCTTGGCGAAGGACCTCGACCAACCCGGGGAGCTTCGTGGGCGGGACCATCTCCTGCAGCGCTTGCGGGAAGTCAACGTCGAGCTCTTGCCACGGCGCATCCTCAATCCAGCCGCCGGTCGCATCCGAGTGGCAGTCCGCAAACGGAATGTAGGGCTTAATGTCGTAGATGGGCGTGCCGTCACGCAGATCCGCTCCCAGCACATGGATGATGGGACCGTCGTCGGTAAGCTCGACACGATCGAGCTTGACGCAGGTAAGACCGATGGGATTGGGGCGAAACGGGCTGCGTGTGGCAAATACGCCCACGCGCTCGGCTCCACCCAAGCGCGGCGGACGCACGGTCTTCGACCACTTGGCGTTGGTGCCGGACCTATCCTGTGTCTTGGCATCGGCGGCGATGTCTTCGGCCGCGCCGCCGGGTGTTCCGTTTTCAAAGCGCCAGAGCAGCCACAGGTGAGAGAAGGAGTCCAGACCCTCAACTGCCGCGCTGGAGGCAAATTCCGGCTCAAAGACGATGCGTCCCTCAAGATGGGGCGCCAAAAAGCTGTTGCGCGGGATGCCGAACTTTTGCGGCAGGTCGGTATGTATGTGTGCAATAGGTTTCATGCCGGTCATTGTACGGCATGAGGGCATGCGCGATGCGCGTAATCCCTCACCGCGACCGCCCCTTTTGCAACCAACGGTTGCTTGGAAGGGCGTCGGCCGCCGCGTATGCTTAAGCCAACAAGCAGCAGAAAGGAGCCGTTATGGCCTTTGCAGAAAAACTCATCGCCGTCCGTCGCGCCAACAACCTTACCCAAGAGCAGCTTGCCGCCAAGCTCTATGTCACGCGCCAAGCCGTCAGCCGCTGGGAGCGCGGCGAAGTCACCCCGGGCATCGACATGATGAAGCTCATTGCCGCCGTAACCGGAGAACCGCTGTCCCACCTGCTCGAAATGCCCGAGCACTATTGCCAGAGCTGCGGCATGGTGCTCACACCCGACGACTGCGGCACCGATGCTGCGGGCACCGCGACCGATCATTACTGCAAGTGGTGCTACGACCACGGCAAGTACACCTACGACACTACGATGGAGGCAATGATCGAGGATTGTGCCCCGCGCCTGGCACAAAACACCGGTATGTCGCTCGACGAAGCTGTCTCGCTCATGGGCGCCGTGCTGCCGCAACTGGAACGCTGGCGCGCCGTGCAAGAAAACGAGGAGCGCTACGGCGCCGAAGCGCGGGCGCGCTATGGCGATGAGGCTATCGATGCAGCAAACGAAACGTTACTGGATATGGATCCTCAGACATGGAACGACATGAAGGAACTTGAACGCGCTATTCTGGGCCAGCTCTCGATTGCCATGAGCGACGGCGAACCGGATGGAAGCGAGGCTCGCAAGCTTGTCGCGATGCATCGTCGCTGGATTGCTCTCAACTGGGGATGCGAGCCCCAAGACGAGGCGTACTTGGGGCTCGCCCACGGCTATCTTGCCGACCAGCGCTTTGTTGACTACTACGACAAGCCCTGCGGCACCGGCGCCACGGCGTTTCTGGTACAGGCAATCGAGTCGTCGTTGACGCGTGCATAGACCGCGGCGGCTTTGGGTATTTCAATCGAAACCTCAACCGATTGGAGACCTATGGCTACTGATCACGAGCTCGCGCTCTACGTTATGACCGGCTGCCCGTATTGCATAAAGGTCAAGCGTTTCCTGGCCGATAACGGCGTGACCATCCCCGAGCGTAATATCTCGACCGATTCCGATGCCGAGCAGACGCTCATCGCCGTCGGCGGAAAGCGCCAAGTTCCCTGCCTGTTCATTGACGGCACGCCACTCTACGAGTCGGGCGACATCATCGCGTGGATACAGAAGAACCTGCTCTAGCGTTCTATTGCGGTCGGCCGGCCCCAACGCACAAACCCATACGGCACAAACATGTACGTCAGCATCCAAAGTCGATATTTTTCGACATCTTTGGATGCTGACGTACAGCTATTTGTGGGCAGTCGTTGGGGACGTTCTTAAATGACTAGTTACTTGTATTTTTGTCTACAAAATTGTATACAAAAAGAGAAGCCGCCTCATGGAGCTCATCGCTCGATGTTGCCCCGATCGGGATGGTTACATCATTTACCACGCCCTTGTCCCTCCTACGCGCAAGGTGCTCAGGGAAATCGGAATCGATCGATAGGAGGCGCTATGGACGCTAAACAGCTCGAAAAGATGATGGGGTTTGCTCCCGGTGAGCTAGAAAAAGCCGCAGCGGCATACGAAAAAGATGAGTGGCCGAAGGGCCACACCGTCAAGTTGGGAAGGCCGCCGATTTCCGATGAACCAAGCGTTGTTTTATCGGCACGTGTGGGCGAATCGGTTCTTGAAGCATTTGACGCAAAGGCAAAGCGCCATGGGCAAACGCGCACGGAGCGACTCAGGGAACTCATTACACTCGATGCAATGATTGCCTAGTCCCCTGCCGAACCAAACATGTACGTCAGCATCCAAAAACGATATTTTTCGACATCCTTGGATGCTGGCGTACAGTTTTTTGCATGGGTCCGGCACAGGCGATCCGTTCTTCTCCGTCCCCAAGGGATCATTTAGCCACAAAAGCGGGCGATGGGCGCAAGCTGCTGCTCGCGAAAGACACGGTCGACAGCGGCACGGTATTCATCGACCTTTTTGGTCTTGCGTACGAGTTTGTGAACGGTCGCGGGATCGGCGAAGGCGCATTTGGCGTAGAACCACCACTCCTTCATGCGAAAGACCGCGTTGCCCCCAATCTCGTCCGCATAGGCCGCAAACAGCATGTCATGGAAGCGTTGCAGCTCAGCGGCGGTAGCGGCAGGGTCGCCCTTAACCATGCGAGCCAGCGCGGGATTCGCAAGCAAGCCGCGCCCCAACATTACGTGGCGTGTTCCGGGATAGGCCTTCACCAGCGCATCCATGTCCTCAAGATCAAAGATGTCGCCGTTATAGGCCACGGGGAACGGCGCCCGTTCCAGCGTCTCGCCGTAAAACTCTTTGCGCGGTGAGCCCGTATAACGGTCCTTTTGCACGCGCGGATGCACGATCAACTCCGCCAGCGGCATTCGGCAATAGAGGTCGAGCACGCGCTCGTACTCGTCATCGCATTCGAGCCCCAGTCTGGTCTTGACCGACACCGGCAAGGGCGAGCGTTCGCACACGTCGCTCAAGAACACCTCGAGCTCATCCAAATTGCGCAGAAAGCCCGAACCCTTGCCCTTCGCGACCACCGTACCCGAAGGGCAGCCAAGGTTGAGGTTGACCTCGCGGTAACCCATATCGGCAAGCACCTGCGCCGCCCACACAAACTCGTCCGCATTCTTGGACATCAGCTGGGGCACCACGTTAAGTCCCTGGTTGTTGGCAGGATCGACCTCTTTAAACGCCTTGCCGCCAAAGCGATTGCCCACCCGCGGCGGCGGCAAAAACGGCGTGTAATAACAATCGAGCGCGCCGAAGCACTCCGCATGCACGCGACGGAACACATGCCCGGTAATCCCCTCCATAGGAGCCAGCGATAAATACATCAACATCCATTCTCAAATCAATGTGACAAAGGGACTGTCCCTTTGTCACATAATACGCCCACCGAGGGCGGGGGTTCTCTATACTGGGTCACATATGACGGTATCGCGCCAAAGGAGAACGCCGTGACCACGTCGCAGATATCCCTGCTCGCGCTCATCTTGGTTGGGGGCATCGGCATCCTGCTTATCGGAGTGAGCGCGCTCATGAAAGCCGCCGCTCGCAAGAAAGCCAAGGCCTGTACCGCCGTGACCATGGGAACGGTCATCGACCATCGCTTTATGGGCGAAGGCAGGATGTATCCCGTTTTGGAATACGCCGTCGACGGCACGCAATACCGCGCGAAAAAACAATTCCGTGGCATAAAGACCAAAAGCTTGTCGGGACTCCCCATCCGCACGCAAGCCACCGCCTACGAAGACGCCAAGGGCTGGCTGCACGTGCAGACAGGCCCCATCGCCCGCCTAGGCACCCTCGCGGAGCAGCTTTGGCCCCTCGGTAGCCAAATGACCGTGTACTACAACCCCAGCAACCCAGACAAAAGCTATGTCGAACGCCCCATCGTGGGCAACTTTGCCACACTGATGTTTAACATCGCAGGCTTCTTGCTCATCGCGATGAGCATCTTGCTCTATGTTCTTATCCAGCGCTAGCTCAAACTGATGCGCCCCGCGCCCCATGCGCCGCAACGACCGTTACGACACCAAGGATCAGTTATGGCAACACTTTCCGAACAAGAACGCAAGCGCATCCAGCGATACTGCATCTGTCCCAAGATTGCCGGAGCGGCGCTCGCCATGGCATTCGTGCTGCCCCTTTTGATCATTCCCTTCGAAATGATTGACGACATCGTCTTCCGTCACGAAGGCTTCCAGGAGACGGGCATGATGACCGCCTTGGCGCTCACCGCCGTCGAGCTCGCCATCTTCTGCTACTGCGCGCTCGCGCCGCGCTTTGGCATGCGCGGCAAGCAGTGGAAAGAAATGCAGCGCCGACTCGCCGTCGAGCAGTCCGAGAAAGACCGCTCGGCACAAATCGCGGGCGTTATTGGCACACAGGCCGCTGCGCGCCTGCTCAAGAACAGCGACAACGAGACCGCGCGCAACCTGGGCGGCGCGGCAGAAGTCGCCGCTGCCGTAGGCGCCGTCGCCACCGCGGCAGACGTGCTTGCCGAAAGCTTTGCCAACGCAAAGGCCATGGCAGAGGCCTGTGGCGTGCCTATCCCCCGTGCAAAAAAGTGGATCGTCGCGCTTGTGGCACTGCCCCTCGCAATCGTGTGCGGTGCCTATATCCCGCAGCTGGCGCAGGGAAACATCAAGATGCAACAGAACGCCGCGGCCGCGGCCGAGCAGATCGCCATCGCCCGCAAGGCATTAGAGCCCGCATGCGAGTACGTGTCCGCCGATGACCCCTACGAGCGATATCAAGATTACGGCTATCATGTCCGCGGCTACTTGCACGACGGCGACTCCGATACCCAGAAGACCTATACGTACCTGGATTTCGATAACAAGGGAACGCTCAAGGAAGTGAGTTACATAGCGGAGATCGACCCCGACGCGAGCCTTGAGGACAACCTCGCCCGCATCGAGCTCGACTTGGATGAGCTTTCCTCTGTCGTCCAAACCGTAGACGTCAAGACCGTGAGTCCCGAGCTCCTAGCACCGCAAAAGCTCCTCGAAGAGTTTAGGCAGGCTTTTTTGAACGGTTCGCTCTACGAGAGAATCTCCATCAGGACGAGTGACGACCTCATCAAAACGTACTATTCGTTTGACACGGAGCCCGAGGACGAGTTTGACGAGTACACCCATCCAAGCATCCGTATCACGTTGGTGGGCAAAACGAGCTAGGCGCCCAATGTGACAAAAGGACTGTCCCTTTGTCACATTCCATGAAAAAGGGCACCGGCGTTAGCCGATGCCCTAAAGCTGCTGCAGATTAACTCCTACAGCGTATGACTAAGACGAATCGAACTATTCGTCCCAAGAGAGGCTCTTACCAGTCTTCTTTGCCAGCAGCAAGAACAGACCGATGATGACGTTGCATGCAATACAGAAGATGAAAACGCCCTGGAAGGAGCCGACAAGCTCGTATACCTTCATCATGACGGGCATGCCAAAGGCGCCGACGATATAGCCCACGGAGCAGATGAGCGCGAAGATGCGACCAAAGTCACGGGAGCCAAAGACGTCCATCACCAAAACGGTCAGAGCGGTGCCGGCGATGACGTACATGACGTCGTTAACACCGGCAGCAAGAATGCTGAGCGTCGAGTTGCCGCTGCTCATCATGAGCATGACAAAGGAGAGAATCGAGACGGCGAGCCAGCTCAGAATGGCCTTGGTGCTGCCAAACTTATCGCAAGTGGTACCGACGATCGGGTTGAGGAACAGGTCGAACAGCGATGCGGCGGAAACCATGAAGCCACCCACCATGGGGCTAAAGCCGACCTCGGCGGCATAGGTGGGGAACAGCTGGTTCATGCAGCAAGTAAGCTGAACGAGGCAGAGGAAGCCGATGCAGAAAAAGAATGCAGGCGACTTAATAGCGCGTGCGTAGCTAACGCCACGTGCACTATCCTCGGTCGTCTCCTCGGTCTCGGCGACCGTCTCGCCTTCGACATAGCCATAGGGCAGCATGCCCTTGTCCTGGGGCTTATAGCGGATAATCAGGATGGAAGCGGGAAGAATGAGCACGGCGGAGACGCCAGCGAGCACCAGATAACCAGTCCTCCAGCCAGCAGCCTCAATGACAGAGGTGATGACGGGACTCATGATGAGCATGTAAATCGAGTTCACTGCCCAAGCGAGACCAATTGCCAGGCCGCCAGATTTTTTGAACCACTGGTCAATAACATCGGACATGGCGACGCCGGTAGTGAAGGCGAAGCAAACGCCAATCAAAGCACCAGCTGCGATGAACATCCAGACTTCGGTGTAGAAGGCCATGCCTGCGCCAGCGGCGAGCAGAATAAGCTCGACGACGGGGAGCCAAAACTTGCCAACAACCTTGGGGATGAGTTTTCCGACAAACGGAAGAGCCGCTGCAAGACCAATGAGCGTTGCAGTGAAGTAATACGAGAAGATGGAGTAGTCAAATCCGAACTCCTCGCACACGGGCGCGACGAAGGAGCCAGCGATTACGCTATAGGATCCGGTCGTACCGGCAGACATGAGGCCGAGCGCGATCACGAGAACCCATGCGTAAACCTTGCTGCTCTTTAACTTTGCATTTTCCATTGATACAGCTCCTAGAGACCCAGAAGGGCGCACATAACGGCCTTAATGGTGTGCTGACGGTTCTCTGCCTCACGGAAGATGACCGACGCGTTGGCCTCAAAGCACTCGTCCGCAATCTCAAAGCCCTCGGTGATGATTTCACGATGCAGGTCGTTCTTGCACTGGTCGAGCAACATCTTGCCAACGCGGTGATTTGCGTTGTGAACAGAGGGGAGCTCGTGCATGCAGAAGATGTCGGGGTTGTTGGTGCGCTTGCACAGCTCACTGGTGACGCGATAGGGGTACAGGGACTCGGCGTCGCCAAGCCAAGAGTTGTAGTCGTCGGGGTCCAGAACCTCGTCGCCGCACTCGGGGTTGATGTAGCGCCACTCCTCGGTAACGATTACGTCGACACCGTCCAGAGCATCAAGGTCAGAGGTGATGGTGAAGGTCCTGTTAGGCGCGTACTTGGCGTAGCAGGCCTCAACCTCCTCGATCATTTCCTTGCACATCTGGTGACGGAGGTCGTCGGGGCCGATGGCGAGGAAGTCCATGTCGAGCATCGCGCACAGACGGCCATACCACACGGGGGCGCCGGCGCAGTTGCCAACGAAGGCCATCTTCTTGCCACGGCTCGTGCGCAGACCACCCCACTGCTCCTCCATCGTGAGAGCGTCAGCGAGCATCTGGGTCGGGTGATCGCCGAGGGTGAGGGCATTGATGACTGGAATATCGACCAAGTCGGCGACATCATAGAGGAACTGCTCGTCCTTTTGTGCACGATAGACAATGAGATCATACATGCCGTTGAAGACGCGCATGGCATCCTCGATGGTCTCGCAATCGCCCATGTGGGAGTTGGTCAGATAGGTGAAGCCCATGCCCAGGTCGTTGCAAGAGGTCTCAAAGGCGCAACGAGTGCGGGTCGAGCCCCACTCAAAGTTGGCGAGAACGTTCTTGCCGGGGAAGTAGCGCTGGTCGACACCGGACTTTTTCTGGGCCTTGAGGTTCCAGGCAAGATCGATGAGGTAACGGAAATCCTCAGAGGAAAGATCGTGGATGTTGAGGTAGTCGCGACCGCGAAGGCTGTTGTTCATGCCTATTTCCTTTCAATTGTTTGATGGTAAGTGTCGAATGCGCCCCCGAGGGAAACACGGATATCCCTCGGGGACTGTAAATGTGGCGCTTGGATCAGGCAGCGCAAGTTTAAGAACTTGCTAGCAGCTGGCGGCCACGTCCTTGGTCCAGCAGTGCACGCCGCCGCCGGACAGGTTAAGCGCGAGAGAGTCGATCATGATGACCTTGCGATCGGGGAAGCAGCTCTCAAGAACCGCCTTGGCCTGCTCGTCCTTCTCCTTCACGACTTCGCTCATGCCTTCGTGGTAATAACGCTGGCCAAGAACGACGCCGTTGCAGATGAGGAAGTTGCAGTAGCTTGCTGCGGCATAAAAGTGAACGGGGCCTTCGGGCCAAGGGGTGCCATCCATGAACTTGCCGCCCATTTCGTCGATGAAGCCCTTATACAGCTCGTAGTCCTCGTCGCCGGGGGCGATGACAACCTCGATCGGCTCGGCAGTGGGCATGCGGACGATTTCGAAGGGCTTGCCCTCCCAGTCCGTCTCGGCGCGTAGAATCTCGTAGGCGGCGTCGATGCGACGACGCGATTCCGCGCCCGCCTTGCTCGAGGCGGCCTCCTCATCGGATACCTCGGCAAGAAGAATCTTGTTCGGGGTGATAAAGCGGCACATCTCATCGATGTGGGCGGCGAAGCTCATGCCGAAGACAGGAGTTCCATCTTCCTTCTCGTCGAGGATGCCCAGTCGATAGTCGTCGTCCTCAAGCATAGGCTGCGGCAGCCAGATAACCTTGTTGAGGTTGTAGATGCGCTTGTACTCGGCCTCCACTTCCTCTTTTGAGAACTCGGGATTGCGCTTGCGGCATTCCGTGTCCTCGATGGCGATCAGGGTGCCGTGACCGTCAAACTCGCGGTCGCCGCCCTCCGAAACCATTTCGGAATTGACGATATCGAAGCACCCGAGCGCAACCGCCATGTGAACAGCTGCCCTGCGTGCGGACTGGCACTCTGGGGAGTTCTTGTCCCACACGCCATAATAGGTCCAAGCGGGGTTGACCATATAGGAATGGCCTTCGTCGTCGACCATGATGCTGGGGCCGTTGTCGCGAACGTAGAAGTTGGAGTCTTCGAACTGCGTAATCTGGATACGGTCGAGATCCACCCCTTCTTCTTTAAGGCGCGAGCAGGCTTCCTCGTAGGAGCCGGGGGTGCCACAGTTGAGGTTGACCGTAACGTCGCCATACTCAAGCAAAGCTTTAATTACGTCAACGCAGGGCTGGCGATTATCGAAGCCCTCTGCGCGAATGTAATCGGGAAGCCATGTCACATAGACGTTGGAGCGTTTCTCAAACTCGCCCGGCATACGATAGTTCTCGTACATGGTTGGTCCTTCCGTCGGGTTTCCCGCAATGCTGTCCGGCCGCGACAATAGCGGGGTTACACCAGCTATAGTACTACTATACCTACCGTTCGGTAGGTGTTTTTGTATAATTGCCATTCGCCTGTCGATACCTACCGTTCACCGTTTATAGTGGTCGTGTTTGGACACGAATTGATGTTCCGTTGCCATTCTTAATAATGTTGGCAATGCGGAAGTGATTTGCAATGGAGAAGTGAAGCGTGAGCACAAAGGGAAAAATATTGGACGCAATGTATGATCTTGTGGCAGAAGTCGGTTACGACAAGGCGTCCATTGGAAAAATCTGCGACCGTGTCGGTATATCCAAGCCATCGGTGTACTACTACTTTCCCTCTAAAGAGGATATTTTCACCACGCTCTTAGATAGTATGTTTCCGACTATCGACTATCAGCGCGACTACTCGCTAATAGTCGATAGGGACGGATTCAAGGCGGCGCTTATCGAGCTCGGCAATTCGGTTATAGGTGGCTATCGTAGTGATGAAAAGCGCCGTCGCGTGCTGGCCGAGGTCAGTATTCAGGCAAATCGAATCCCTGCAGTTCAGGAACGTCAGGCAACGGCGATCAACCGAACTATGGACGCGCTTAAAGACATCCTTCTCCATGGCCTAGAAATTGGCGCGTTTTCCGATGAAACAGACGTCATGCTGTACGTGCAGATTCTTTACACCGTACTTGAGGGAGCGAGCAATACCGTTGCCCAAGATGAAGACATCGATGAAAAGGCTGTTTGGGCAGGGATCGTCGAACTCATGTTTAAATAGGCGCGTAATAACAGAGGCACCTTGGCAAGCGCGATGCGACGACTTGCGGGGTCGCGGAATGGTTCGAAACCCGTGTTCGCGATGATTGCAAAAGTTGTTGAATAGAAATTGGGGCCGATTCCAGCTATGTTGGAATCGGCCCCAATTTCGTTTTAACTTGCGGAGACAAATGACAGGGCTGAAGGGCAGTTCGTTGGTCAGGTTATTTCGCGGTAGTCTTATTGAGGAGACCGGAAACTAAAGCAAATGTCGCAATCAGAAGGTTGCAGATGATACAGAAGACGAATACTCCTTGGAAAGACCCTGCCATACCGTAAACCTTCATCATGACTGGCATTCCGAAAGCTCCGACAACATAGCCCGCTGAGCAAATAATCGAATAGATCCTTCCAAAATCGCGTGATCCGAAGAGCGAGAGGAGAATCATCGGCATTGCAGTTCCAACGATGGCGAACATGACGTCGTTTACGCCGGCCGCGATGATGGAAACGGTCTCGTTGCTTCCGCCAAAGATGAGAAGTAGGAATGAAAGAATGCTGACTCCCGTCCATGCGACCGTTGCTTTAATAGCACCGAGCTTGTCGCATGTTTTGCCTACGAAGGGATTTAGGAAAATATCGGAGAGCGAGGCCGCCGAAACCATTAGGCTTCCCACGATGGGATTGAAGCCGACCTCGCTTGCATAGGTCGGGAACAGCTGGTTCATGCAGCAGGTGAGTTGCGCCACGCAGAGCAGAAGGGCACAGAGAATAAAAGATGGCGTTTTCGCGGCATCGCGGAGCGCCATGCCCGAAGAGACATCTTCCTTTTCATCGGCGCTGTAGCTCTCATGGGTTTCGGAGGTAGTCTCTCCGTACGGAAGCATATTGCGATCAGAAGGCTTAAGGCGAATGATAAATGCGCTTGTGGGCAATATCATGGCTGCAGAAACGGCCGCAAGTACGATGTAACCCGTACGCCAGCCTTGCTGCTCGATGACCAGTGTAATGACAGGACTCAATAGCAGCGTGCAGAGAGAATTAACGCCCCACGCAAGGCCGATGGCAAGACCAGACGATTTACTGAACCATTGGTCAATGACATCGGACATGCAGACACCCGTTGTGAACGAAAAGCAGATGCCGATCACTGCGGCGGAGACGATGAACATCCAGACCTCGGTGTAGAACGCCATTGCGGCGCCGGCGGCAATAAGGACGAGTTCAACGCAAATATGCCATGGTTTGCCGATTACTTTTGGAATGAAACGACTCAAAAGCGGAAGCCCAAGCGCAAGGCCAAGAAGAATCGCGGTGAAATAGAAAGAGAAAGAAGTGTAGTCAAAGCCCAGGTCTTCACATACAGGAGCGATGAATGAGCCGGCAATGATGCTGTAGGTGCCGGTTGTTCCCGCAGACATTAAACCGAGCGCAATAACGACAATCCAAGCAAATGCGCCGCTCTCACGGGGGCGGTCCTTTTCGGCTGGTGCGATGAGAGTCATGGTTACTCCGTTTCTATCGGCAATGCAACCTATATGCCTACCGATAGGTATATAAAGATGGAGATTCTTCGTCAAGTGTTAAGCGGGGAGCGGGGACCCTTAACGTGCCGAACGGTAATTGGGCCCCCAATGTGACAAAGGGACTGCCCCTTTGTCACATTATTCGGAACGCAGGGCTTCCACAGGGTCTTTCTTGGATGCGCTGCGAGCCGGCAGCAGGCCGGCAACAACCGTCAGCAACACAGAAATTGCAATGAGCATCAGCGCATCCTGCACGGGCAGGCTCATCAGATTGGGTACCTGTTTGGCCGCAAGCGCCCAGGCATTAACCGGAAAGCTCACGGCCACCACGACGACAATAGCAAAGACGCCGGCAATGAGACCTTCGATAAAGGTCTCGGCATTGAATACGTTGGCCACGTTACGCTTCGACGCGCCGATCGCGCGTAGGATGCCAATCTCCTTTTTGCGCTCCAGTACGCTGATGTAGGTGATGATGCCGATCATGATGGAGCTCACGACCAGGCTGATGCTCACGAATGCGATGAGCACCAAGCTGATGGTGTTCACGATGTCGGTCACCGAACCCATGATGATGCCCATGTAGTCGGTGTACGAGATTGCCTGCTCGTCGTGGCCAGCAGCTTTGACCTGCTTGTTGTACGCATCGATGTGATCGAGCACGCGCTCCTTGGCCTCAAAGTCGCGCGGGAAAATCTTGACCGAAATGGGGTCCGCCTCGTCCGCATAGCCCAACGTGGTCAGATTGTTGTCGTAGGTGAGCTTCGACGCCTTGGCATAGCTCATCATGAGCGAGCTCAGGTCCTCGGCGTCCATGTTGAAGTGGATGGCACGAGCAAAGGCGCCCGCATCCACGCGCATGGCGCTCGCCAGGTTGGCAAAACTCGAAGACATCTGCGTCGCCATTTGGTCCATGAGCCCTGCCGCACCCGCCTTGAGCTGGGTTGATACCGTCGTCGCAATCTGCTCGCTGACCGCCTTCATCACCTGATCCATAGACTGCTGCAAATACGGAGCCAGCTGCTTTTGCACATAGTCGCCCATCACCTGCTGCAGACGCTCGGCCAGGGCATCGCCGCCGAGCGCTTTGAGCTGTGCCAAAATTTGCTGGGCTGCGGCATCATTCTCAAGATATGCCGAGAATGCGGCAGCGAGCTTTGACGCGTCTTTAAGGTCTTCGGGTGACAGCGCCTTAAACTGATCAGAGCGCATAAAGCCCTCAAACAGCTGGTTGGCAAGTGCTCCCACCTGCTGCATTTGCTCGGGTGTGAGTTCCAGACCGTCAAAGATGCCCGAGAAATCTGGGGCCGGCGCTTTGGCCATGATGTCACTAAAGTCGATGTCCCTCCCAACACCCGAAAGGTCAATGTCCAGCCCGGACAAGTCGAGACCAGAAAGGTCCATACCGCCGGCTGCGCCCGAGAGCGCAGATGCATCGAGAGAGAACGCGCTCTTCAGTGCCGCCTCGTCTACGCTGAACATACTGCCCAAATCCACGCCCTGCTTGGCTTCGCCCTGCAGCTCGTCGAAGGTTTTGCCCGTAAAGACATCCGTCTCGGGGTGGGCAAGCTGCTCCTGCACAATCTGCGAATCGGCAGCACGCTCCATAAGCTGGCGAGTCAGCGCATGCGTATAGACAATGCCCGGGGACAATGCGCTCGCGTTTGCCGTCTCGTTGGGTCGCACCACGCCCACAATGCGCACGTCAATACCGTCGGCAACCTTGGTTTTCATAAAGTCGGCGTCGCCAGACATGTCAGTCCACATGCCGGTCTCTTCGTTTTTGCGATAGGCATCGGCCGGCGACAACACCTTAAACGTCGTGGACAGTGCATCGTCGTAGGTAAAGTCGCTGCCGGTCTTGGGCGTCTTGACCTTGCCGTCGGCCGTCATGGCACTGTTAACCAGGTCGTTAAGCTCATCGATATCCAGCGCGCCGATACTGTAGAGCGTGTAGTCGCCCACCGTTCCGCGGCTCGAAAGCACCATCACGGCCTCGTTGGCGGACGTAGGCCAATGGCCGGCAACGACATCGTACTGGCTGTCGAGCAGGCTCTGGTCGTCAATCATCTCGTTAAAGACCGAGGTTCCCATGGAATCCATGCTCACCGTTGCCGCCGAGCTCGCGCCTCCGCTCATGGCCTCGGTCATGGCGTTGGGCACCAGCCGGACAGGCTTCTCATCGCCATTCCCGGCACGATAGACAACCGGCGTCACGCCATAGCCGTACTGGATAGCATTGACCTCTTTATTGATACCGTCGCCACCGGCATCGAGCCATGCCTTAAAGCTCGTCATATCGTTAGATTTAACGCTTGCGAACATGTCTTTTACGGCCGTGACCACAGGGATCTTATCGGTTCCCTTATCTTTGCCACCGGTGGCGTCATCGGACGAGCCCTCGCCCTTGGACGCCTCCTCATCGGTAGCCCCATGCCCGCCCATCATGGATGACAGGTCATAATCTTGTTTGGAAATCGTAAGCGGGTAGCTCGAGAGCGTGTCCTCCTCGACCTTTTTGATGTAGCCGTTTACGCCGTTGGACAGCGCCAGAATCGCTGCGATGCCAATAATGCCAATCGAACCTGCAAAGGCAGTCATGGCCGTACGGCCCTTCTTGGTCATGAGGTTTCGGGCAGAAAGCCCCAGCGCCGTCACAAAGCTCATCGAGGTTTTGCGCGTGGGCTTGGCCTCGCGACGCGCGGCCTCGGCAGCATCAAAGGGATCTGAATCGTCGGTGATCTTGCCGTCCGCCAGGGTGACGATGCGCGTGGCGTACCTGTATGCCAACTCGGGATTGTGCGTGACCATGATGACCAAACGATCGCGCGCAACATCCTTGAGCAAATCCATGACCTGTACGGATGTCGTTGAGTCCAAGGCGCCGGTCGGCTCGTCAGCCAGCACAATCTCGGGATCGTTGATTAAGGCGCGGGCGATGGCGACGCGCTGCATCTGCCCGCCCGAAAGCTGGCTCGGGCGCTTGTCAACGTGCTCGCCCAGGCCAACTGCCTCGAGCGCCTTGCGCGCACGCTGGCGGCGCTCGGCACGCCCCACGCCCGTGAGCGTAAGCGCCAGCTCCACGTTTTCCAAAATGGTCTGATGCGGAATGAGGTTATAGCTCTGGAACACAAAGCCAATGCGATTGTTTCTGTAGGCATCCCAATCGCGGTCGCTGAAATCCTTGGTCGAGATGCCATCGATCAGCAGGTCGCCCGAATCGAAATGGTCGAGTCCACCAATGACGTTGAGCATCGTAGTTTTACCCGAACCCGAGGGACCCAGGATGGCTACAAACTCGTTATCGCGAAAAGACAGGCTTACGCTGTCGAGCGCTACCTGCGTAAACGACTGCGTAACGTACCTTTTGCAAATAACTCTGAGATCCAGCATGGACGGCAACCTCTCTCGCGCGGGCGCGCTCGCCCGCTCCCCCGCCGTTCACGTTCGGCGCGTTTGTCCTACTCTATCCTCATTTTTGGCCGATACCAGTGAGGAATGTAACGAACCGCGCCAAAAAACGAACGGGACAGCACGCCGCATGGCGCACCATCCCGCATATAACATCCCCGATGCGACAAAGAGGCTGTCACTTTGTCACATTCCAATGCGCGCTACTTTTCGAGCCCGCACGGCATAACGTTAGCGCTGCCGCGGCGAGCCTCAGTCACGGCTGCAAAGAAGCGATAGCCGCCCGAGAAGTTAAAGCACTCAAAGCCATGCTGCGCCAAAATGCGGCAAGCAATGTAGCTGCGAATGCCGCTCTGGCAAATCACGTAGACCGGCTTGGCCCGGTCGAGCTCGCCCAGGCGATTGCGCAGATCATCGACGGGAATGTTTACGAAACCATCAATATGCCCGCGCTCATACTCCCCTTCCGTACGAACATCGAGCAGCTGCACGCTGCCATCGCGTGGCAAGTTGGGCTCATCCTCCCAATGCCACTGCGCCAGTATGCCGCGATTGAGGTTCTCGATCATAAAGCCCGCCATATTGACGGGATCCTTCGCCGATGAATACGGCGGCGCGTATGCTAGGTCCAAATCCTTAAGCCTATCGCCGCGCATGCCTGCCTGGATGGCAGTCGCCAGAACGTCGATACGCTTGTCCACACCATCGATGCCCACGATTTGCGCACCCAGCAGGCGCAATCCCTGCTTCTCGAAGACAACCTTCATGGTCATGGGCGTTGCACCCGGATAATAACCCGCATGCGAACCGGGCGACAGGACCACGCTGTCGCAGTCAATTCCCGCCGCGTGTGCTGCCTTTTCGGATAGTCCCGTGCTTGCCGCCGTCAAGTCGAATACCTTGATAACCGATGAGCCCAACGATCCGAGGTAGCAGCTGTCCATGCCGGCTATGACATCGGCGACGACACGCCCCTGCTTGTTGGCGGGGCCGGCGAGCGAAATGACCGCGTCCTCGCCGGTCACCTGATGCGTGACCTGCACGGCATCGCCCACGGCATACACGTCGGCAGCAGAGGTCTCCATGCGGTCGTTGACCACAATAGCCCCCTTGATGCCCAGTTCGAGCCCCGCCTCTTGCGCCAGATGGCTCTCAGGTGCCACGCCAATGGCAAGCAGCACCATATCGGCTCCGATAGGGTCATCGCCCGCAACATGGGTGACAACGCGGCCATCAACTTCCTCAAAACCTGTCACATCGGCCTTGAGGCGCAGATCGATACCGTGCTCACGCACCTCGGTATGCAAAAGGGTCGCCATGTCGCAATCCAGGTTGTTCATAAGCTGGACGGGACGCTGCAGAAGGGTCACCTTGAGCCCCAGCTCGCACAGATTCTCCGCCGTCTCGACGCCAATGAAGCCGCCGCCGATCACGACGGCACTGCTCGGTCGCCGCTCTCGAACATAGCTGTGAATACGCAGCGTGTCCTCAACGGTGCGTAGGCTAAAGATTTTATCCGAGTCGATGCCCGGCAACGCAGGGCGAATCGGCTTTGCACCCGGCGACAGGATGAGCTTGTCATACGTCTCGACAAATTCCTCGCCCGTCAGCATATTGCGAACCTCGACCGTATGCGAATCGGGATGGATGGCAAACACCTCGTGACTCGTCTTGACCGCAATGCGAAAGCGATCCCAAAAGCCCTTGGGAGACTGCAGCGTCAATGCACTCTCTTCTTCTATCACGCCGCCAATGTAGTACGGAAGCCCACAGTTGGCATACGATACAAAACCCGTGCGCTCAAAGATGACAATTTGGGCCTGCTCGTCGAGCCTGCGCAAACGTGCCGCCGCCGATGCGCCGCCCGCGACGCCTCCAACGATAACCACCTTCATAGCTAACGCACCACCTTTCCCGTGTAGCCGCTTATGCCGCCGATATTCTTGACACTGCCATACCCAGAACGCTTAAGAAAACTCACAGCTTGGTTGCTTCGCGCACCGCTCGGGCAATGCACGAAAAGCTGCGTGCCCTTTCGACGTATACCCATGATGCTACCCCGAAGCAGAAAAAAGAGTCGCTGTTTCCAGCGACTCCCCTTCAGTTGTCTGTCCCACGGACTTACTGTTCGCTCTTCGCGAGTGCCTGATCGATCAGTTTGTTGAGCGCCTCGCGCTGCTCAGCGGAGTTGATGCCGCCCATGATCGGCTCTCCCACAATGTTACCGTTCTGGTCGATCACGTAGGTGGTCGGGAACGAGTACAGGTTGGAGGTGAACTTTCCGGCCTCGCTGTCCGACTTAAACCAGATGTTCTTATACGTCACGCCCTTCTTGGAAAGCACGTCCTTGGCATCGGCCACCTCGTCTTTGTTGCCATCGAGCGTAAAGGAATTAACGCCCACGACCTGGCCGCCCTTCTCGGCAAGCTCCTTGTTGAGCTTCTCCAGATCGCCCAGCTCTCCCACGCACGGCTTGCAGGTGGTAAACCAGAAGTTCATGACGGTGACCTTGTTCTTGGAGAACAGCTCGTCGCTGTTTACATCGTTGCCGTCCAAGTCCTTGCCCTTAAAGCTGGGGAACTTCGTCTCCCCGCTCTCGCCGTTAGTCATGCCTGCGGTCGAGGCATCGACGCTCTCCCCCTCGCCGGGCGTGCTGCCGCATCCGGGGAACTCCTTCTCCAGCGCCATGAGCTTGTCCTCGATCTCCTTGACCTGCTGCGCGCCGGCCTTAAGCGTCTTAAGCTCGTCAGCCGCAAACTGATCCTTGGCGCCCTCGATGGTATCGAGCAAGAAGTCACCGTAGTTCTTGCCGTCCTCAATCATGGGAGTGTCTTTGTTGGCCGCAAGGAACACCTTTTCCCATAGGGCGTTATCGCTCGCAAAGATCTCGTTTTCCTTTTGCAGCAGCTGCTGGTACAGCTCGGCCGCCTCCTCGGCACTCGACGGCTTTTGCGCTATGAGCTCGGCAATCTGCGCATCGCCGCTCGTAGCACCCTTCGCGTCGCCCTTGGGGGCAGAGCACGCCGCGAGAGTCAGCGCCAGCACGGGCAGCATCAACAGAGCTGCAATTTTTGACAGTTTCATGGTTCCTCCGTTTATATCGAAACTTATATAGGTACCTATTTGTTTTCGCAGGCTTGCGTGGACTGCGCGGGTTTGTCGCCCGTCACACCCAGCCCATAGCGAAAGCTAATAGCATCGACGGGGCACGCGCCCACGCATTTGCCGCAACGAATGCACTCGGCATGGTCGGGCGTACGCGTAACGTCCACGTCCATTTGACACACCTTGGCGCACTTGCCGCACGAGACGCATTTGCACTGGTCAACCTGGATCCCCAGCAAAGACACCTTGTTCATGAGCGCATAAAATGCGCCGAGGGGGCAAATCCATTTGCAGAAGGGGCGATAGAACAGCACGCTCAGCACCGCAACCACAATGAGGATCGCGAGCTTCCAGGAAAAGAGCTTTCCCAGCGCGGAGCGGATTCCCACGTTCATGATGGACAGCGGAATCGCGCCCTCGAGCACACCTTGCGGGCAGATGTACTTGCAAAAGAACGGGTCGCCCATACCCACATCGTTAACCACCAAGACGGGCAGCAGCACCACGGCAAACAGCAGCACGGCATACTTGATGTACGTGAGCGGCTTGAGCTTTTTCGTGGAGAGCTTTTTGCTGGGAATCTTATGCAAAAGCTCTTGTAGCCATCCAAACGGGCACAAAAAGCCGCATACAAAACGTCCCAGCAGCACGCCGATCAGAATGAGCGTTCCGGTGACGTAATACGAGAAGCTAAACTTAGACGAGCCCACCACCGACTGAAACGACCCGATGGGGCACGCACCCGAGGCCGCTGGACACGAGTAGCAGTTGAGGCCCGGCACGCAGACGGCTTTGCCCGCTCCCTGGTAGATGCCGCCCTTGGCAAAGTTAGGCAGGTGAATATTGGTCGCAAGCGTCGCCGCCGCCTGAATCAATCCACGAAATCGCGCTAAAAGATGCGATGCAGTGTTTTTTCTTTTATCCAATTCCGATACACTCCAAGCACAGCCTGATTGCCTTGGCCAGCACGGCATCTGCCTCGCCGCGCATAATTCCAAAGCCAACCATGGCTACCCCAACGATCAGCAAAGCCACCTGCGCCACAGGCTTAATCGCTTTGAACAATCTGACCACTCCTTTCGTTTCGCGACCCATTGGACCATACCGACTATAAAATCCGTGTTAAGCGTGAATGATTATGCAAGGAGAACGTTATGCGCATCTTGGTCATCGAGGACGAGCGGGCGCTGTGCGATGCGATCGCACGCAGCCTGCGCAACTTGGCCTATAGCGTCGACTGCTGCTACGACGGGCAGCAGGCCCTCGATCTGCTCGATGTCGAGACCTTTGATCTTGTCGTGCTCGACCTCAATCTCCCCCATGTCGACGGCATGACCGTGCTCAGGCAACTCAGGACAGCTGATTGTGAGACCAAGGTGCTTGTGCTCTCGGCACGTGGCGAGGTCTCCGACAAGGTAGCGGGGCTCGATGCGGGCGCCAACGACTACCTCACCAAGCCGTTTCATCTTGACGAGCTTGCGGCAAGGATTCGCAGCCTTACCCTCAGACGCTTTACACAAAGCGACGTTGTTCTAACCTGTGGATCGCTGAGCTTTGACACCAAGGCGCGCCTCGCCACAGTGGGCGACGAGATCCTGTCCCTCACGCGCAAGGAGACCGGCATCTTGGAATACCTGATGCTTAACCAGGGGCGGCCGGTGAGCCAGGAGGAGCTCATCGACCACGTATGGGACAGCAGCGTCAACAGCTTTAGCAACGCGACCCGCGTGCACATCTCGTCGCTGCGCAAAAAGCTGCGCGGCGCGTTGGGGCACGACCCCATCCGCAACCGAATCGGCGAAGGCTACGTTATGGAGGATGGCAAATGAAGCGGTTGTCGCTGCAGTGGCGCATCACGTTGATGACGGCACTGCTGATATGTTCGACCTGCGTACTTATGAATTGCCTGGTTGGCTACTCCGGCATGCGCTACATGGACTCGATTGGTGCAGAAGCGTCGGCGCACAGCAAGGTGGAGGCGGCCTCGCCCAGCTCATTTGACCCGACAAACAAAGAGCTCGACGACGCGCTGACCATCGTCGTGAACGACGCCCAAGAATCGTTTGGCGCGACGAGCTGGTATATAACTGCGGCGGTGACGCTGCTCGGCGGCGTGCTGGCCTACTTTGTAAGCGGACATGCGCTGCGGCCGTTGCGCTTCTTTGCGACGCAAGTCGAGAGCGTGCGGCCCGACAACCTCGCCGACACAAAAATCAGCGAGGACGTGCCCTCTGAACTCAGGCGCTGCAGCGCGTCGTTTAACGACATGATTGCCCGCCTTGACGAGGGATTTTCCGCACAAAGACAGTTTACGGGCAATGCGGCGCACGAGCTGCGCACGCCACTTGCGCTCATGCAGGCCCAGGTCGAGCTGTTTTGCGCCGAGCACCCCGACGTCGACGCCGATACAGCGAGCCTGCTCGGGCTGCTGCAGGAGCAGACCGAGCGAATGACGCACATGACAAAGACCCTGCTCGAGATGAGCGAGCTGCGCAGTGTCCCTTGCAACGATGTGATTGACCTAGCGCCGATGATCGAAGAAGTGCTCACGGACCTGGCACCCCTTGCCGAGCAAAAAGACATCACGCTTACAAGTGAGGGCGACGCGCAAACGATCGGCAGCGACACGCTGATCTATCGGTTGCTGTTCAACTTGACCGAAAACGCCATACGCTATAGCGCGCCCAACTCGACCGTGCAAATCAACGCCTGCGCCGAAGGCGACCGCGTGCTGCTACGCGTGCGCGACCAGGGGCCGGGCATTCCCGAGCAATACCAGACGAGCATCTTTCAGCCCTTCTATCGCGTCGACAAATCGCGCAGCAGGGCATACGGCGGCGTGGGGCTGGGGCTTGCGCTGGTCTGGGAGATCGCCGCACTTCACGGCGGCTCCATCGAGGTCGAAAAGAGCTCGGAGCGCGGAACGACCATGCTCGTGACTCTTCCCACTCGCGCACTCGGCTCATTAAAATAACGAACGGGATGGCACGCCGCGTGGCGTACCATCCCGCACATAATATCGAGGATGTGACAAAGGGACTGTCCCTTTGTCACATCTGCTAGTTCTCGTCGCCTACCAGCTGAGTTAGCTTACTCCCACTCGACCGTGCCGGCGGGCTTCGGCGTGAGGTCGTAGCACACTCGGCAGATGCCGGGAACCTCGGCGGTGACGCGAGCGGTAATACGCTTGAGCAGCGCCCAGTCGAGCTCGGGCACCTCGGCGGTCATGACGTCAACGGTGTTGATGCAGCGGATGATGCAGGGCCAGTCGTAGGCGCGCTTACCCTCGCGCACGCCGGTGGCGCGGAAGTCGGGCACGACGGCAAAATACTGCCAGATGGTCAGACCTGCCTTGTCGATCTCCTCGCGCACGATGGCGTCGGCTTCGCGCAGCGCCTCAAGACGGTCGCGGGTGATGGCGCCAAGGCAGCGGACGCCCAGGCCAGGACCGGGGAACGGCTGACGCTCAACCATGTTCTCGGGCAGGCCGAGCTCGCGGCCCACGACGCGCACCTCGTCCTTGTACAGCAGCTTGACGGGCTCGCAGAGCTCAAACTGCAGGTCATCGGGCAGGCCGCCCACGTTGTGGTGAGCCTTCACGCCATCCTGGGACTCCAGGATGTCGGGATAGATGGTGCCCTGGGCGAGGAAGCTAACCTCGTCGCCAACCTTGCGGGCCTCCTCCTCGAACACGCGAATGAACTCGGCGCCGATAATCTTACGCTTGGCCTCGGGCTCCTCGACGTCCACGAGCTTATCCAGGAAGCGATCAGTCGCGTCAACATAGACCAGGTTGGCGTCCATCTGGTTCTTGAAGACGTCGACGACCTGCTCGCTCTCGCCCTTGCGCATCAGGCCGTGGTTCACGTGCACGCAGATGAGTTGCTTGCCGATGGCCTTGATGAGCAAGGCCGCGACAACCGAGCTGTCAACGCCGCCCGAAAGGGCCAGCAGGACCTTCTTGTCGCCGATCTGCTCGCGGATTGCAGCGACCTGCTCTTCGATGAACGCCTGGGCAAGTTCGGGAGTGGTGATACGCACCATGTCGTCGGGACGCTTGTTGGGATCCATGCAGAGCTCCTTTTCGGTTCGATGGGAATGCGTTACACGTATGCAAACGCACCGTCACATGACCTCATTATATGCAGAACGAGATGCGTTTCCCATCGCTGCGACAGAGCTTTTTACAGGGGTGGTATTTTTTCCTAATGTCGAGGTCAGCTAGGCTTCGGTAGCCACCTTGGGAGCATCGCCAATAGACTCTTCCTTTATACGTTCGGCACAATCGTAGGCGATACCCACAAATTCAAGTCCCGAGCAACAGGAGTACAATTGCTGCTATTGTTGCCAGCTGTTGGGAGATGGAAGATGGACTGCGATGGCTACCCATGCGTTCCCATGCCGTTGATGTGCACTGCCTTTGTGCCGGGGCAGATGGACGCTGCGGTTGCAGGCATTTCCGACCCCGATTCGCGCGCCATTGCCACGGCAGAAGCGCTGTACTTTCACGGACAGGCCACCCTTGCTGCCAAGACGGCGCGCCCCTATCTTGACGCCACCGATCCCGCACTGCGCTATTCCGCATGCTTTATCTGCGGATACGCCAGTCTGTCGCTCAACCGTATCGCCGACGCCCGCCGGTGCCTTGCGGGCATCCTCGATACGCCAACTGACGAGGAATCGCCCGCCGTCCACGCCACGCATATCCTGTTCGCCTCGGCCGCGAGCGTCCTGCTGCACTTGCCTTCCCCGTATTCTGCCGAAGAGTTTTATCCGCTTGCGGCGCATCTGCCCGAAGGCCTGCGCTTGTTCGCCAGCTACGTGATGGCGCATGCCCTGTACCTGCGCGGCGAATATGGCCGCAGTCTGGGCATGGCGGAAAACGCCCTAATTATGAAACAGGGAAGCTATCCCATCTCGGAACTGTTCCTGCACCTGGCAGCTTCCATGGCATACATGAGTCTCAAAGACGTCGACGCCGCAAAAGCGCATTTTGGCGCCGCTTGGGACATTGCGCGCCCCGACGGCCTCATCGAGCTCATCGGCGAGCACCACGGCCTTTTACAGGGGCTCATCGAGGCGTGCCTAAAAACGCAATACCCTGACGATTTCGCGCGCATCATCGAGATCACGTACCGCTTCAGCTACGGCTGGCGGCGCATCCACAACCCCGATTCGGGCGAGGACGTGGCCGACGATCTAACGACCACGGAATTCACCATGGCCATGCTCGCCTGTCGTGGGTGGACCAACGCCGAAATCGCACGCCATATGGGAGTATCGCCGGGCACCGTCAAAAACCGCCTATCCGGCGTATACGCAAAGCTTGGCATCGGCACACGCGCCGAGCTGGTCGCGCATATGTTGCGTTAGCGACCGGGCTGCCAAGCGCATCGAACGCGTTCCGGAACCCGGCGCTTCGCTCGATCAATTTGGACATTTTGGCCATCGAACGGCACTACCGCCACGAAGCGTCTTCTCGCAAAATTGGATTATTTCCACCGATATTTGCGGGATGGGAGCCCAAGATGCTTGATCGCCGTTCGTTACTTGTTGCTGGAGCGTCCTCGCTGGCGAGCATCATGTTGCCTCGCGTGCCGGGAAGCGAAAATGCCTTCCTGCTGCCGTTCGCGCCCACCGCGGCCTATGCCGACGAAGAAGATCCCTTCAAGGTGCTCGTTCTCTCGCGCACCATGTTTGGTGTAGTCGTGGTCGACGTCGCCAACAAGAATACGCCCATCGCAGGTGCCCAGGTCACGCTCACATCGCGCTATGCCGTAGGCAAGCAGCTCACCGCCACGACCGATGACGAAGGCACGGCCATCTTTGAGGTCGCCCCTCTTTCGGAAGACTACGTGGACGAGGCAACGCTTCTCGACGCGTACGACTTTAACGGCGGCATCTCCATTAGCATGGCGGGCTACCGCGATGTCGAGATTCCCCTTGCGCGTATCCAGGGCGGCACCGCCATAACCGCACCCACACGTCCGCTGTCCGACGGCGAGCCGTACTTCCGCCAGCTCACATTCGACGAATGGGACATCCAGTACGCTGATGCCACGTTCATGGCATTGCCGAAGGACGACGCGGCAAACGACCAACCCGACACGCATGCCTTTATTGTACAGGCACATCTGCCACAGGGTGGACAGGCAACGCTGCACATCAACAAGGTAATGCCCGCCACGGGTAGCTCGCCCGAAACCGTCACGCAGATCGGCCAGATCAAGGCCAGCGCATCAGGCGCGGATAATCTGGCGACGTTCACACTCGAAGACAAGTTTCTCGACGCGGCATCGGGCCTTCTGGAGGAAGGGTGCAAGCTGCGCTTTGTCCTCGACTATCAGGGCAAAACCTACACGCTCTCATCCCCCATGGCCGTTGTCACCGCGCCGGCCGCAAAGGCGGAATCGGGCTCGACCACTATCGTCCCCACTACCATGGACCAAGAGGTCACTCCGTTTGATTTCCCCGCGGCGTTTCCCGGCATCGGCGGCAATAAGTTCACGTGCTGGATACCCACATTTCCGATCCTCTTCGATTTCTCGTTTGCTGGATACGTGCTGTTTGGCGGAGGATACAAACCAGCCAGCTATATGAACGATTCGGGCAATCCGGATCCGGAGTACTGGAAGAAGTCACCGCGCGAGTCGGGCGCCAAGCAGGCAAACCGCTACCTCGACGAAATGGAGGGGAAGTGGAATCAGTACAAAAGTATGAGTGCCGGTTCGGGCACCGATCCAAGAAACACCAAGCTCCTTCGCCACCATTGCACGCCGCTGTTCACGATGGATATCGCCACACAGCTGTACGGCTCGCTCGCCTACGATTGGGTGGGCAAAACCTGGGGTGACAACAACGACCCCGCATACGGCAATATTAAGGCCCTCTTCCAGGTAAGAACCGACCTCAATTGGACCGAGCAGTTTACCCTAGGACCGGTGCCGTTTTTCCTAAACGTCAACCCCTGGGTGCTGGCAAAACTGGCGCTCGCCGTGGGCGCCCACACGCACGGCAGCGGCGCGGCGTTTTTCAAGAACATTTCGCTCGACTATTCCAACACGTCGGGCTCGTTCACCATCCAGATCGGACTTGCCGTCACCTTTGGAGCCGGCATTGCAGGCGTCGCTTCGTCCGCTGTGCGTGGCGCCGCATCCCTCACACTGTTCATTGGGTACGAGAAGGCAGATGGACACCAGCTTCCGCGGCTGCGCGTAGGTGCAGACGTCGATGTCGATGTGATACTCCAGTTCGTAATGTTCAAGTGGACCACCAAGGCTTGGTCGGGGTCGTGGCCCACACTCATCGATTCGTGGAATATGTCGGTGAACAATGGCGACCAGTATGTACTCCAGCGCTCTGAGCTGGCATTGGGTGGAAATACGCCTTATACGTTGGATGCCTGCTTCGGCTCGGCCGGCAACGCCGAAGCAGGTGGTGTGCCGCAGTTTATCGCATCGGCCACCATCGTCACCAACGCCGAGCTGCTCGCACGCGCCGAGGTTAAGGCCACTGCCGTAAATGCCGCGCCTGTCGTGCGCGATTGGGATCAAGCGGCCACGCGCATTGAGCTCGAGGCGGATTCAGAAAGCGAAGACACGGGACAGATCGAGCATTTCGTCCATGCACTGGTAGAGAACGACGAAAACGCCGCGCCGATGTATGAGTACACCTACATCGGTCAGTCAACGAACGCCGTTGCGGACCCGAACGCCAATTCTGCCGGCGTGTCGGAGGACGAGCGTGGCGGCATAAAACCCTCGAGCGACAACGTGCTGTTTTCCGGCGTGCTCAGCGAAGCCCACATGAAGCTAACGATGATTGCCGGCGTAGAATGCCTGTTCCGTATCGCCTCGGTGCGCTACGGCGACAATGGCCGCTCGCGCCTGGTGGTGCACACAAAGGCAAACGGCACGTGGTCCGCTCCCACGCCCGTGGACTTTCCCCTTGGGTTTGGCGAGGGCGACGTGGAGCGCGACGGCATATTCGATTACGACTTCGACGTGGTGGAATATACGGACGGAAGAGGAAACCAGGACGCCTACGTGCTGCTGGTCTCGGGCGAGCGCCCCGCCGGCGACAACACCCTTTTCGATACGGCAAGCACAGCCGGCATACTGTCCGTTGTGCGCCTGCGCATAAGTAATGACGAGATCCGCGTTGTGTCGCATACGTCATGGCGCAGCATCTCGCGCGGCCGCCTGCAAGAGGATGGCTACCATTGCCTGCAGTGCCCGCGCATCACGGTAGGCAAGACGCTGATCGACGGACGCCTGTCGGGTGCCTACCTCCACCGCCGCGGAACCACCGCAGAAAAGGCGCTCGGCAGCGAGGCCGAGGTTGCGCTGGAATGCTTTACCCTGTGGTCGGATGATTTGGGCGACAGCCTGACGTTCCGCCAAGTTCTTCGCTTTCCGCAAGCACCGTCGAGTATCGAGCTGAGCGAGCCCGAGAATATCAACGGCAAAATGGTGGTGCCCGTTGCGTACGAGACCGCAGACGGTTGCGGCTGCGCATCGTACGCCGTGATCGGCCAGTCCATTGCGGGCTGGGGCGTTATGCCACCAGACGCCACGGTGCCCCATGCGGTGCCGTGGCCACAACATTCGGGCTTTTTGGCCACCGTCAACGAGCAGCTGCAGCATATTACTTGGACGCGAGGCGCATCGGCATTTGCAACGCAGCCCGTGGGTGCCGCAGGCTGTGGCCCGGCATCGTTTAGCGTAAGCAACAACGGCAGGTGCGCGCTCTATGTAGAGAACACCGATGGCAAGGTGGGGCAAACCTACGACGAAGAAGGCAACCCGGTAGCAGTAATGGGCAAGCACTTCCGCATCTTCGCCAGCACCTTGGCAGGCGATCTGTTCACGGAGCCGTTCGTGATGTGCGAGCTGGACCATCCCGTCGATCAGATAACGACATTTTTGACGTCGGGAGGCATGCTCTCCGCGCTCGCCACGCACATTGTGAGCGCGGAGAAGAGCGAGGCAGAGCTGCACGGCATCGAAGTGCCTCTGGTGGCGTGTGCCGCTCCGACGGGCGCGGTCGCTACCTCGGGCGCGGTGGTGCCCGGAGCAGCAGGCGAATCCTTCATGGTCACGGTGCGAAACGACGGCAACACTTTGCTGACTGCCGGCACAATCGATCTGTACCGAGAGGGCTCCAGCCAGCCGTTCTCCAGCGCATCCATCGGATTCGGAGCGAACGCACGCATGGCTTCGATCTACGATCCAGAGCTTGCCGAAGACGCTTCGGCCAACGACATGGCACACGTAAAGTACGCGCTCGAGACGCTGGGCGCACGTTTTGCAACGCACCCGCTGGTAGCCGACAACGGCAACGCCGTGCTGGCACCGGGTTGCACGGCACAGTTCCGCATGAGCTTCGCCATCCCCGAGAGTTGGAGCGACGAAGTGGGCAAACGCGTCACGCTGTATGCGAAGGCGCGTAATCTGGTGGCGCTCGATCCCGTAACGCTCGAGGAGATCCGACCGGGCGCAAACTCGGCGCTGAGTGCCGTTCTGCACGAGCTTCATGTGCCCGACGCGGCATGCGAACGCTCAGAAGTTCAGGTCGGCGTATGCGACAGCGCGGATACGACAGGACTTCACGACGCCCCGATGACAGCAGACGGCGATGGTAGCTCGAGTGGCGGCGGTACTGACGAGGGCGGCGGCTCCGGCGGAAGCAGCTCCGGCAGTGGCAAGGACCACGGCAATAACAAGCGCTCCGGAAAAGCGGGCGCGCTTGCGGGCACGGGCGACAGCAACGTCCCCCTAACCGCAGCCGCAGCAGCGCTCGCCGCAGTTGGTGCCGGCCTTGTCGCCTACAGCGCCCGCCGCACGGCGCTCGAAAAAGACACCGCCAATGAGGACAATTCGGATAGGCCTCGCTAGCTCCTAGTTACTTTTGTGAGAGGCGCCGACTCGGCTCATCGAACATCAAAATGGGCTGGTTCTGAATACCCAGAGCCAGCCCATTGCGCATTAGATGTCGCCAGCGGAGTCGAGCTCGGCTTCCTCGCCCCGCATTCCACCGAGGACAGTGGGGCACTATCGTTTAAGGGCTTCGTTATTGTTCGATGGTCTTCTTGACGACTGCGGGGACGCCTGCCGCCACCACGTTGTCTGGAAGGTCTTCCGTCACGACGCTGCCCGCGGCAATTACGCAACCGCTGCCGATGGTAACTCCCTGCAGCACTGACACGTTCGCGCCAAACCAGCAGTTATCGCCGACAACGATGGGCAGAGCCTTCTCGAGACCCAAGTTGCGGTCCTTTGCCTTTAGGGGGTGCGAAGCGGTGTAGAAGCCGCAAAACGGCCCGATAAACACGTTGCCACCAAAGGTGATAGAGCCGCCGTCCATAAAGTAGCAGCCATGGTTTACAAAACAGCCCTCACCAAAGGTCGTCTTGCTCCCGTAGTCAAAGTAGGCAGGCGAAAGGACCGTCAGCCCCCCGGGAAGATCGGTATCGAGCAAGGACTTCAAAGCATCGAGCTGTGCGTCGCTTCCAGGTTTTGCCATATTAAAGTCATAGCAGAGCGCCTCCGCCTTCGCGCGTTGCGCCAGGAGCTCCTCGTCAAAGTTGGCATCATGCCACTCACCGCGCTCCATCTTCTCTTTCTCGGTCATTGCGCCCCCTCAAACAACATGCAGTCTTGATGCGGCAATTCTACCAGCCGATAAGCCACGGTTTTAACACGAGCACCACACCGCGCAGGGAATGACCGCAGAAGCCAAAGGTGCCCGAATCCGAACGATTGTTCGATGGATTTCGTGTTGGGTGGAATCGTCTGTGGGCTGGGCTATGCTACCTTGACTATCTATATGACTTAAACGCAGCAAAGGAGCATCGAGAGAGCGAGCATGGCAAAAAACACCGCAAACTATGGTAACGACAGTATTCGTCAGCTCAAGGACGAGGAGCGCGTACGCCTGCGCCCCGCCGTCATCTTTGGCTCTGACGGGCTCGACGGTTGCGCGCATGCCGCCTTCGAGATCCTGTCCAACGCCGTTGACGAGGCGCGCCAGGGCTACGGCAAGCTCATCACCCTCACCGCCTTTCGCGATGGCTCCATTCAGGTAGAGGACAATGGCCGCGGCTGCCCGCTCGACTGGAACCCCTCCGAGAAGCGCTTTAACTGGGAGCTCGTCTTTTGCGAGCTCTACGCCGGCGGCAAGTACAACAACAACCAGGGCGGCGACTACGACTTCTCGCTCGGCACCAACGGCCTGGGCTCGTGCGCGACCCAGTACGCTTCCGAGTACATGGACGTCACCGTCTGGCGCGACGGCAACAAGTACTCCCTGCACTTTAAGAAGGGCAAGGTCGTCGGCACCAAAAAGAAGGCGCTCGAGATTGAGCCCAGCGATGAGAACCGCACCGGCACCACCATCAAGTGGCGCCCCGATCTTGAGGTCTTTACCTCGATCAGCATTCCCCACGACTGGTATCGCGAGACCATGCGCCGCCAGGCCGTGGTCAACGCCAACGTGACCTTCCGCCTGCGCATCGAAGGCGACGATGGCGAGTTTTCCGAAGAGGACTTCTGCTACCCCAAGGGCATCGAGGACTACGTGCTCGAGAAGGTCGGTGCCGACTACCTCACCGAGCCCTTCTTCATCGAGGCCGACCGTCGCGGTCGCGACCGCGAGGACCTGCCCGACTACAACGTAAAGATCACCGCGTGCATGTGCTTCTCGCGCACCCTCACAATGCAGGAGTACTACCACAACTCATCATGGCTCGAGAACGGTGGCTCGCCGGAGAAGGCGGCCCGCAGCGCCCTGACCAGCGCCATCGATGCCTACATCAAGAGCCAGGGCAAGTACAACAAAAACGAGAGCGGCATTAAGTGGCAAGACGTCCAGGACTGTCTGGTGTTGGTGACCAACTGTTTCTCCACCCAGACGTCCTACGAAAACCAGACCAAGAAGGCCATCAATAACCGCTTTATCCAGCAGGCTATGACGGCATTCTTTAAGGAGCGCCTCTCGACCTACCTGATCGAGAACAAAGACGCCGCCAACAAGATCATGGAGCAGGTGCTCATCAACAAGCGCTCGCGCGAGAACGCCGAGAAGACGCGTCAGAGCATCAAGACCAACCTGCAGCAAAAGACCGACATGGCCAACCGCGTGCAAAAGTTCATCGATTGCCGCTCCAAGGACAAGAACCGTCGTGAGATCTACATCGTAGAGGGCGACTCGGCAGCAGGCGCCATTCGCACCTCGCGCGATGCCGAGTTCCAGGGTGTTATGCCCGTCCGCGGCAAGATCCTCAATTGCCTGAAGGAGGACTATCCGCGCATCTTTAAGTCCGACATCATCATGGACCTTATGCGCGTGCTGGGCTGCGGCGTGGAGATTAAGGACAAGCGCATCAAGAACCTCGGTGCCTTTGACCTGGACAACCTCACCTGGAACAAGGTCATCATCTGTACGGACGCCGACGTCGACGGCTACCACATCCGCACGCTCGTGCTCACCATGCTCTACCGCCTGGTGCCCACACTTATCGACGAGGGCTACGTGTATATCGCCGAGTCGCCGCTCTACGAGATCAACTGCAAAGAGAAGACCTACTTTGCCTACACCGAGCTCGAGAAGAACGGCATCCTCAAGGAGATCGGCGACCAGAAGTGCTCCATCAACCGCTCCAAGGGTCTTGGTGAGAACGATCCGGACATGATGTGGCTCACCACCATGAACCCCGAGACGCGCCGTCTGATCAAGGTGGAGCCCGAGGACGTCACCAAGATGGAAACCATGTTCAACCTGTTGCTGGGCAACGACGAGGCGGGCCGCAAGCGCCATATCTCCGAGCACGGCAAGGAATACCTGGACCAGCTGGACCTGCAATAGCAGCAAATCGATAACGACGGCCCACAAATAGTTCAAGAGGAAATCGTGGCAAAGAAGAAGACGAAGAACCAGCCAAAGAAAAAACAGGTCAACGCCGAGAACGTCATCGGCCTGCACTCCGAGGTCACCGACCAGCCGATTACGCAGACGCTCGAGGTCAACTACATGCCCTACGCTATGAGCGTCAACGTCTCGCGTGCATTCCCCGAGATCGACGGCTTTAAGCCCTCGCACCGCAAGCTGCTCTACACTATGTACAAGATGGGCCTGCTCAAGGGCGAGCGCCAAAAGAGCGCCAACATCGTGGGCCAGACCATGAAGCTCAACCCACACGGCGACGCCGCCATCTACGAGACGATGGTGCGCCTGGCCACGGGCAACGAGGCGCTGCTTGCTCCTTTCGTGGAGTCGAAGGGCAACTTTGGCAAGTACTATTCGGGCGACCTGAGCTACGCCGCCTCGCGTTACACCGAGGCCAAGCTCTCCCCCATCAGCGCCGAGATCTTCAAGGACATCGACAAGGACCCGGTCGACTTCGTCGACAGCTACGACGGCGCCATGAAGGAGCCGCGTCTGCTGCCCACCACGTTCCCCAACATCCTTGTCTCGGCCAACAAGGGCATCGGCGTCGCTATGGCGTCCGACATCTGCGGTTTCAACCTCAACGAGGTCTGCACCGCCACGATGCACTACCTGAAGGACCCCGACTGCGACCTGCTCGAGTACATGCCCATGCCCGATTTCTCGACCGGCGGCGAGATTATCTACCGCCGCGAGGAGATGGAGAAGATCATCGAGACCGGTCTTGGCAGCTTCCAGATTCGCTCCCGCTGGCGCTGGATTCCCGAAGAGCGCATCATCGAGGTGTACGAGATTCCCTACACCACCAAGACCGATGTCATCATCGAGCGCATCGTCAAGCTCTCCAAGGAGGGCAAGGTCAAAGAGATCGCTGACATCCGCGACGAGACCGACCTCTCGGGCTTGCGCATCGCCATCGACCTTAAGCGCGGTGTCGACCCCGACAAGCTCATGGCGAAGCTCTATCGCTCGACCACGCTGCAGGATTCGTTCTCGTGCAACTTCAACGTGCTCGTCGACGGCTATCCCCGTGTTATGGGCGTGCGCCAGATCCTGCACGAGTGGGTCAAGTGGCGTATTGAGTCCACGCGTCGTCGCATTAACTTTGACCTGGGCAAAAAGTCCGAGCGCCTGCACCTGCTGCACGGCCTCGAGGCGATCCTGCTCGACATCGACAAGGCAATCGCCATCATCCGTGGCACCAAGCTCGAGGCCGAGGTCGTGCCCAACCTTATGAAGGGTTTCGACATCGACGAGACCCAGGCAGAGTTTGTTGCTGAACTCAAGCTCCGCAACATCAACGAGGAGTACATCCTCAACCGCACCAAGGACATCGCCAAGCTTGAGGGCGAGATCGCCGAGCTTGAGGAGATCCTTTCGAACGAAGAGAACATCAAGAAGGTCATCAGCGACGAGCTGGCCGCGGTCAACAAGAAGTACGTGATGCCGCGCCGCACGGGCAGGATCGAGCCCCATGAGGTTATCGAGGTAAGCTTGGAGCCCGAGGTCGAGGAGTACCCGGTTACGATCATGCTCTCGCGCGATGGCTACCTCAAGAAGATGACGGACCGCGTGCTCAAGAAGGCGACCACGCTCAAGTACAAGGACGGCGACAAACCCTTTATCGAGTTCCCGTCCTCCAACACCCACGAGCTGCTGGTCTTTACCAACAAGAGCCAGGTGTACAAGTGCAAGGTCACGGCGTTTGAGGACACCAAGTCGGCACAGCTGGGCTCGTACCTGCCGACCGATCTTGAGATGGAACCCGACGAGAACGTCATCTGGGTCATCGACCCCGAGGACTACAAGGCCGACGTGCTGTTCGTCTTTGAGAACGGCCGCGTGGTGCGTGTCGCGCTTGCCGGATACGTTACCAAGACCAACCGCAAGCGCCTCAAAAACGCCATCTATGGTGGCAGCAAGCTGCTGTATGCCCAGGTGCTCAAGGAAGATCGCGACATCGCGCTGGTCTCGAGCGACTACCGTCTGATGAACTTCAACACGTCGCTGCTCAAGACCAAGACGACCACCAACACGCAGGGCGTCCAGGCCTTTACGGCCAAGAAGGGCCGCTCGGTCACCACCGTCGGCACGACCGAGGAAATCCTTGGCGCCGGCGTCTCGGCCGAGAAGTTCACCGCGCAGAGCCTGCCCTCCGCCGGCGCCCTCATGAAGGAAAATGACATGCCGAGTTTGTTTGACTAAAACAACGGCGACTAAACCGTCATGGTTTTACAAAGCAGCGGGGCCCGGAGCGCAGTAAACGCTGCGCCCCGGGCCCCATGCATTACACCAGCATCATCCCTATAGACAAAATGCCGCATAAAGCGGAACAGACATAAGCCCATCATTCATTCCAAAGGGCTTAGTCGATAGCCTGATAAGGCGCACGCCCGGATGGGTCTTTTTAAGTGAGGACAGACTTCGAGATCTTGTGTTCTCCCCCGCCTTGACTTCAATCGCAGACAAGCATCCCTGCTTCTCTACTACAAAGTCGATTTCCGCACGATTATCTCGCGCCCAATAATGCAGTGGATAACCCATGGCTGAAAGCTGTTGGGCAACGTAGTTTTCGGTAATTGCACCCATGAATGTGCCGCCGATACCGGCAAGAATATCGGCGCGTTGAGCACCGGCCTTGGAGACCAGCAGCCCTGTATCCGCCTGATAGATTTTAAAAGCAGAAGGGTTAACGAAGGCCTCTAAAGGGCTTTCGATCTGCCCGACTAGGCTGCAGCGCGCCACCGTACCCGACAATACAAGCCAATCGAGAGCATCTCCAAAGAGAGACGCATTGCCCCCCGCTCGCACTACCTTGTATTGAAATTTACGATTCTCTTTGGCAAGCTGCTGTGGAATGGAATCGAAGCACGCACGCGTCTTTGCGCTCAAGCGTTCATCAGCATATTTATTGGTGTCGGCGGAATATCCGTCGAGAATAATCCGATGCTTTTCGGCCACATCAATGATTGACTGATCATCGATGTACGTTTGGACCGCCTCGGGCATTCCGCCAACAACAAGATACTGTCGATAGAGCCCAAGCGCCTTTTCATGAAGGCTTGGCGCAAGAGGACCCATTATCTCGAATGATGAGCGTATCTCGTCGACCAGCTGATCGTGCCCCATCGCCCAGAGAAACTCCTCGAAATCGAGTGGGGTCATCTCAATCAAGTCGGTCTTTCCGACGGGGAACGAATACGACTGATGGTTAATGGCAACCCCAAGAAGCGACCCGGCAGCCGCAACGTAATACTCGGGAGCATCTTCGCAAAAGTATTTAAGGGAAGTGAGCGCTTCCTCGCATGCCTGGATCTCGTCAATGAACAGTAAGGTTTTGCCAGGCACGATACGCTGTCCCGTACGAGCCTCGATCGCACGTACGATCGAATGAGGGTCAAGACCGCCCAAAAAATCCGCTCGCGCCGACCGGTCGTTCTCAAGATTAACGTAGACAACCGATTCGAAAAGATCCTGGGCGTACGTTCTGAGCAAATAGGTCTTGCCACACTGGCGCACGCCTTTGACCAGCAAAGGTTTTCTATCAGCTCTGTCTCGCCATTCCCTAAGGAGCTCGTCTGCCTTGCGACGCATACGTAACCTTCCCTCATGAACTTCTATTTGACAATATTTTAACGCGGATTAATTTGTTTTCAGTTATTTTTCTGCGTTTAAAAATTGTTCTATACGGCACTTGAGGGAATTCGCCCCTATCTCTCGGTAAGGACAGCAAGCATTTCCACCAACGCTGATTGCCATGCGTTCTTCTTGCCCTTAGGCGAGCTTGCGAGCGAGCTCTCGCACCTTTTCCAGCTTGGGCGACGATACCATGCTGTCGCGCTCGGTCATGCCGCTAATGGTGACAATGCCCTGGTCCTCCCACTTGCAGTATGCGCAGGCCGACTTGTACATAGCGATCGCCGCATCATAGACGCCCTCGCTGTGGCTATCGAGCAAAAGGGCCGTCTTGGTGAACGGGAAACCCGTGGCACCGAAGGCGTACAGGCGGTCGATGACAGCCTTCTCCTGTGCGGTGATATCAAACCAGTAGATAGGCGAAGCGAAGACAACCATATCTGCGTCTTTCAGCGACTCGATCACGTTGACCATGTCATCCTTCTGCACGCAGACGCCCTCATGGGAGAAGCAATACTGGCATCCCAAGCAGCCGGCGATCTTCTTGCTGGCAACGCGGACGACCTCGACCGTATGGCCGACCTCTCGCGCGGTCTCGGCAAAGGCCTCGACCATGGTGTCGGTATTGGCGCCCTTGCGCGGGCTGCCACTCAATACAACGATATTCATAGGATTCCCTCTCCTTCATGCTGCAGGCGCGCAGCATTTTTTCTTGTAACCAAAACAAATGGGGTTAATCAATCGCCAGCAGGCCATATCTCTTGCTCAAGTTCCCTAAAGAAGCTCAAGGCGATTGCGATTGCCTTATACAACATCGAAAACCAAAGAGGGGCCATAGCAACGTCGCCTGCCTGAAATGGCACGCTGTCAAGATCAACTACGGGGATCGTGACGAGCCGATACCGCCCGCATGCCCCCTTCGGAATAGGCGCTGAGCAGCTCCTGAGCGTGGGCGAACTCGGGTCCCCGCCTCCAACCAAGTAGGCGGTTGACCGCGAGATTTCCCTGGACGTTGTGGACGAAGAGCAGATAGGCGTCCTCGCGCGAAAGCCCAGTCTCCTCCATGATCGAGGGAACCATCTGCTCGGCGCCGCGCTCGACGACGCGCTGTGCCACCCGGGCGTACGCGTCGTCATCCGAGTAGAGCAGATAATAGTCATCGTTTGCCGGCGGACGCTGGCAGAGGGCACCCGCCTCCGTTCCCTCGAGCGGTGGCACCGCCGCCAAGGCCTCGTCGATAAGCGCGTCAAGCAGGGCGAACTTGTCCTCGTGGTGCAGATAGAACGTGCCACGGTTGATATCGGCGCGGCGGCAGATATCCGCTACCGTCATCTTCGCGAAGCCGACCTCGGCCAGCAGCGCGAAGAACGCCTCCCGTATGACCGAGAGTGTATAGCGTCGGCGACGATCGATCTTCCCCGCTTCCATTACCCCTCCAATTGCAACGCTCGACAATGCCCGGCAAACGCTCGTTTATCGACAGCAGGCCGAAGCTGTTCATTGCTCTTAAGCAAATCGACATGGATACTTTTTATAGACACCTGTTTATAATAGCTGAAAGAAGGTATCCAGTGACCCTGTACGAGCAGCTCGTTATCGAGCTCACCAACCGATCGTTTTCCCTTCATGCCGCCTACCGCAGCGGCAGCACGCCCTATGAGCTGAGTGACCGCGAGCCCGAGCCCTACGACCAGCAAATCGAGGACTTCGCCCGTATGATCGAAGAAGCCGATTGCGTGCTGGTGGGCGGGGCCTCCGGGCTCTCCGCGGCGGGCGGCGGCGACTTCTACTACGAGGACAACGCGACCTATCGCAAGCATTTCGGCAAATTCGCCGAGCGTTACGGTTTCAAGGGCGCTTTCGAGGGGTCGTTCTACCGCTGGCCCACCGCCGAGGCGCGCTGGGGATACCTCGCCACCTTCCTCGACACCACGCTCAACGCCCCGCTGCGCAAGCCCTACAAGGACCTCGACGCCATTCTCGCCGAGAAGGATTTCTTCGTGCTCACCACCAACCAGGACACGCAGTTTGTGAAGCTCTACCCCTGGAAGAAGGTGGCAGAGATCCAAGGCGACCACCGCTTCTTTCAGTGCTCCCGCTGTTGCACCGACGCGGTGTGGGATGCGGTCGAGCCGGTCTCCAACATGGTAGAGGCCATGGGAGACGGCCTTGAGGTTCCGACAGAGCTCGTGCCGCGCTGCCCGCACTGCGGGGCAGAGGCGTTCCCCTGGGTTCGCGGCTACGGCAACTTCCTGCAGGGCGAGCTCTACGAGGAGCAGTACCGCAAGGTGTCCGACTGGCTCGACGCGCACGCGCGTCAGAGGATCCTCTTCCTCGAGCTGGGTGTGGGCCGCATGACGCCCGCGTTTATCCAGGAGCCGTTCTGGGCCCTCACGGCGCAGTTACCGCAGGCCAGCTACATCGCCGTAAACAACAAGACGCAGTTTCTCCCCCGCGCGATCGAGGATCGGGGGCTCGCCGTTCGCGCCGACATCGCCGACGTGCTCGCCGACGTGCGCAAGACGCTGGGGAGGTAGCGCATGGAGACGGCGAAAGCAGTTCGCATAGGCAGGGCGCTAGCCGAAGCGGATCTTGTCATCATCGGCGCCAGCAACGGGCTCGACATGGCGGAGGGACTCAACCTCTTTAGCGCCGATGCCCATTTCCGAGAGGCGTACGGCGACCTCGCTCAGGCCGACGGCATCGGCTGCATACTGCAGGGGCTCGCTTCCCCGGATGCCAGCGTGCGACGCCGATGGGCCGAGCGGTTCCATCAAAAGGAGTATCTCGAATATGAGCCCGGCTCGCTCATGAACGGGCTGCGGCGTCTTACGGAGCACGCCGACACCTTCGTGGTCACATGCAACATCGACGGGCACTTCGCGCGCGCCGGGTTCGACGAGGAGCGCGTGCTCGAGACGGAGGGGAGCATACGCACGTCGATCGACGAGCGGCGTCTCGCCCATCCAGACGCCCTCGCCATGGCCCGGCTCGAGGAGCTCGAGCGCCTTGTGCAAGCCCATCGCAACGGCAGGGTCGCCATCCTCGAACTTGGCGTGGGACTGCACAACGGCGTCATAAAGCGCATGCTCGCCCAGGTCGCAAGCGCCTGCGAGCACGCCACCTACATCGTGTTCAACTACGGCCAGGCTATGGCGCCCGATGCATCGTGCGAGACGATTCTCGTTGACGGCGATATGGCCCCGGCTTTCGAGGAGATCGCCCGATGCCACCCCTAGAAAGAGAAGCGCGTAGGCTTCGAAGCCTTATCGACGATGCCGACGCCATCATTGTCGGCATCGGCTCGGGCATGTCGAGCGCCGCCGGGTTCAACCATTACAACCGCGCGGGCATGGCGCGCGCCGGAATGGAGGACTGGCAGCGAGCATTTGGCTTTAAGAGCCTTTTTGACGGCTTCTACCACCTCTACCCCAGCCTCGAGCAGCAATGGGCCTACTATGCGCGTTATATCGATTTCATGCTGCGCGAGCCGGCCTCACAGCCCTACCTAGACCTGCGCTCCCTCATCGGCCACAAGGACTACTTCATCCTGAGCACCAACGTGGGCACCCAGGTCGAGAAGACGTTTCCCGCCGAGAGAGTCTGCAACTACCAGGGAAGCTTCGCGCACCTTCAGTGCAAGCAGCCATGCTGCGACGAGCTCTTCGACGCGAGCCCCTACGTCGAACGCATGCTCGCGGGCATGGCGGGGTTCGAGGTCCTCAGCGAGGATATCCCCCGATGCCCGCATTGCGGCTGGCAGCTTGTACCGTGGGTGCGCGACGACACGTTTCTGCAGGGTGCGGCCTGGCGCGAGAGCCTCGGACGATACGAGCACTTCGTGCGCGAGCGCAGCGATCGCCGCGTGCTGTTGCTGGAGCTCGGCGTGGGCGAGATGACCCCCGGCATCATCACGCTCCCGTTCTGGAGCATGACCGCGAAGCTGCCGGATGCGCACCTGCTGAGCGTAAACATCTCGGGCGACTCGGCTCCGCTGCAGCTTGGAAGCAAGGCAGGGGCGATCCAGGCCGATTTGAGCACGCTGCTCTCGGCGGCGCGGGCAGGTGGCGAGTAACGCGGAGCGGTAGACGCGCAATGAGGTTTTAGCCGCAGCCTCCGAACGAGAGGGCTCGGAGGCTGGTATTCCTGAATCGCAGGTCACGATGGGTTATCGGAATCGCGAAGAGCGGATACCGCCAGTAAGCCCCCTTCGGAATAGGCGTTGAGCAGCTCCTGGGTATGGGCGAACTCGGGGCCTCGTCTCCAGCCGAGCAGGCGGTTGACGGCCAGATTGCCCTGGACGTTGTGGACGAAGAGCAGGAAGGCGTCTTCGCGTGAAAGCCCTGTTTTCTCCATGACCCAGGGAACCATCTGCTCCGCTCCGCGTTCTATGACGCGCTGGGCTACGCGAGCGTATGCGTCGCTGTCCGAGTAAAGCAGGCGATAATCGTCGTCTGCCGGCGAACGCTGGCAAAGCGTTGCCGATTCAACCCCCTCAAGCGGGGGAGCCGCTGCCAATGCCTCGTCGATAAGCGCATCGAGCAGCGCGTACTTATCCTCGTAATGCAGATAGAACGTTCCCCGGTTGATCTCGGCGCGGCGGCAGATGTCCGCCACCGTCATCTTCGCGAAGCCGACCTCGGCCAGCAGCGCGAAGAACGCCTCCCGTATGACCGAGAGGGTGTAGCGCCGCCGGCGGTCGATCTTGGTTTCTCCCATCGCCTCTCCAATCTGAGTCGTTTGACAATGTCCAGTAGCTGTTCGTTTATCGACAGGTGCACGCGTTTGTTCATTGCCCCTGCGAAAATCAACAAGGATACTGTTTATAGACACCTGTTTTTATAGCTGAAAGGGAGCACGGATGACCCTGTGCGAGAAGCTCGGCATCGGGCTTGTCAGCCGATCGTTTTCCCATCGGGCCGTCTATCGAAACGGCGGCACGTCATACGATTTGAGCGATTGCGAGCCTGCTGCTTGCAAGCAAGATATCGAGGCTTTTGCCCGCAAGGTGGGGGAGGCTGATTGCGTGTTTACGGGAGAGGCAGGTAGGCAGGCGTTATGAGCATCTGCATCAAAAATCAGATTCAGAATATGAATATCGTCATCGGCTGCACGGTGGGGTGTCCATATTGCTATGCCCGTAACAATGTAAAACGTTGGCATATGATTGACGACTTCGCTGATCCTGCGTTCTTCCCGAGCAAGCTCAAGATGATGGAAAAGAAACGCCCGCAGAACTTTCTCCTTACCGGCATGAGCGATCTCTCCGGGTGGAAGCTGGAATGGCGAGACGAGGTATTTGCAAAGATCCATGAGAATCCACAGCATCAGTTCCTGTTCCTGACCAAGAGACCCGATTTGCTGGATTTAGATACCGACCTGGAAAACGCATGGTTCGGCGTTACGGTGACGAGGAAAGCGGAGCTGTGGCGTATCGACGCCCTTCGGAAAAACGTCAAAGCAAATCACTTCTTCGTTACTTTTGAGCCGCTATTCGACGATCCCGGTACGGTCGACCTTTCCGGAATCAACTGGATCGTCGTCGGTACCATGACCGGGGCGCAGAGCAGGAAGGTTCATACGGAACCGGAGTGGGCATGGTCTTTGACGGACCAGGCGCACGCGCTTGGCATTCCAATGTTTATGAAGGAAGACCTCGTCTCTGTCATAGGGGACGAAAACATGATTCAGGAATTGCCGGAAGAATTCGAAAGAGTGCTGGAGGTGCAGAGAACATGGCGGAAGTGATCGATGGAATCCTCATCAATGAGGTGGAAGCAAAGAACATCATGACCAAGTCCAGCCTGCCGGTAGGCGGCTACTCGGTCAATCCCTATGTAGGCTGCACGCATGCCTGCAAGTATTGCTATGCCTCCTTTATGAAGCGCTTTACCGGACACAAGGAGGAATGGGGCACCTTTCTTGATGTGAAGCATTGGCCGGAAATCAAAAATCCGAAGAAATACGCTGGACAGCGGGTGGTTATCGGTTCTGTGACGGATGGCTACAATCCACAGGAGGAGCGATTCGGGAATACCAGGAAACTCCTGGAGCAGCTGATTGGCAGCGATGCAGATATTCTGATCTGCACAAAGTCCGATCTTGTGGTACGGGATATCGATCTGCTGAAGAGGCTTGGACGAGTGACCGTTTCATGGTCGATCAACACGCTGGATGAGAACTTCAAGAACGATATGGACTCCGCGTCGAGCATCGAGCGTCGTATCGCTGCTATGAAGCAGGTGTATGACGAAGGTATCCGTACGGTCTGCTTCGTGTCCCCGGTATTTCCCGGCATCACGGATTTTGAGATGATTTTTGAGCGAGTAAAGGATCGGTGCGATTTGTTTTGGCTCGAAAATCTCAATCTTCGGGGTGGTTTCAAAAAAGCGATCCTGGATTATATCGCCGAGAAACATCCCAATCTCGTACCGCTTTACGATGAGATCTATAACAAGCGCAACCGTAGCTATTTTGAAGCGCTTGAAGTAAAAGCCGAGGAAATGGCCAAGAAGTACGATTGCCCCTTTGTGGACAACGAAATGCCTTATGGCAGAGTCCCCCAGGGGCATCCGGTGATCGTGGACTACTTCTATCACGAGGAAGTCCGAGGGTCAGATAATAGCGGAAAAAGAAATCGTTAAACGGAAACCGACGACGATTCGCTCGAGCGATTAGCGTCCACGCGTGGCTTCTGCCGATTGGCGCAACGGGCGACGGATTAAGGGATCGCTCGGGCGGATGATCCCGCTGCAGTACAGGCGGTCGCTCAATTTAGCGGCATGAGCGTTTTCGCACGGAAAACCAGTATCCCCTGTGCCGAGTTTAATCGTAGCGAATACAATGGGCACTGAGCATCAATCGAAAGTAGTCAAGAGCCTTTTCGACGGCTTCTACCACCTCTACCCCAGCCTCGAGCAGCAATGGGCATACTATGCGCGATACATCGACTTCATGCTGCGCGAGCTGGCCTCGCAGCCCTATCTCGACCTACGGTCCCTCATCGGCCATAAGGATTACTTCATCCTGAGCACCAATGTAGACATCCAAGTCGAGAAGACGTTTCCCGACGAGAGAACCTGTAACTATCAGGGAAGCTTCGCGCACCTTCAGTGCAAGCAGCCATGCTGCGACGAGCTCTTCGACGCGAGCCCCTACGTCGAACGCATGCTCGCGGGCATGGCGGGGTTCGAGGTCCTCAGCGAGGATATCCCCCGATGCCCGCATTGCGGCTGGCAGCTTGTACCGTGGGTGCGCGACGACACGTTTCTGCAGGGTGCGGCCTGGCGCGAGAGCCTCGGACGATACGAGCACTTCGTGCGCGAGCGCAGCGATCGCCGCGTGCTGTTGCTGGAGCTCGGCGTGGGCGAGATGACCCCCGGCATCATCACGCTCCCGTTCTGGAGCATGACCGCAAAGCTGCCGGATGCGCACCTTTTGAGCGTAAACATCTCGGGCGACTCGGCTCCGTTGCAGCTTGGAAGCAAGGCAGAGGCGATCCAGGCCGATTTGGGCGCCCTGCTCTCGGCGGCGCGGACGGGCGACGAGCAGCGCAGTTCATCGCGCCGTGTTTCATGCGTGGACGCTTAAATCAAAACCACCCCTAGAAGGGGTGGTTTGCTCTTAGGGTGTAACCCTTGGATTTCCGGCACGCGTCTAAAGGCGCCGGCCCTCACGGGGTTCGGGCCGCACTGCAGATTGACCCGTGACGGGCCGGTCAAACCGGCGCTATTTACGCCCCGGCCCCCTATCGAAGGGGTCCTCGTACTCCTTGGCGCTCAGCCGGTCGAGCGCGATGTCGGCCTTCTCCTGCTCCCGGATGTACTTCGCGATCGTGGCCTCGTTCAGGCCGACGGTGGACACGCAGTGGCCCTCGGCCCAGAACTTCCTGTTGCCGAATTTGTACTTCATGTTCGCGTGCCTGTCGAATACCATCAGCGAGCTCTTCCCCTTCAGGTAGCCCATCACGCTGGACACGCTGTACTTCGGCGGTATCGCCAGCAGCATGTGGACGTGGTCGGGCATCAGGTGCCCCTCGATGACCTCTATCCCCTTGTACTGGCAGAGCTTCCTGAAGATCTCCCCAAGGTCGGACCTTATTTGGTTGTAGATGACTTTGCGCCTATACTTCGGCGTGAACACGACGTGGTACTTGCACGTCCACTTCGTGTGCGACAGGCCGTAGGCCTTCTGGGCCATACGCCACCACCGCCCTCTCGACTCGGATTCCTTGCGGCCTGAACAATCGCAAGTGTCCGGCGAGGGGGCGGCTTTGTAAAGCCGTTTGGCCCCACCCGCATAGCGGGTGGTTTCTGATGCGGCGCGCTGCGCGCCCCGCACAGGCTAAAGCCTGTAAATAAAAATACCCCCGATTCCAAGTGGAAATCGGGGGTATCTCATCGGGTGGCTTTCAAGCAGTTTGCAAAACTGCAGGTCGCAGACCTTCATTGCTAGTAGGAGAAATGAGTAGTCTCGGATGGCTTGCCCATGAGTTGACGAATAAGTTGGAGCTTCGCCATTGGCTCAATCGCTTCGCGCGCTCGATAAACTTGTTTAGTAAAAGGCGGATCGGTCACCGATGGACGCGCGACGAGAAACACGTACCTCCAGTGGTTCAAGCACGGCGCGCGTGAGGATCTCTGCAAGCAACCACCTGGTACGCTACTGTTGCCAGCGTGGCTTAGCGGACTGGCGAATCCCGCCCCGTGCGCGTCATCATCCAATCAAATGCCCTGGCAAGCAGCAGCACCGCCAATCACACTGCGTTCTTACGGCGCCCTCTGCGATACAATTAGCGAATTGTGTTTTCACCTCGCAGCTACGGAGACATTAGATGATTACGCTGGACAATCTTCGCGACGCACTTAGGGCTCTGTGCTACGAGCCGTCGGGCGACGGCACCGTTTATCAGAAATCCTGGGAAGAGACCAGCGCGCAAATCACGGTCGATTTTTCCAAGAAACGCATCGGCTACCCGAAAGACCTGGGGTTCAAGGTCAACAAAGACACAACTTGTAACTTCTCCGATAACGAGAACTTCGTCGTACTCGCCTGCGTAACCATGCTCCTCGACAAAGGATATCGCCCCGAATCACTCGAGCTGGAGCGCGAATGGGCCCTTGGGCACGAACAAAAGAGCGGCCGCGCTGATATCTGCATTAATGACGAGAGGGGCGACACACTCGCAATCGTCGAATGCAAGACCCCTGGAACCGAGTTCAAAAACGAATTCAAGAACATGCAGTCAGACGGAGGGCAACTCCTCTCCTATTGGCAACAAGAGCGCGCGACTCGCTGGTTGGTACTCTTTGCATGCGATTTCATCAACAACGAAATTGTGCCAGACCAGGTTTCAATTAACTGCAGCGATGACGAGAACTTCATCGCGCTCGCCAAACGCGATGACACCATTGCGCTCTACCGCGACGCCCATACAGTGGAACAGCTCCATCAAGTTTGGACGGAAACGTACAACCAACAAGTCGAGGGAAACATCCTCTTTGGCGATAGGTCGACGGCATACCACCCGATGGTTCCTCCCCTTCTCAAGAAGGACCTTGTCGACTTCAGGGCCGAAGACAGCATCGTCAACCGCTTCGAGGAAATCCTCCGCCACAACAACGTCTCCGATAAAGAGAACGCCTTCAATCGCCTTATTGCGCTCTTTATCGCGAAGCTCCAAGACGAGCTCTCGAAAATGCCAACCCAGGAGATTGAGTTCCAATACCGCCAAGGACGCGACACCTACGAAACGCTCCAGGACAGACTCCAGAGACTCCACTCAGACGGCATGAGAAAGCTCATGCGGGAAGAGGTCCTGTACGTTCCCAACAACTACGCCGAAAACCTCATAAGCAACTATACGGGCCAGCACCGCAAGAAGCTCATCGAGGAGCTGAACGGCACGCTGCGCAAGCTCAAGTTCTATACCAACAATGACTTTGCGTTCAAAGACGTCCACAACGAGGAACTCTTTCTTCAGAACGGCAAGGTACTCGTAGAGACGGTGCAACTTCTACAGCCGTATCGCATCGTAGGAACTCAAGACATTCAATTCTTGGGCGACCTCTTCGAACAGCTCCTTAATCAGGGCTTTAAGCAAAACGAGGGCCAATTCTTCACACCTGTGCCCATCACCCGTTTTATTTGGAAGTCACTCCCACTCGACAGCATCGTGCAGGACGAGGCTGGTGCCGTACACTATCCACGCGTTATCGATTACGCCTGTGGCGCGGGGCACTTTCTCACAGAAGGATTCGAAGAAATCTCCGACGCCGCATGCCAATATGATTCGACCATAGAGGATGACCTCGGAGACGCCGACTGGGTCAGAGACAATCTCGTCGGCATCGAGAAGGACTATCGACTCGCTCGCGTTTCCAAGGTCTCGTTCTACATGCATGGCGCAGGGCAGGGCAACGTGGTCTTCGGCGACGGACTTGAAAATTATCCCGACAAGGGAATCGACAGCCGAACCGACAGGGGACGCTTCGACATTCTTGTCGCCAATCCCCCGTACTCTGTCGCGGCCTTCAAACCGCATCTCAAGCTTCACAACAACGAACTCAAAGTGCTGGAAACCATCAGCGATAGCGGCTCGGAAATCGAGACCCTCTTTGTCGAGCGTGCGGCACAGCTTGTTCGGCCCGGAGGCTACGCCGCCATCGTCCTCCCCACCTCGATCCTCGACAAGAGCACGAGCTCGAGTTTCATGGCCGCACGCGATGTGCTTTTGAGCTCCTTCGAGATCGTCTCCATCGCCAGGTTTGGATCAGGCACATTCGCGGCCACAGGAACAAACGTCGCAATTATGTTCCTACGTCGCTTTGACGAGATCCCGCCCCGCAATGCGAACGCACTTGATTTCGTTGACGCTGTTTTTGAGCGCAGGAAGCTCACTGGCTGGAGAGACGAAAGCGCTTTCAACGCTTATCTCGGCACAATTAATGTAGACGGAGATACTTACCGGGCTTTTCTCGCAGGAGAGGCTAACTGGAACGAATGGGCAAACACTCGCCACTTCAGCGTTTATTGCCATCTTTTCGAATCATCGAAGGAGCTCAAGGCCCTTCGGAAGAGCAAGACTTGGAAGGCGGCCGACAAGAACTCACGGCTCAAAGCAGAGAGCGAGCTGTTCTATCGCCATGCGCACAAGGAAGAGCGCAAACGCCTGCGCGTTTGGGGTCTCGTCTGCGGCGAACAGACGCTCATCATCAACTCACCTAACACGACCAAGGAAATCGCCTCTTTCCTTGGCTACAAATGGAGCAATCGCAAAGGCAACGAGGGGATACAGCCCATCGATGGTGAGGGCGTGCTCTATTCGGACAACGAATCGGACGACACGAACTCGCTAAGCGGCATCATCAGAGCATGGTTCTCCGGCGAGCAGGTTGAGCCCGGCGACCTTGCCCAGTACTACTACTATGCCAAGACCGCCGATTTCATTGACTTTGATGCCGATAAGTTCGACGAGACTCTTACGATTCCCCGCTCTTTCTACAAGCCCCGCTCGTTCGCCCAGGGCACCGTAGTCAAGACGCTTAGAGACATCACATCCTACGTTACCAACAGCGTGGCCCAGAGTTCCATCACCACCGACACTTACGTAACAACGGAAAACATGGTCAAGGACCGTGGCGGCATAACCGCCTATGGCGGAGAGCTTCCGGCAAGTGATGGCACCGCATACAAGAAGGGAGACACGCTCGTCTCCAATATTCGCCCCTATCTGCAGAAGATTTGGCTCGCAGACCGCGATGGGGCGTGCTCCAAGGATGTTTTGGTATTCCGAAGCATAAATACCGACAGCCTATTGCCCGAGTTTCTCCATCTGCTCCTGTGGCAGAAGGACTTCTTCGACTACGATATGTCCACCTTCACGGGAACCGGCAGGCCTCGCGGAGACAAGGATGAGCTGCTCAAATACCCCATCCCAGTCCCGACGCTCTCCGAGCAGAGAGCCCTCATCGACGATTTCAATCGCTTAACAGATGAAATCAATAGCAAACGACAGCAAATCGCCGCTCTCAAGGAGAGCGTCAAATCACGGTTTGTAGAG
>CAJMRI010000001.1:0-178461 GCA_905215905.1 uncultured bacterium | reverse complement strand
ATCAGCCCCAGAACATGTTTGAGAACTGTGCCTGGAGTATGTGTTGGTAGGCCCCGAATCGGTGTTGCCTCCCGGCGCATTCCGCAGGGGGAGCGATATTTTGCAGCACGAAGTGCGTAGCAAAATATCGCCCATGCCCGAGGACGCGCCGGGAGGCAACACCGATTCGGGGCCGGACATACGGATCTACCTGCGCATTTACAAATTCGTAAACTTTTTTGAAAAAAGTGCTTGCACAGTTCTCGAATCATAGGTTATTATCTTCCTCGTTGAACGCGCGGGTCCAACAAAACGAACCGCGAATCAACAATATAGCATGTCGGAGTGGCGGAATTGGCAGACGCGCTAGCTTGAGGTGCTAGTGACCGCTTTTTGGTCATGCGGGTTCAAGTCCCGCCTCCGACACCATCGCATTTGAGAAGCCTCTTCGGAGGCTTTTTTGTTACCGATAGACGGTGGGGTCCACGATGGAAACGCTTGAACGCAACGAGTGGGCAGACGTTGCCCAACTAGTCGAGATCACGAGCGATGCTGTCATCATCTGCGAGCTCGACGGAACCATTCTGCATGTGAATAATCGCTTACTTGGTTTGATGTGCGAGGAACGCGCCGACGTTATCGGTGGAGATGTTAAAGACGTCCTGTACTCGTCCGCTTTTGAGCGTGCGACGGAACATCGTCTGCCATTTGAAACTGATGGCTCAGAGAACCAACTGATGCTCAAACTGAGTGACGGCTCTTTCATTTCCGTCTTGGTTCGTGCGGGCTCCGTAACGCCTCCACACATCTTTGGGCGCCGCGCGCCACGTGTCCTGGTGGCGCTTCACAGTATTGAGGAACAGTATTCTCACGACCGGCAACTCAAGCGTGCGTTATCGGAGCTTAGAGTGGCGAACAAGCGTCTCTCTGGCACGCTCTCGGTCATTATGAACACTGTGGGCTCCGATGAGTTACCCAGCCTGCTTGATACCGTTTTGAACCAGCTTGTAGGAACGCTCGATGCTTCGGGTGCTGCTATCTATTTTTCTGAGAGCGGCGGCTTTAAGCTTCGCGGTGTTTCCAAGGAGCTGCTCGACAGCTACCTGCCCGAGTTTTTGCCGTATGGCGCCGGCATTCCGACGTATGTTCTTCGCGAGTCGCGTGCCTGTCGCTTGTCGATTCAACAGGACCTTGAGGGCGATAAGGCCGCCTCCGGTATGTTCATGGACCTGGATAATCGTTCTAAGCACCTGTTGCGCATGCAGGATATGCCTCCGTACCGCAGTGAAATCTGTCTTCCCGTTTTTTACGGTACGCAGATCCTTGGCGTGCTGGAAGTTGGTTGGAAACGCCCCCAGGCACCGCTCGCTTATGATGTTAATGTACTTGAGGTCATTTGCGATTACCTGTCTATCCAGCTGGTCGGCATGGCATCGAGCCTTCGCTCCCGTCGCACGGCCGAGCTTGGCCGCTCGCTCAATGTCTTACGGGATGAGTTGTTTACCTTTCTAGACGATTCCGCCGCGGCTACCCAGGCGGTATCGTCCGAGATCTGCAATATGCTCAACTGCCATTTTTGCCCTATTGAGTATGACGCCAGTCTGGATTCCTACGTCATAGATTTTGAAGGCGGCAGTCGCGTTGCTTTGCCGGACGATCCCGAGAAGCTTTTCTTTTCCACGACGGCGCCAGCGGCACGTTTGGGGGCTGCCCCTGATGGCTTTGAGGCATCTGTTTTGGGCGGCACGAGTGCCGAGGACCTTAAACACGTCCGTATAACTCGCGTTGACGAATCGATGCCTATGGGAGGCTGGCTTAGAGCGCATGGCCTGCCTTGCCAGGGTCTCTACGTCGACGCCGGCATCGAGGCGGGGCGCCCACGCCCTGAGGGCGATGGCAAGCACAGTAACGACGCAATCGTTCCTGCTTCTGTTGCGAAGGGGCCGACGACGCGTGCGCTGCTGCTTCGTGATGGTAGCCAAGAGCCGATTGATGATCTTGAATATGACTACTTGGTGCACTTGGCGCATGACTTTGAACTGATCTACGAAGGCGAATCTCAAAAGCGCGAGGAGCGCCATATCGCTCAGACCCTCCAGATTGGCATGAGAAATTCCCTGGGGGATGTTCCGGGAATCGCCGCCGATTCGGTGTACCTGTCGGCCACGAACTCAGCGTTGGTCGGCGGCGATTTCTATACGCTCATCCGTCTTCCCGACGACTGCGCCGTCATGATTCTGGGCGATGTGTCTGGCAAAGGCATTGAGGCTGCATCGATGTCCGCGCTCGTCAAGACGGCCCTGACGGCATATGCCTGGGAGGGCGCTGGACCGGCCCGCATGGCACGCTCCCTTAACAGCATGCTCATGGGCTTCTCGAGGGTCGAGACGTTCGTGACGGCCTTTATCGCCAAGATTGACCTTAAAACCGGACGCGCAACGTATTGTTCGGCGGGCCATCCTCCGACCATGGTCATCAGGCCAGAGTCGATGCCGCTGGGTGGCGGCGAGGCCCGTGGGGGAGAGGTCGAGCTGCTTGGATGCCAATCGGGCGTAATCGGTGCATTTGAGAGCATGGTTTACGAGACGGGCGTGTTTACGTTCGCTCCTGGCGACATGCTCTTCATGTATACGGATGGAACGATTGAGGCCCGCGACCGCACCGGAGCGTTCTTTGGCGAGCAGCGCCTTCGTGATCTTCTACTCTCTGTCTCGGGTGAGGGCGTATCGGGAATCTGCGGCAAGGTCTTGGGCGAGCTCGACCGATTTACCGAATCGGCGCTGGACGATGACATTGCATTAGTGTCCCTTGAGTTTTTGCGGGGCCGGTCCTAAACAGCGACGCTGGGCGCGCCGAATCCGCACGGATGCGGAAAGGCATGCATCGAACAAGCTCTTTTGGGGAACCATGGTCGTATGAATGAGTGGAATGACATAGCGGTTTTGACGCCACCAGGCGATATCGACATCGCCACGGTGCCTGCGCTGCGTCGGCGGTTGGATGCTTTGATTGGCCGCGGCGTGCGTCGTGTCGTCATCAACTGTCAGGCTGTTAGCTTTATCGATTCGACGGGCTTGGCATTCCTGCTTACGCGCGCTCGTGAGCTCATGAGGCGAGAAGGCCTGCTCTCGCTCGTCAATGCATCGGGTGAAGTTGTTCGCTTTTTGGAGATTGCTCGTCTTGTCGATATTCTTCATGTCGCGGGGCCGACACGGGAGCCTATTCCCGCCATTCCGGTGGGGGAGCTGCCTCGCTGGAGTAAGAGCGTCGAGGTCCGTCAGGGTATCGAGAATCTTCCATACTACCGACATCGCATCGCCGAACTCCTTGAATCGCTTCCGTTGCGCCGTGACGAGCGCTACGATGTCGCATTGGCGTCGGGGGAGGCGCTGGGTAATGCCTATGACCATGCGGGCGGTATCGGGTGCGTCCTGACGGTTCAGGCCTATGGCGATCGCGTTGTGGTTGAGGTGCTTGATCGAGGTGCCGGCTATTCTATCGATGAAACGAGCGAACCGGTCGCATCAGAGGAGCGCGGCCGTGGTATCAAGCTTATGCGTATGCTCGTCGATAACGTGGAGGTTGCTCGTCGTACGGACGGCGCCGGCACGCGCGTGCAGATGGTGAAGCTGTTTAGCGGAGCGCTGGAGTCGTGTGCCTAGCCAATCGCTTTAGCGCGTTTAGCTACTAAGAACATGCGGCAGACAAGTTTTTTGAAAAAAGTACTTGCGTCTTTTGGACAACTCGCGTAAATTAATAACCCGCAAGCGGACATGGCTCAGTTGGTAGAGCACAACCTTGCCAAGGTTGGGGTCGCGGGTTCGAGCCCCGTTGTCCGCTCCATTGCATTTCCGGACCGTTTAGGCGGTCCTTTTTCGGCGAAGTGGCCAAGTGGTAAGGCAGAGGCCTGCAAAGCCTTTACCCCCGGTTCGAATCCGGGCTTCGCCTCCAAGCAACATCCGGGCGCTCCGGCGCCCGTTTTGTTTTACATATGCGGACATGGCTCAGTTGGTAGAGCACAACCTTGCCAAGGTTGGGGTCGCGGGTTCGAGCCCCGTTGTCCGCTCCAAACGCAGCAGCCCGACTACTACGGTAGCCGGGCTTTTTCGTACCCATCGCTTGGGCTCGAACCCGAGAGGGAGCGAGCGTTTTGGGGCGTGGCTGTGGCGTTGTTTGCCGCGAATGTCCGCTTTGGGCGTATCATCGTGGACATCTCGCAAAACCTCGTTGCAAGGGAGTCGCACCCCATGGCTACAGAAAAGTCCTCTTCGCGCCCATGGATGTCCGATGCCGCGATTTATCAAATCTACCCGCGCTCGTTTAAGGATTCGACTGGTTCGGGTCTGGGCGATATCGCGGGCATTACCCAGCAGATGGACTATCTTGAGCGGCTGGGTATCGAGGCCATCTGGCTGAGCCCGTTTTACCCATCGCCTCTCGTCGATGGCGGCTATGATGTGGCGGACTACTGCGATGTCGACCCACGTCTCGGCTCGCTTGACGACTTCGATGACATGATCGCCGCGGCTCATGCGCACGGCATCAAGGTCATCGTCGACATCGTGCCCAACCATTCGTCCAACCAGCACCCCTGGTTCAAAGCCGCTCTTGCCGCCGGCCCCGGATCGCCCGAGCGCGCCCGTTATATCTTCCGCGATGGTCGCGGCGAGCACGGCGAGCTGCCTCCCACCAATTGGAATGCCAACTTTGGTGGCCCCGCCTGGACGCGCGTCGCGGACGGTCAGTGGTATCTGCACATGTTTACGCCCGAGCAGCCGGACTTTGACTGGTCGTGCCCCGAGGTTCATGCGTTCTTTTGCGACGTCCTGGCGTTTTGGAGCGATCGAGGCGTCGATGGCTTTCGCATTGATGTGGCGCACGGTCTCGCCAAGGATCTCGACCGCGATGACCTCGACCGGTGGCATCTCGCCGAGGGCGATGACATGGTTGAGGACGGCACCCATCCGCTGTGGGACCGCAACGAGGTCCACGAGATCTATCGCGAGTGGCGCCGCGTGTTCGACCGCTATGATCCGCCACGCAGCGCCGTTGCCGAGGCGTGGGTGCTGCCCGAGCGCCAGTATCTCTACGCGCGTCCCAGCGAGCTTGGCCAGACATTCAACTTTGAGTTTGCCAAGGCCACTTGGACCTATGATGACATGCACGCTGCAATCGAGGAGGGCTTGAAGGCAGCTATAGAATCCGATTCCGCCTCGACCTGGGTGCTCTCCAACCACGACGTGCCGCGCGTGGCGACGCGCTATGCCCTGCCGCAGATCAAGGCGACGCGCTACCACCAGATTGCGCTCGACTGGCTCTTACGCGACGGGTCGTCTTATGACGAGGACCGTGAACTCGGCGAGCGCCGCGCGCGGGCGGCCCTTTTGCTCGAGCTGGCGCTTCCGGGCTCGACATACGTGTATCAGGGTGAGGAGCTCGGCCTTTTTGAGGTGGCCGATATCCCGTGGGCCGCACTCGAAGATCCTACTGCGACCAATACGCACGGACCGAAGCGCGAGAAGGGGCGCGATGGCTGCCGTGTGCCCCTGCCGTGGGTGGCAGCGGACGATCCCGTGCAGGGCGGATCGTTTGGGTTTTCACCGGCGGACGCCGATGCGGCGCCCCATCTGCCGCAGCCTGCATGGTTTTCCGATTACGCTGCCGATAGGGAAGAAGCGGACCCGACATCGATGCTTGCGCTCTATCGTGACGCCCTCTGGCTGCGGCGCAAGCTGCGCGGGTGCGCCAACGATCTTAAGTGGCTCGATCTTGACGGGCGCACCGGCCTTGCGGATGGTGCCGAGGGCGCTGAGGGCGGCGTCATCGCCTATCGCCGCGACAACGGCTGGGCGTGTGTGACGAACTTCGGTGCAGCACCCGTGGAGCTGCCGGCGGGCAGGGTCCTGCTCACCTCATCACCGCTTGCAGACGGCAGGCTCGCGCAGGACAGTTCTGCCTGGATCATGCTTGCTGAGTTGTAGGGGCCTCTTGCGGCGAGTTTGCGTTTGCCTGCGCTTTCCGCGGTGGCTGATGTCTTCGCGAGGGTGTCGCAAAACTTTTCAAAAAAAGTTCTTGCATTTGGGTGGATTATCCCGTATATTAAATCCTCGCAGGCGGACATGGCTCAGTTGGTAGAGCACAACCTTGCCAAGGTTGGGGTCGCGGGTTCGAGCCCCGTTGTCCGCTCCATTTGGGCGTTTAGCTCAGGGGGAGAGCGCTTCCCTGACACGGAAGAGGTCAGAAGTTCAAATCTTCTAACGCCCACCAAATGTTCGCAGCTCAGAGGCTTAGCCTCTGAGCTGTTTTGTTTTGGTCGCCAAATAGGTCGCCAAATCGCCGGCAAAAGGTACCTCGCTTCATGAAAGAGCGGTTCTGAACGTCAGTTTAGCCTTGTCATCTCAATCGAGTGGGGGTTGACCATTTTGAACATAACCATGCATCTCGTTGACGTTTCTGCGATCGATCCCGGCGAGACCGTTGATATGGCATCAATCGCGGGACGTTATGCCTCGCGTGCCTCCAATGGAGATCTCCCCATTGCGTCTCGGAGGGAAGCTGCGGGCGTGGGTCTGCTGCTTCGCGACGCCCTGGGTGTCTTCGACGACACCCAGCTTGCGCGTTTTGCTTTCGGCAAGATCGAGCTTGCGGATGGGGAGGCCCCCTCTATTTCCATTTCACATGGCGGAAGCGTGGCCGTCCTCGCTGTTTCCGATGTTGCTCGGTCGGTCGGAGGACCTATTGGCGTGGATATCGAGGCGGTCGATGAGATTGTACCTATTGCGGTTGAGCGTATGGCGAGCTCAAGGGAACGGGCGTGGATTGACGCTGCGGCAGATTCGCAGGAACGCGCCTTTCGGCTGTGTCGGGTTTGGACGCGTATCGAAGCCGTCCTGAAGGCGGAGGGGTCCGGCTTTTCAATCGATCCCCGCAAAGACGGGTTGCCGAGCGGATGGTTTACTTCCTCGGTGGTGTTTGGCCAGTGTGTCATCTCTTGTGCAGCGCGTTCTATGCCCCATATCGCTATTGAGGAGCATGCCTTTCGGGTAGCATAGTAGCCAATCGCCAACAGGGGAGGCCTTCTATGTCACTGAACGCTCAAAACGATATTGCTTCGCGGATCGAAGGCGCCGTCTTTGAACTTATGGCGACAACGCCTGTGCAATCGATTAAGGTCACCGACGTACTCCGTCTTGCCCATACATCAAAATCAACCTTCTATCGTTGCTACCGCTCTGTCGATGATGTGGTCAAGCGCTTTGAAGATGAGCTGCTCCAGAACATGCAAGACATTAACGACGTTGCCCTTGAGGCTCGTTTTGGTGATGCGCAGCTTGATCCCACGCCCACGATGATCAAGCGCATGGAAATCCTCAAGGCCAATCGCTCGAAAGTCCTGGCGCTTAACAGCGATAACGGTGATCCCGTGTTTGCACACAAGGCAACGATCTTCATGCATGACTATTTTCGCGATCGTTTGCGGTCGACGTTTTCGGACGAGACGGACCTCGATCTGTATCTTGCTTTTGCGCTTGCGGGCCACCATAACCTCATCCAGTATTGGCTCGAAGTCCGGCCTGACCTTGAGGCACGAACCGTTGCCGCCGCGCTCAATCGCATGTTCTATGCGCCGCTCTTTGTCGACGATGCATCGCGCCATTGGCATCCGCGGATCCCTGATTTCGATAATACGCTCGGATGAACGGTCGCTATTTACGGGTAAATGGTTAGATTCATGGCGGTGTCATAATGATTTGCCGAATCCTTGCATTATTGATAAGACCATTTACCTGCTATTTGGAACGCTTTTGCCCTATGGGTCTCAAATGATGGGACACATAGGGCCTTTTTGTCCCATACGTCCTGTCTTGCCCCTCGTAAACTAAAGTCACGTTCAAGAGAACCACTGCAGTAGTTCAACGTGTGACGGCACAGAAAAGCCGCGAGCGCTCTCTCACCTTCGCTCGCGGCCGGACTGCGCCATCACTCCGTACACCTTCACATGATTAGGATGTGATATTCAGTGGTTACGCTCGGAAAGAACATGCGCAGCGTCTCGATTGTAGGCGTAGGCTGCACCCCGTTCAAGGATTTTGAGGAGCATCCCGAGACCCAGGGTATTGGCGAGGGCGAGGCGTTTGGCTATGCGGCCCTCGAGGCAATTGCCGATGCCGGTCTTGAGCCCCGCGATATCGATTTTTTCTATCACGGCAGCGCCAATCCCTATCTCGTTGGCGATTGCATTACCCCCAACATGCAGGTTGCCGATTGGTTTGGCGTTCGCGCCAAGGGTTCCGTCCATCATTCCGAGGCTTGCTGCACGGGCTACGTCGCCCTTGAGCAGGCCGTGATGGCAGTCGCCTCCGGTGCCTACGATGTCGTCCTTACGGGTGCCTGCGATTTGGCTTCGACCCTTCCCGTTGAGCACATGCCCTCGCATATTCGCCAGGACTTTACGCTCGACGTCATGATTCCCTCGCTCGATAAGATCTATGACCGCGCGTATGGTCGCCCGCTCGATGGTGCCTTTGGCGTGTCGTTCGACAACTGGATCAACGAGTATTCGATGCAGTACGACCTTACTGCCGATCAGATCGATGACGCCCTGAACGGCCTTACCAAGAGCCTTCGCCGCGGTGCCGTCCTGAATCCCCTTGCCTGGTACGAGACCACGGTCGAGGAGGATGCGAAGGCAGCTGGGTTCGATACCGCCGACGAGTATCTCAAGAGCATGTACAACCCTCGCGTTACGCAGTACCTGCGCGTTACCGGCTTTGAGAAGAAGTGCGACGGTGCCGCCGCTGTTGTCGTGATGCCCACGGAGAAGGCCAAGGCCATGGGTGTCCCGTATGCACCTATCGAGGTTCTGGGCACGGGCGCCTCTGCCGTCGAAGCCGGCCTGCTTCACAACGAGCACTGGGCTACCGAGCTTGCTGCCAAGCAGGTCTACGACCTTACCGGCGTGAGCCCCGATGAGATCGACCTGTTTATGTGCAATGACTTCTTCCTGGCTTCCGAGATCGTCTCGGCCGAGGAGTGCGGCTATATTCCGCGCGGCGAGGCTTGGAAGTATGCGATCGATGGCCGCACCGCTTTTGACGGCGATAAGCCCATCAACCCGCACGGTGGCCGTTGCAACTTCGGCCACGCTCATGGCGCATCCGGTATCGCCGATATCGTCGAGGCCGTCAAGCAGATGCGCGGCGTCGCCGGTGCAACCCAGATGAAGAAGATTCCTGAGACGGCCTTCCTGCGCGGTTTTGGCGGTTCTCAGAATGTGCGCTGCCAGATTCTTCGTACCGTCGCCTAAGCGACCGCGGTTTTCGATTTCCCATAAGGAGTATTCTCATGCAACTCAAAGATATGGAGCCCGTGGTCAAGAAGTTCTACACGGGTCTTGAAGAGGGCATCTATTGGGCACGTCAGTGCCCCGAGTGCGGAGCCGTCGAGTTTCCGCCTCACCTTGCCTGCAATGCCTGCGGCTACCACAAGACCGATTGGGTCCAGGTTTCCGGTCACGGCCATCTGATTGATTTTACCCTGCCTGGTCCGCAGAACGACAAGCCCTACCTCAAGGAGTATGGCAAGTACGCCTACGGCGCCGTCGATATTGACGAGGGTTCTCAGTACACCTACGTCATCTACGGCATTACCAAGAAGAAGGCCCCCGAGATCCGCGCCAAGCTCATGGCGGGCGAGACCGTTGGTGTCCATGCCAAGGTCATCGATCGACCGGGTTACAAAGAGCTCACGTTCGAGCTTGACGACTAGGCTTTCACACTAGGCTTTCACCCCTATAACAATTCGCTTCCTCTCTTAGGCCACGGCGGGACCCATGTCTCCAGCCCGCCGTGGCTACCCCTCTTTTTAATTAGAAAGGCACCATCATGAACGAAGAACTCACTCAGCAGATCTGCGATTTTGCCAAGTCCGCTTACAACTACGATGGCGATGTGACCCCCGAGACGACGTTTGAGACCCTGGGCAAGGGCTCGATGAAGATGATCGCCCTGACCTCCATGATCGAGAACGAGCTCGATGCCGAGGTCCCCGTTCGCGAGGTCATGGTCATGAAGACCATCCGCGAGCTTATCGAGCGCACTGCCGAAGAGATGGAGTAGCTGCCATGGACCTGATGCAGACCCTGCGCGAGCAGGCTGCCGCCAAGCCTATGCGCGTTGCTTTTCCCGAGGGCGAAAACGAGACCATGATGCAGGCGGTCGCAAAGATCGCCGCCGAGCATCTTGCCGAATGTGTGCTGGTCGGCGACGGCGGTAAGCTCAAGGAGCTTGCCGATGAGCGCGACATCTCCCTTGACGGCATCGAGATTGTCGATGTGACCGACGAGGAGGCGAACACCGCTTGCTGCGAGCGCTATCTTTCGCATCCGGATTGCAAGTTTAAGCCCAAGGGCGCCGCGCGCCGTATGACGCGTCCGCTTGAGCGCGCCCTGATTTTGCAGGTGCTCGGCGATGTCGACGTAATGTTCGCCGGCATCGATAACGCCACGGGCGACATCATCCTGGCGGGTCAAACCATCGTCGGCCTTGCCGACGGGGTGGACACCGTGAGCTCGTGCGGTATCGCCGACATTCCCAACTGGAACGGCGGCGAAGGTGGCCTTTTGGCTTTTGGCGATTCCGCCGTTTGCGTTGACCCCACGAGCGAGGAGCTTGCCTCGATCGCGATTTCGTCGAGCGAAACGGTACGCTCGCTGACCGGATGGGATATCCGTTGCGCGCTGCTTTCGCATTCGACTGACGGCTCGATGGATAACGAGCTTGTCGACAAAGTACGTCGCGCTCGCGAGATTGCCAACGATCGCCGTCCCGACCTTGCCATCGACGGCGAGTTCCAGTTTGATTCGGCGATTAACCCCAAGGTTGCGGCCAAGAAGGTTCATCGCGAGTCTGCTGTTGCGGGACAGGCCAATGTGGTCATCTGGCCCGATATCAACGTGGGCAATATCGGCGTCAAGATCATCCAGAACCTGACCGGCGCCAATGCTTACGGCCCCATGCTTCAGGGCTTCAAGAAGATCGTGTGCGATTGCTCGCGCTCTGCGCCCGTCGACGAGATCGTCGGCAACGTGGTGATGAGCTGCGTGCGCGCCCAGGCGCTTAAGGAGGCTTAAGATATGTCCGATAAAAAGACTCCCTGGCGCATCCTGGTAATCAACCCGGGCTCCACTTCCACGAAGGTGGGCGTTTTTGAGGGTGATGAGTGCAAGCTCAGCAAGAACGTTGCGCACGATGCGAAGGACCTCGCCCAGTTCGATGGGGTTTCGGCTCAGATGCCGTATCGCTGCGATCTGATTCTTGGAGCACTGGATGAGGCGGGCCTGAAGCTCGAGGACTTTGATGCATTTGTCGGTCGCGGCGGCGGCTTGCTTTCGCTGCCCGGCGGCACGTATGCCATCAATGAGGTCATGCTCGAGCATGCCCGCGTCGGTGCGAACGGCATTCAGCACCCGGCGCAGCTGGGTCCCCAGATTGCCCATGAGTTCGCTTCAAAGACGGGCAAGCCCTCTTTTGTGGTGAATCCTCCCGATACCGATGAGCTGTGCGACCTCGCACATATGACGGGCATTAAGGGCGTGTATCGAAACGTGCACCTGCACGCCCTTAATCTTAAAGAGACCGCCATCCGCCATGCGGCAAAGCTCGGTCGCCCCTATGATGAGTGCAACTTCATCGTTTGCCATATTGGCGGCGGCATCTCTATCTCGGCTCACCTTAAGGGCAAGATGGTCGACGGCAACGACATCGTCGGCGGCGAGGGCCCCATGGCGCCGACGCGCTGTGGCTCGGTCCCCGCAATCGAGGTCGCGAAGTATACGGCGGAACATGGCCTCGACGTCGCCCGCGCCCATTGCATGAAGACCGGTGGCTTCGTTGACCTTTTGGGTACGTCCGATGCCATCGAGGTGTGTGAACGTGCCGCTGCGGGCGATAAGGCTGCAGCACGCGCCTGGGATGCAATGGTTTACCAAATCTGCAAGTGGATTGGCGAGATGGCCTGCGTGCTGAAGGGCGACGTCGACGGCATCTTGCTCGGAGGCGGCATGGTCCACAGCAAGGAGCTCGTTGCTTCGATTGAGGAATGCTGCTCTTGGATCGCTCCCGTATCGGCTTATCCCGGCGAGTTTGAGCTCGAGGCGATGGCGTCTGGCGCCTGCCGCGTGCTCGATGGTGTCGAGGAAGCGCTCGTGTACAGCGGAGAACCCGTGTTCACCGGATTCAACGACTGATAGTGCTGTGTTTGGGGCGGCCGCTGGTGATGCCTGGCCGCTCCGACCCTTTTCTTTAAGTGTAAGGATGGATCATGGATAAAACCAAGATCAAGTACCTGGTGGGCATTTACGCAGCCGCCATGTGCATCATGGGCATGCTCGTGCCCGTCCCTATCGTGGCCTCTGTTGCGGCGGCATTTCCCAACGAAAACATCGCTGCCGTCCAGATGATCATCGGCATCATCCCGTTGATGATGGCGTTGTCCGCCATGCTCGTCTCTTCACAGCTTGCCTCTCGCGTGTCCAAGAAGAAGACGACGCTCGTCGGTCACATTATCGTGATGCTGGCAGGCGCCTCGGTGCTGGTGTTCCACGACTCGCTCGGCCAAGTCTTGGCGGCTTCTGCTGTCATGGGCCTTGGTCTCGGCGCCGTGCAGAATTCAACGGACGCTCTTATTGCGGATTACTTTGGCGGAAAGCAGCGCTCGTTCGTCATGGGCATCTACTCCACTTTTGTTGCACTGGGCGGCATTATCTGGACGATGGTTTCCGGCATCTTGGGTTCTGCCGAGTGGTTCCACAGCTATGCGGCGTACTTCATCATGATCATTTTCATCGTGATCGAGGCTGTTTGCCTTCCCGAGGGTCATCTTGAGCCCAAGCGCAAGGTCAACGTGTTTGCCAATATGCCTAAAGAGGTCGCGATTATCACGCTCATGAGCTTTGTGTTCGTACTCACGTTCCAGCTCTTCAGCTCCAACGTTTCGCTGCTTGTTGTGGGTCGCGGCTTTGGCGGTACCGTGGAGGCCGGTCTTGCCTCTACCGTTATGACCGTTGCCGGTATTGCGGCTGGTCTTTTGGTCGGTCCGTTGTTTGCCAAGTTCAAGAACCTGGCTATGCCGATCGCATGGGGCGTGACGCTCGTTGGCCTGGGCCTGACGCTGGTTGCGCCCGCCTTTATGGTACTGTGCGTTGCGGGCTTTGTCGTTGCGCTGGGCAAGGAGACCTATGTGCCGCTGGAGGGCAATTTTGCCGCCGGCAACTCTGCCCCCGAGGGACGTGCGTTTAACCTTGCCATTGGCATGGCAGGCATCAACTTTGGCATGGCACTGTCTCCCATTGTGTTTGAGGCCGTGACGTCGCCGTTTGGTGCAACGATTGACCAGAAGTTCATCGCCGGCATGATCGTCTGTGCGGCTTGTGTCGTCTTTGGCGCCATTAAGTATCGCAAGCTCACCCCGGCCCAGCTTGCCGAGGCCGAGAAGATGGCGGCCGGCGGCGAGGCGGAGTAGCCGCTCGAGTAGTTGCTTTGCCGTACATCATGTTTTATCGGGGCCGCCGACATATGCCGGCGGCCCTCTTTCTATCAATGACTTTGAAAGGTTTACGGCTATGAAGTTACCTGTCAGGCGCGTTATCGGTATTCTCAACGGCTTCTTTAACCCGCTATTGCTCTGCGCGTTTCTCCCCATCATTGAAGGGGCGCCTGGCTTGGATCTGACGGGCCCCACGGGCTTTTGGGGACAACTCATCGTGGCCACGGTGATCGCCGAGGTTCTGAGCGCACTCCCGCTGTTTGGCAAAACAGTTGGTATGTGCCTGGACTTTTTTGGTTTTGAGCAGGGGAGTGCATCACGCAAGATCGCCGGTACTGTCATCGGTGCCACGCTCCTTTTTATGGTGATCGGTTTTGGCGAGATTGCCTTCCAGGGAGGATTCGGAACGATTGAAGGCCGTACGTTCTTCGCGCGTTGGGCCGGCCTCGTCACAAAGGGATGGGCCTTTGTGGTTATCGCCGGCGTGCTGCTCGATCCCTTTACAGCGGCTCTCGGCCGCATGATAGTTCGCGAAGAGAAGTAATAGATCCTCGCCTATCGAATGCCGGCGGACGGGGCGCCGGGGCTGTAGTCTTCCGAGCGTTTACAGTCCTGTCGCTCCGTCCGCCGGCATTCGACCGCAACATGTTGGTCAAGCATAATCTTTTGGATTCTTTTGGCGTGAGCGGCTTGGTTTTGGTAGGATTTGTCAGCGGCGCGGTTGAGGGGGTTTCAAAACTGCCGTGCAGGTAGTCGAGCTGATAACGTTTTAGCACTCTGCCAAGAGCCCTTCATTTTTAATGCGTCTGCAAAATGACTAATTGCTTTGACCTGCTGAAACACTATATGTTGTGTTTGACCTAAAAAAAGAATACAGGATATAGATGCCTCTTTGTCGTATGATAGATGGCGGACAGAGAACGAAGACCTTACTCGCCCCATTTGGATAGATCTTTGAGCCCCTTGATGGGCTGCGAGGATTGTCCGCATGAGGGCCTATGGTTATCGAGAACACAGATTGCGCGACGGCGCCGCAAGACAGGGACAGGCCCTGCCGGGCATCGTTTGGCTCTGAAGCGCAATGAGACTACGACGCGAAAGAGGCAAGAGGATGAAGATCATCAAGCGCAGCGGCACCGAGGTTGTCTTTGACATCGATAAGATCGTCAATGCCATCCGCGCCGCCAACTTGGAGGTCGAGGAGAGCTCTCGTCTAACCGACCGCCAGGTGGTTTACGCGGCACAAAACGTCGCCGAGGCATGCGAGAACGCGGGCCACACCGTTTCGGTCGAGGAGATCCAGGATTTGGTCGAAGACGAGATCATGCGTCTCGACTGCTACGAGGTTGCTCGCCACTACATCATCTATCGCTATGTTCAGAGCCTGAAGCGCCAGAAGAACACGACCGACGACAAGATTTTGTCGCTGATCGAGTGCAATAACGAAGAGGTCAAGCAGGAGAACTCTAACAAGAACCCGACCGTCAATTCCGTCCAGCGCGACTATATGGCCGGCGAGATTTCCAAGGACCTGACTCAGCGCGTGCTGCTGCCCCAGGAGATCGTGGATGCCCACAATGAGGGGCTGATCCACTTCCACGATTCCGACTACTTTGCCCAGCACATGCATAACTGCGACCTGGTGAACCTGGAGGACATGCTCCAGAACGGCACCGTTATCTCGGGCACGCTGATTGAGAAGCCGCACAGCTTCTCGACTGCCTGCAACATCGCGACGCAGATTATCGCCCAGGTTGCTTCCTCCCAGTACGGCGGCCAGTCTATTTCGCTGACCCATCTCGCCCCCTTTGTTGAGGTGAGCCGTCAAAAGATTCGCGGCGAGGTTGCCCGCGAGCTCGAGGAGCTCGGTGTTTCGGCATCTGCCGAAAAGGTCCGTGAGGTCGTTGAGGACCGTCTGCGTGACGAGATCCGTCGCGGCGTCCAGACGATTCAGTATCAGGTCGTGACCCTTATGACCACAAACGGCCAGGCGCCGTTTGTGACGGTCTTTATGTATCTCAACGAGGCTCGCTCAGCGCAGGAGAAGCACGACCTTGCCATGATCGTGGAGGAGACGCTTCGTCAGCGCTATGAGGGCGTTAAGAACGAAGCCGGTGTGTGGATTACCCCGGCATTCCCCAAGCTTATCTATGTACTCGAGGACGATAACGTTCACGAGAATTCCCCGTACTTCTACCTGACCCAGCTGGCTGCCAAGTGCACCGCCAAGCGCATGGTGCCCGACTACATCTCCGAGAAGAAGATGCGCGAGCTCAAGCTGTCTAAGGGCGAGACCGCCGGCAACGGCGATTGCTACACCTGCATGGGTTGCCGCAGCTTCTTGACGCCCGACCGCTCCGGTAACGGATTTAACAATGTGGCCAACGCGCTGAACTATGACCCGAACAAGCCCAAGTACTACGGTCGCTTTAACCAGGGCGTTGTGACCATCAACCTGCCCGATGTCGCGCTGAGCTCGCATCAGGACATGGACAAGTTCTGGAAAATCTTCGACGAGCGCCTCGAGCTGTGCCACCGCGCCCTGCTGTGCCGTCATGAGCGTCTGATGGGCACGCTTTCGGATGCCGCGCCGATTCTTTGGCAGTACGGTGCCCTGGCGCGTCTGAAGAAGGGCGAGACGATCGATAAGCTGCTCGTGGGCGGCTATTCCACCATCAGCCTGGGGTATGCCGGTCTGTATGAGTGCGTCAAGTACATGACGGGTCACAGCCACACCGAGAAGGAGGGCACGCCGTTTGCCATGGCCGTCATGCAGCGCATGAACGACAAGTGCGCCGAGTGGAAGGCCGAAAGCGATATTGACTTCTCGCTGTACGGTACCCCGCTTGAGTCGACGACCTACAAGTTCGCCAAGTGCCTGCAGCGTCGTTTTGGCATCATCCCGGGCGTGACGGACAAGGGCTACATCACCAACAGCTACCACGTCCACGTGTCCGAGGAGATCGACGCATTCGACAAGCTCAAGTTCGAGGGCATGTTCCAGCAGCTTTCGCCGGGCGGTGCCATCTCCTACGTCGAGGTTCCCAACATGCAGGACAACCTCAAGGCTGTCATCCGCGTGATGCAGTACATCTACGACAACATCATGTACGCCGAGCTCAACACCAAGAGCGACTACTGCCAGGTGTGCGGCTACGATGGCGAGATCAAGATTGTCGAGGATGACGGCAAGCTGGTGTGGGAGTGCCCCAGCTGCGGCAACCGCGACCAGGAGAAGATGAATGTCGCCCGTCGCACGTGCGGCTACATCGGTACCCAGTTCTGGAACCAGGGTCGAACCGAGGAGATCCGCGACCGCGTGCTGCATCTCTAATAGTCATCCCAGGCCGCCCCGTAGCGAGGCCCCGGACCTTTACTCGCTATTTCGGACAGTCCTGGCTCACGACGGAGGCGCCACTGGCGCCTCCTGTTCGTGCGGAACTCATAACGAGCAAAGGTCCGGGGCCTCGCTACGGGGCGGCCAAGTTGATGTAGCTGAGATGCAGCATGCGGTCTGCTCACTCCTCGAAGTTCTTAGCGGAAATAATTCGAGCTGCAGCTGCGATTTACTTGCGATGGCGGTTGAGCCGCAACCCAGTTTTTATTGGACCTCGAACCCTATACTCGATGTTCGCTTCGTTCATTGAGTTACCCTTTGCATGAGGCCGGGACATATCGTCCCGCCCGCAGTTTCGCAGGCCGAAGGCCGAGAATGTTTGAGGACGGGATGATATGTCCCGGCCTCCCGGGAGAGTTACCTATGAACTACGCGAACATTAAGTATTTCGACATTGCTGATGGGGAAGGCGTTCGTACTTCTCTGTTTGTGAGTGGGTGCCGTCGTGGGTGCAAGAATTGCTTTAACTCTGTCGCGTGGGACTTTGCTGCGGGCGAGCCGTTTGATCGCACCGTCGAGGACAAGATTATCGAGAGCCTCGACCATCCCTTTATTGATGGCCTGACGATTCTGGGTGGGGAGCCTATGGAACCCGAGAACCAGGTGGGGCTCGTTGACTTTATCGAACGTGTGCGTGCCACTTATCCTGTGGGGTCGGGGAAGACCATTTGGTGCTTTACCGGCGACGTGCTCGAGGAACTTATGCCGGGCGGTCGTCACTATACCGAGGTGACGGACCGCATTCTCGCCTGCCTCGACATGTTGGTGGATGGCCCGTTTGTTCAGGATCTTTATGATATCTCGTTGCGCTTTAGGGGCTCGAGTAACCAGCGTGTGATCGATATGAACGCTACGCGCGACCGCGCTGTGCGTGAGGGCGTTGCGCTTTGCGATGCTGTGGAGCTTTGGCGGGACGATCCAGTCTATTCGACCCATACTATGTAGCTTGTGGTCGATGCCGGAGGGCGTGGTACCATAGCGCGAACGTGAAATCGGAAAAGTGAGGCCCAGATGGTCGATCAGGAAAAAGTCGAGGCCGCCATTAAGCTGTTGCTTGAGGGCATAGGCGAGGACCCAACTCGTGAGGGCCTGCTGGAGACCCCGGCGCGCGTTGCCCGTATGTATGGTGAGATCGCCGGCGGCATGGACCAGAGTGCTGAGGAGCACCTGTCCAAAACCTTTGCCGTCGCTTCGAACGATTTGGTTATCGAGCGCGACATCACGTTCTACTCGCTGTGCGAACATCATCTGCTGCCGTTTTATGGCAAGGCCGCCATTGGTTATATCCCTAACGGTCGGGTGGCTGGGCTTTCCAAGCTCGCCCGCACGGTTGAGGTTTATGCCCGCCGTCTTCAGCTGCAGGAGCAACTGTGCGCACAGGTTGCCGATGTCCTCATGGATTATCTCGCTCCCCAGGGAGCGATTGTGTTGATGGAGGCCGAGCATATGTGCATGACGATGCGTGGCGTGCAAAAGCCCGGCACCAAGACCGTGACGCTTGCTCGCCGCGGCGTCTTTGAGACCGATCCCGCGCTCGAGGAGCGTTTCTTTAGGATGCTGGGCCGCTAACCATGAGGGTCGTCAACGACTTTACATCGAAGACCGATGAGGGGACGTCGCGTCGCGGCTTTATGGCTTCGGGCCTGGCGCCTTTTGGCGTCATGCCTCGCATTGATTACATTTGTGCCAACGGGCTGTTCCGGCGGCACCTGGGCAACATCGTACAGTTGGAATCGGGGCGCATCTTCTGCCGCCACGGTATTGACCATCTGCTCGATGTCGCTCGCATTATGTGGATCAAGAATCTCGAGGAGCAGCTCGAATTTGACCGCGAGGTCATCTACGCCACGGCACTTCTTCACGATATCGGCAAAGATGAACAGTATGAATCGGGTATATCCCATGATGTTGCAAGCGAACGCGTCGCTGATGCGATTCTCGGCGGCATGCCCGATGACGTGGCGTTTGAGCCGGCCGATGCCGCAGCCATTAAGACGGCCATTCTGGGCCATCGAAAGCTGCGCGTGAACAGCCAACCGCTTGAGCGTCTGCTCTATGCAGCCGACAAAGCGTCGCGTGCCTGCTTTGCATGCCCCGCGCGCAACGCTTGCAACTGGAGCGATGATAAAAAGAACCTGTCGATTCGCGTGTAGTTAGTTTGCGCGGTCGGGGTTCTAAACGAAGGAGACGATCGCGTTGAGTAACAAGAAACTGCCCGAGAATGCAACCAAGACTGAAGGTGCTGAGCTCGCCCGCCGTGGAAGGGACGAAATAGCCACCGCAACGGCGGTGCCTCACGTGAGCTATGACGATCTGCGCCATGCCGATCGCATTGTCATTGACGGCCTTGAGGTTTTTGCCAACCATGGCGTGTATCCCGAGGAGAACGCGCTGGGTCAGAAGTTCATCGTTTCTCTGGTGCTCTATGCCGACCTGCGCGCGGCGGGGGAGCACGATAACCTGGATGCCTCGATTGACTACGGCTCGGTGTGCCACGATGTCGATGGCTATCTGCGCGAGCATACGTTTAAACTCATCGAGGCGGCAGCCGAGGGGACAGCCCAGATGCTGCTGCGCCGTTATCCCTCGCTGCTTGGTGTGCGCATAAAGCTCGATAAGCCGTGGGCTCCTGTTGGCCTGCCTCTGGCAAGCTGCGGCGTCGAGATCGAGCGCGTGCGCTAGTCGACGCTAGAGCTTGTTGAGGGGTGGCTGCTTGAGCCGCTGCGACAGAGCTTTATTGTTGGGACAGTACGTGTCGAGCAGGGCGTGGAATCGCTGATTGTGGCTTGGCTCGAGCAAGTGGACGAGCTCGTGGGCGACAACCATGTCGAGGCATTCGATGGGATAGGCGGCAAGTTCGCGTGCGATGCGAATGGCGCCGGTCTTGGGCGTGCATGATCCCCAGCGCGTTTTCATGCTGCGCACGGAGACGCGGGCCACGGTGACGCCCATTGCGATTTCGTACGCGTGCACCATATCGTACAGCGCCGTGGTGACCTCGGTTGCATAGAGCTGGTCGATACGGGCTTGGAGCTCATCGGACGTTAGGCCGTCGAGGATTGCGTGCCGCTTGGCCTGTGGGCCTTCGTCCGATTCATCGGTACCCATAAAACTTGCGAAGGTGGCCTTTTTGGGTCGCGGTGCGGGTGATGCAAAGTTGTGATCGAGTGCATCCTGTACCGTGATGGGCTTGCCCCAAAGTGCAATGATGGACGAGGGGCTGAGCGGCTCTCGTGCCGTCGCCTGACGCTGCTCGCGCTGGGCAAGTCGGCTGATAATCCAGGCGCTGTTGCGCTTCACAAACGCTTCGATACGCTCGCGGGTGGCGCCGAGCGGTGCGCTGGCGTGGACCTCACCGCTCGAAGTGACGCGTAGGTTGAAGTTCTTGACGCACTTTTTGGTAACGATGACGGGGATGGGCGTCCCATCCGGTCGGGATGCGGAAATCGTAAACTGCTGCGTCAAAAGCGGTCCTTTGGATTGGGGGACGGGCCGGCATGTCGACCGTTCGGCATGCCGGCCCGCTCAAGGGATGTGAAATTAATAACGCTCAAAGAAGGCAAGCGCGTTGTCGCTGCAGAGCTTTTGCATCACGGTCTTGCCAAAGTGCTTGGAGAGCATGTTCTGGAACTCGGGCATCATGCTGGCATCGGAGAGGAAGGCGGGCACCGTGGCACCGTCCCAGTCGCCACCGAGTGCGATGACGTCCTCGCCGCCCAGGTCGAGCCAGTGCTCGATATGTGCCGCTAGCTGGTCGAAGGTGACGTCTGCGGCGGTCTTGTTGGTTGCGTCGTTGGAAAGGAACTCGCTGCAGTAGTTGAGGCCGACGATACCGCCCATGTCGCGAATGGTGCGGAACTGGTCGTCGGTGAGGTTGCGCTTGACGCCGCAAACCGCGCGGGAGTTGGAGTGGCTGGCGACGAAGGGGCGCGTGGCGTGGGCGACAACCTCGTCAAAGCACTCATCGTTGAGGTGGGAGACGTCGAGCACCATGCCGGCGTGCTCCATCTGCGTAAGGGCCTCGATGCCGGCGGCGGTGAGGCCGGTGTGGGTGTCGTGGCCGCTCGCGAGCGGCCCCTGCGCGTTCCAGCTGAGTGATGACATGAGTACGCCCAGGCTCTTGAGTACCTCGATCAGCGCGGGGTCCTCGGCAAAGAACGTGGCGTTTTCGATGGTATGGATGCAGGCGACCTTGCCGTCTTTGAGCGCAGGGCGAATGTCTGCCGCGCTGCGTACGTTGACCATGCGGTCGTGGTTGAGCATTGCCTGGCCGCTCATGTGCGCCATGATCTGCGCCTGGAAGCGCGCGGCGTGGGCGGTGGGAATCTCGTCGGGGACAAACGTGGCGAAGCACTGTGCCCACGGCGTGTTGCCGATCTTTGCGAGCGAGATGGCGCAGGCGTTGCCCTCGATGAGGTCGAAATCTTGCGGATGCGTTTCGTCGCCGGGGAAATAACCGTCGGTGCCGGCGGTAAAGCGCAGGTCGAGATCGAGCGTGGCCCAGCCGATACGGTCGGCGGTGTCGCAGTGTAGGTCAAATACGGGATATGCCATGGTTCCTCCGGTTGCAGCGTTTCTTTGCAAACTGTCCTTGAATTGTATGACTAGGGTATAGTTAGCGCCATATGTTCATGGCGGCCCGCGTTGTGCGCTGCCCTTATCACGGAGGTTACCATGTCCAACCAGGGCAAGAAGGTCAAGGCCCATTATCGCGGCACGCTCGACGACGGCACGCAGTTCGATAGCTCCTACGATCGCGGCGAGCCGCTGGAGTTCACCTGCGGCGCCGGTCAGATGATCAAGGGCTTCGACGCCGCCGTGGTCGACATGCAGGTGGGCGAGAAGAAGACTGTGCACATCCCGGCTGCCGATGCCTACGGCGAGCACAACCCCGAGATGGTCCTGACCTTCCCGGCCGAGCAGGTTCCCAATATCGAGCAGATCGAGAAGGGCATGAAGCTCTTCCTGTCCACGCCGAGCGGCATGCCCGTCCCTGCCGTGGTCATCGACGTAACGCCCGAGGCCGTGACGCTCGACGCCAACCACGAGCTGGCCGGCAAGGACCTCAACTTTGATATCGAGCTCGTCGAGGTCGAGGACTAGGCTATGCCTGCAAATCTGGTTTCGACAGCGTGCCTCGGAAATCTCAACGATCCGTCCTATGAACTCCTGCTTCGCCGGAAGTTGGGCGGCGTCTTTGAAGTTGACGAGCTACTGCTCGATTGGGGCCAGGCCGATGTATGCGCGTTTGTGGGCGTGACGGAGCTGGGGCGCACGATCGATGCTCGGCTGGATGCTGCCGACGGCGGTCGTCTTGCCGATGGCGACGTGCTCGCCATCGACCGTTCGGGCATGGTGCCCGTGGCGGTTGTCGTGCGCCTGCGCAGCGCCGAGGTTTATTTGGTCGAAGTCGACCGTATGGATCCGATTGCGCTCGCGCATGCGTGCTGGGAGATCGGCAACATGCATGCGCCGCTCTTCCGGGGCGACTCGGACGAGCATACCGTGCGCATGTATACGCCGGTGCAGCCTGTTTTGGGCCGCATGCTCCGGGGTGTCGAGGGAGCTCGAATCTCGATCGTTTCGCGCGAGCTCGATGCGGGCCGACGCTTTGCGTCGAGCGCGGCCGATGTTGTCGTGAGCATGGCTCCGGACTTTACCATCGTTAAAAAGACGCGCGACTAAGCGCGCGTATGCGCAAGACGGGCTTTGAGGGGTGACCGATCAAGGTCCGTCTTGCTGTTGATAGGAGGCTTTGGGGAAAGCATATGGGTCTTGAGGGAATCAAGCTGATTGCATGCGATTTGGACGGCACGTTGCTACATCCGGGGGAGCGCGAGCCGCGTTCCGAGGCCTTTGAGCTCATCGATGAGCTGCATCGTCGCGGTATCGTGTTTATGCCGGCGAGTGGCCGTCAATATGCGAGCCTGCGCCATCTGTTTGCCCCGGTGGCCGATGAGCTCGCCTATGTATGCGAAAACGGAGCCCTGGTCATGAGCGAGGGGCGTGCCGTGGTCAAGCGTTCTATGGAGCGTGGCCTGGCCATGGATATCGCGAATGCCGTGGTTGCGTACCCCCATGCCGACGTGACCCTTTCGTGCGAGGGGCACCTCTACACCATGAGCAGCAACGATGCGTTTGTTGACCACCTGCGTTATGAGGTCCATTGTGATGTGGCGGTAGTCGACCGTCCCGAAGACATTGACGAGGATGTCATTAAGATTGCCTTCCAGACGCCCGAGGCGGAGCAGCCGGCGGCGCTGGAGTATTTTGTGCGTCGCTTTAGCGACCGGGTCGATGTGATGACGTCGGGAACCGAATGGACCGACTTTATCGGCTTTGATTCGGGCAAGGGGTCCGCGCTTGCCGATTATGGTTGTGCGCTGGGGATCTCACCTAACGAAATGATGGCGTTTGGCGATAACGAAAACGATCGCGACATGCTCAACGTGGTGGGCCATCCCTATCTGATGGAGAGCTGCAATCCCAGCATGCGCGGCGTCAATGACCGTGTCCGCTACGTGCGCACGGTCGAAGAGGAGCTGCGTCGTCTACTTGCTGAGTAGGCATGTCCCAAACATCTACCGGCAGTCGGGGCAGAGACCCTCGAAGATGGTGTAGTGCGACGTGACGTGCCAGCCGATTTGCTCGGACGCCTTGGCGTCGAGCTGGGCATCGAAGGGGAGCGGTACGTCGATGACGCGGCTGCATGAGGTGCAGATGATATGCGCATGCGGCTCGATCGTGCGATCGAAGCGGCTGCCGCCCGGCGTCTTGATGGAGAGGATCTCGCCGGCGTCGGCCAAGAGATTGAGATTGCGGTAGACCGTACCGCGGCTGATTTTGTCATCCTGCGCGCGCACGACGTTGTAGATTTCGTCGGCGGTGGGATGGTTATAACTTTGGCGCACGGCGTCAAGAACCAGCTTTCGCTGCCTGGTATTCCTTCTTTGCACCGCCATACGCCTCGCCTCTTTTCTATCAACGGTCGTAGGTAAATGATACCGTATTTAGCACACAATACTAATAACGAGGAATGAAACTGTCTTCATTGGCAAGTGGGGCTTGGGCCTGGGCTTCTACGAGGCGAAAACGCGTTCCCATGCGCTCGTAGGAGGCATGAAGCGCCTCGAGATGAGATAGGATGTTTGCCGGAGCTCCCTGTATCTCCATCTCGACCGAGCCGTCTTCCATGTTGCGCACCCAGCCGGTGAGTGCGCGTGCCTGCGCGAGGTTGGTGTTGGTAAAGCGAAAACCAACGCCCTGGACTTGCCCCGCCCAGCGCAGGAAATAGCGCAGGGGAGTGTCTTGAGTGGCCTCGTCGCTTGCGAGCACAGTAAGCCTGCGGCGCAACTCGAGCTCGATGTTTGATGGTTTTTGAGGCTCTCGACTGCCGCCGGTGACGCTGGAGAAGAACGCATCGAAGAAGCCCATCGCTAGGCCTGCTTGCCTGCGTCGGACGGGAAGGTAATGCCGGCCTGCTGGCGCACGGCATCCATGATGCGCAATGAGACGAGCGTGACATCGCGGTAGTGGCCAAGTTCGTGACGTCCCGCCGGGGTCTCCCAAATCTCTTCCTTAACGTTATCGATGCCGCCGATGGCGGTGATAAAGTCTGTGAGTTCGTATTCCATAGTGTTGCTCGATTTGGGCAGGTCGAGCACGCGGCCGTTGTCGCCCTGTTCGCGCGGTGCCTCGGTCGCCGAGCCGCGTACGACATCGCCGCGATAGTCGATGCGGACATTGCGGGGCGTGGACAGATGGTCGATCTGGATAGTGCCACGCTCGCCTTCGATCTGCGAGGGTAGCAGGTCATTCGTTATTTTGGAGTGCGCGAGCTCGACGGAGATACGGCCACCGCCGTAGCTGGCGAGGATGGAACCGCAGCCGTCGATGGGGCCGTGCGTGAGCTGTCGCGTGGCGGGGTCGAGCAGAGTAGCCATGCTCGTAAGGCCGGAGGGCATGCCGAAAATCTCGACCATGGGCTCGACGGTGTAGACGCCAATGTCCATGAGGGAACCCGATGCCATATTGCAGTCGAAGATATTGGTGGCGCGTCCCGCGAGAATCTCGTTGTAGCGCGAGGAATATTTGCCAAAGCGCAATGAGGCGCGGCGGATGGGGGCGATCTCGCCCAGGGCGTCCTCGATGGCGTGGAAGGCGGGGTCGTGGAGGGGACGCATGGCCTCGAGGGCCACGACACCTGCTGCCTCGGCAGCGCGGAAGACTTCCAGCGCCTGCGCTTCGGTGGCGCAGAAGGGCTTCTCGACGATGACGTGCTTGCCACCGGCGATGCAGGCAAGGGCCTGCTCGTAGTGAAGTGCGTTGGGGCTGCCGATGTAGACGGCGTCGACGTCGGCGGCGGACGCGAGCTCGTCGAGTGCGGTGAAGTTGCGCTCGCCGCCGCGCTCAGCGGTAAAGGCAGCGCCGCGCTCGGCGTTGCGTGAGAGCGTGCCTACGAATACAGCCTGGTCGTTTGCATTGACGACTTGGATAAAGTCGTCGGTGATCATGGATGTGCCGATGGTCGCTATGCGCAGCATGTGTCCCCCTTGCATTGTTTGGTCTACAGGACGAGTGTAGCGCGAGGGGGACGCAAAAGCGTGCGAAAACGCCGCTACAGGTCGCTCTCGTTAAAGCCGGCGTCGATATCGAGGTTGGCTCCGTCGGCTGCGGTGGTGGCAAGCTCGTCGCAGCGCTCATTGAGCTCATGGCCGGCATGCCCCTTCACCCAGATGAACTCCACCTTATGCTGGCTCTTTGCGGCAAGCAGACGCTCCCACAGGTCGCGGTTCTTAACGGGCTGCTTGTTGGAGGTTTTCCACCCGCGCTTTTTCCAGCCGTCGATCCAGTGCTTGTTAAAGGCGTTGACGACGTACTGCGAATCGGAATGGACTTCGACGTCGCAGGGGCGGTTGAGTGCCTCGAGCGCCACGATGACGGCCATGAGCTCCATGCGGTTGTTGGTGGTCTTGGCGTAGCCGCGCGAAAGCTCGGAGGTAAAGGTCTTGCCGGCGGGGTTGGTGTATTTGAGCACGGCGCCGTAGCCGCCGCGTCCCGGATTTGATCGGGCCGAGCCGTCGGTATAGATGATGACCTTCACGGGCTTCCTTTCGTTGAGTGCGTTTCATGTGAGTGACCATTGTAGCGCCATGCCCGCCGGGGCTAGCAATCTATGATTTCTGCCCCGTCTTCCGACGGCTAGTTGGCATGGATGGTGAGGTTGAGCTCGTCGAGGTATTGCTGCAAGAGGGGAGAGGGCTTGCGCTCGTCGTGCATGATATAGCCTACGTGCATCGTTGGGGCGTCTGCTAACGGGATCGATGCCATGCCCCATTGCATTTCATTGGAGAGGACGCCGGTCGACAGAGTGTAACCGTTCGACGTGATAAGTAAGTTAGTAAGTGTTCCGCGGTCCGAGATTCGTATGTTGCGGTCGCAAGGGATATAGCTAAAAGGTTCCTCGGCGTAATAGAAGGAGTTTGAGGTTCCCTGCTCAAAGCTGTAGCGCGTATAGGGCGTGAGGTCGGCAAGGGACAGCTGAGGGCGGCGTGCGAGCGGGTGGCGCTCGCTCACGAAGACGTGGACCGTCGCGTCGAAGAGGGGATGGAAGCTTGCACGGGCATCGGCGAAGGCCTTCTGCAGAACGCGGGCGTTAAAGTCATCCAGATACAGAATGCCGATATCGCTGCGAAACGCACGGACGTCATCGATGATCTGCGATGTGGTGGTCTCGCGCATGATGAACTCGAACTTGCTGTCGCGGCAGCGCTCGACCACGTTGACAAAGGCCTCGACCGAAAAGGCGTAGTGCTGGGCGGAAATGGCGAGGCGGGCTTGCGGGGTGCCGCCGTCCTCGTAGCGCGCCTCGAGCATGTCGGCCTGCTCTACGACCTGGCGCGCATAGCCCAAAAGCTCGGTGCCGTCGTTGGTGAGCGTGACGCCGCGGCTGGAGCGCGTAAAGATCTCCAGATGGAGCTCCTGCTCTAGGCTTTTGACGGCGTTTGAGATGTTGGACTGAGCGGTATAAAGGCGCTGAGCTGCGGCGTTGATTGAGCCGGACTCTGCCACGGCGATCAAAAAGCGAAGCTGCTGGAGGGTCATTGGCGCCCGTCCTTTCGATTGCTATCTATAAAACAGATAACAAGTTAGCGCTTTTAAGTGATTGACCGAGGGAGACAATGCCCGTACTATTCAAAACACACAAAAGAGGTAGGTAATTAAGCCAACTACGGAACCGGGACGCGAAAGGAGGCCCGCATATGAATTGCTTACCAAGACGAATGCCGGGCTCCTGTTTGCGCCCGTCGGCGTGATCAGGAGACAGCGACTTACTTCTCTCTATTTTTTACTTTCGTTCGATCAAGGAGATCATCATGAGCCAGTTCATCAACAACCCCGAGCACACCTTTGGTTTCGACACCCTGCAGCTTCACGTTGGCCAGGAGAGCGCCGATCCCGCATCCGATGCCCGCGCCGTGCCTATCTATCAGACCACCTCGTACGTGTTCCGTAACTCCCAGCACGCTGCCGACCGGTTTGGCCTGGCCGACGCCGGCAACATCTACGGCCGTCTGACCAACTCCACCCAGGGCGTCTTCGAGGACCGTATCGCCGCACTCGAGGGTGGCGTGGCCGGTCTTGCCGTCGCCTCCGGTGCCGCTGCCATCACCTATACCCTGCAGGCTCTTGCCCAGGCTGGTGACCACGTGGTGGCTCAGAAGACCATCTACGGTGGCTCCTACAACCTGCTGGAGCATACGCTCTCCCAGTTTGGCGTCGAGACCACGTTTGTCGATGCGCATAACCTGGAAGAGGTTGAGGGTGCCATCAAGGACAACACCACGGTCATCTATCTCGAGACGCTCGGAAACCCCAACTCCGACATCCCCAACATCGACGCCATCTCCAAGGTCGCCAAGAAGCACGGTCTGCCGGTTGTCGTCGACAACACCTTCGGCACCCCGTATCTGTTCCGTCCGCTGGAGCATGGTGCCAACATTGTCGTCCACTCCGCGACCAAGTTCATCGGCGGCCACGGCACCTCGCTGGGCGGTGTGATCGTCGACGGCGGTAACTTCGATTGGAAGGCGAGCGAAAAGTACGCCCAGATCGCCGAGCCCAACCCCTCCTACCATGGTGTTTCGTTTGCCGAGGCCGCCGGTCCCGCCGCCTTCGCGACCTATGTCCGCGCCATCCTACTGCGTGACGAGGGTGCCTGCATCAGCCCGTTCAACGCCTGGGTCCTGCTCCAGGGCACCGAGACCCTGTCGCTGCGCGTCGACCGCCATGTCGAGAACACCAAGAAGGTCGTTGAGTTCCTGGCTGGTGACAGCCACGTCGCCAAGATAAACCACCCGAGCCTGCCTGAGCACCCCGATCACGAGCTCTATCAGAAGTACTTCCCCAACGGCGGTGCCTCGATCTTCACCTTTGAGATTAAGGGTGGCCAGGAGGCTGCATGGAAGTTCATCGATCATCTGCAGGTGTTCTCGCTGCTCGCCAACGTGGCCGACGTCAAGTCGCTCGTCGTGCACCCGGCTACTACCACGCACTCTCAGCTCTCTGCCGAGGAGCTCGCCGAGCAGAACATCACGCCCTCCACGATTCGACTTTCTATCGGTACCGAGAACGCCGAGGACATCATTTGGGATCTGAAGCAGGCCTTCGCCGCGCTGGACGAGTAAGGCGACTTGTGCAAGGACCCTTTGCGGCTCGATAGACATAACTGCATAAAATGCCTGCTCAAGGCGCCTGTGCGAACAGTGTTTGCGCAGGCGCCTTTTTTGCATAGGAATGGTTAAAATACAGGCTTTTTAGCGTCGAATATCCAATCTAGATATGGAAAACTCCTGTTAAGTGAATGTGAGTTTTACGCAAATGACGTGCACCTTTTGAGAAAAACCGCAGGTCGCGATTTGCTCGGGGTACTATGCAGCGCGATCGAATCACACGCAGCTTAAACGCAGCAAAAACGCACTACGGAGGTTTCCAGCTACATGAGGATCGATTCACGAAAACCGAAAGCCGCCGCCTTTTCCGCTACGCTTGCCGTGGCACTTTTGGTGGGTGCCGGCGCAACCGAGGCCCACGCAGCGACGCTGTCCGACGCGGTTGGGTCCACGCCCTCCGAGGCGACGCTGATGCAGCCCGTCGATTATCGCGGCGACGGTTATGGCTCTATGCAGGAGTGGAACGCCTCGATGGGGGCAAAGCGCGATTCCCTGGAGATGCGCGCTCAGATCATTATGAATATGTATGGCGACTATGCTACCGATGACGAGCGCGCTGTACTACAGGGTTGCATCGACGGTGCGGGCAGTCTTTTGACGATGGATGAGGTCGACGCCAAGTCGACCGAGCTCGACGAGCTTCGCTCCACGCTTGAGGATGCCAAGCGCGAGGCGCTCGAGGCTGCCGCAGCCGAAGCCGAGGCCGCTGAGGCCGTTCAGGCTTCGTATTACAACGCCGGCTCCGGCTCGTCTTACACGTCTGTTGCGTATTACGCGAACGGCTCGGGTCTGACGCGCTTGAGCGGTGTCAATAACTATAACGGCCGCCGCGAGACCTATTACAGCAGCAACGTGCTCTACCATCACCGCACGGGCGAGTGGACGCAGGATTCCGAGGGCTTTTGGCGCGATTCCGATGGTTACTACGTCGTTGCCGCGGGCGATAAGGCCCAAGGCTCTACGTTTACCGGTTCCAAGGGCGAGTGCAAGGTCTATGACTCCGGCTGCGCTGCCGGAACCACCGACTACTACACTGGCTGGTAATCTGCCATAAGCCAATAGGACATGACGGGCGGGCGTCTTTACCGAGCTTTAGGGCAACGTGAGGACGCCCGTTTTTTGTGCGTGCTTGAGTTAACAGAGCGCTTACCGTGGCAGTACGCCGCGCATATGGGCGCGGGGCACACTAAGTCATGAGAAGCAAGGTCTTTCCCGTGGAGGAAGTGGTCTCATGAACGCTCGAGATATCGCTATTGCCGCCGTTGCATTGACGCTTGGTTGTCTTGGTCCTACAGCCGCGCTTGTCGCGGGCATGCAGGGCTTGTGCGGAGCTGCTCCTATCGTTGTGGGGGCCCTGATTGCTGTCGCTGCGCTGGGAAGCGCCGGCGTCGTCCTTTGCCGTGATGATGAGGACGAGATCGTGGGGTCCTAAAGTTAGCCTCAACTCTGGTTTTACCGGAGCGTGTTGCGTGCTCCGGATAGCGGTATTTAGAAGAACAAACGCATGGGAACTCACGGCTTAAAGCCAAACCAGTGTGGGGTGTCGCACGAGAGCGTGTGGGTGAGGTTGACCCAGCGATAATCGGTGCTTTTGAGCTGGGATGCGAGGTTCCAAAGGTCGAGCGCGGGCATGGGTGGCTCCTTTCATCGGGCTTTTTGCTGATGTTAAAGCGGTGTCATGACGGCTCGATTTCTGCTGCGTTACGATACGTTCTCGATTGCGATTCCACGATGTTTCGGCTGCGTGACCATTGTGTTTCGCCTTGCCGGGGCGCTGATGGCGAAGGGAGGGTCTGTGCAATACCGCGTTGACCCCAAAAGTGGTAACCGAATATCCTCTCTGGGTCTGGGCTGCATGAGATTTCCCGGTGCGCCGGGGCACCCCGATGCGAAGACGGCCGATGCCATCATTTCCCGTGCGGTGGAGCAGGGGATTAATTATCTGGACACCGCCTATCTCTATCCCGGTAACGAGGTGTGCGTGGGCGCCTCGCTTGGGCGCCTGGAGCTGCGTGACCGGGTGTTGCTGGCGACTAAGTTGCCGCACGCTTCGTGCAAATGTGCGGAGGATTTCGACCGCTTTTTTGACGAGCAGCTGCACCGTTTGCGGACCGACCATATCGACTACTACCTTATGCACAACATCACCTCGCCCGCCCAGTGGGAGCGCGTGGTGGCGTTGGGCATCGAGGACTGGATTGCGCACCAAAAGGCTGCGGGGCATATTCGCCAGATAGGTTTTTCGTACCACGGCAGTGCGGCGGACTTCCTCACGATGCTTGACGCGTATGACTGGGATTTTTGCCAGATCCAGTACAACTACGCTGGAGAGCGCTACCAAGCGGGGACGGCGGGGCTCATGGCAGCCGCCGAGCGCGGGCTCGCGGTGTTTGTGATGGAGCCGCTGTTGGGCGGGCGTTTGGCGGGCAAGCTGCCGCCGCGGGCCCGCGCCGTGCTCGATGGCGCCCATGACCCGCGCCTGCGCACTCCTGCCGCCTGGGGGCTTTCGTGGGTGTGGAACCATCCTCAGGTCACGATGCTGCTTTCGGGCATGACCGATACCGCGCAAGTGGATGAGAACGCGGCGCTGGCCGACCGAGCCCTGCCGGATTCGATGACGGGCGTTCAGCTCGATACCATTGCGCGCGTGCTGACGGAATTTGAAAAATCGAATCGCGTGCCCTGTACGGGATGCGGCTACTGCATGCCGTGTCCCAAAGGCATCAATATCCCTGGGTGTTTTGCCGCCTACAATGCAAGCTATGCGCACAGCTGGTTTACGGGTCTATCGCAGTATTTTACGGCGAGCGCGGTGCGGACGAGCGAGCCCAAGTTGGTGAGCAACTGCGTTAAATGCGGCAAATGCGCGCGTCACTGCCCGCAACACATCGATATTCCCGAGCGTCTCGACGATGTGCGCCGACGTTTCCAACCTGGCCCCGTAACGGCCGCGCTTAAAGCCTTCCGCATAACGCGCTCCTCATGACCCTTTTATAACTTGCGGTGGAATAGTTCCTGTTTGCGGCAGAATAGGGGCCAAACGGGAACTATTTCACCGCAACTGATGAGGGGGAGCTGGAGATGCTAACGATTGGGTGTCATCTTTCGACGACGAAGGGCTATCGGGCGATGGGGGAGACGGCGCTGTCCATTGGCGCCAATACCTTTGCGTTCTTCACGCGCAACCCGCGCGGCGGCAAGGCGAAAGACCTTGATATGGATGATGTGGCGGCCCTGCGCGAGCTTATGGAGCAAAACGATTTTGGCCCGCTTGTGGCTCATGCTCCGTATACCTATAACCCCTGTTCGGCTAAAGAGCGGGCGCGCGAGTTCGCCTTGGAGGCAATGGCCGAGGACTTGCAGCGTCTGGAAGCACTGCCCGGCAACTACTACAACTTCCACCCCGGCGCGCATGTGGGGCAGGGCTCCGACGCCGGCATTCAGATGATCGTCGACGCCCTGTGCCAGGTGATGTTTGAGGGCCAGCAGACGACGGTGCTGCTCGAGACCATGGCGGGAAAGGGTACCGAGGTGGGCCGTAGCTTTGAAGAGCTGGCGCGCATTATCGAGGGTGCTGCCGCCAGGCGTCCAGAGCTATCGGACAAGCTGGGCGTGTGTCTGGACACCTGCCATGTGAGCGATGCCGGCTACGACATCATCCATGATCTGGACGGCGTACTCGACGAGTTCGACCGCGTGGTGGGTATCGACCGCTTGCGTGCCGTACACATCAACGATTCGAAGAACCCCTGTGGTGCCCATAAAGATCGTCACGAGTGCATCGGCAAGGGATACCTTGGCAGCGAGGAGTTTGGCGGCGGTATGCAGGTTATGCAGAATATTGTATCGAATGGCCGCTTGCGCGCATTGCCATTCATTTTGGAGACACCGAACGAACTTGCAGGTTATGCGGCTGAAATCAAACTGTTAAGGTCGTTGCAGCAGTAATGACTGTCATAAAGTGGAGTGTTCCATTCACGTTATGGGTTTGTTTCAATCAGTTTTCTAATTGCGGATTCTTCCAAACGGGCGCATAATATCCAACAGTTTTTGCAGACCCCTGAATCACGCGGGGTCATTGGAAGGAGACTGATTATGAAGCTGAAGAAGCTTGGCGCATTTGCCGCCACGGGCGCCATGGCACTCGCCCTCGCACTGACGGGCTGCGGCTCGTCCAACGCCACCTCTGGTTCTGATGCCGGTTCCAGCAGCTCTGACGACGCTAAGGTCGAGAAGGTCGACGGCTCCAAGGAGTACGCGCTCGTCAAGGACGGTACGCTGACCGTTGGCACCTCTGCCGAGTACGCTCCGTTTGAGTACAAGGATGACAACGGCGATTATCAGGGCTTTGACCTTGAGCTTATCAAGGCTATCGGTGACAAGCTGGGTCTGGATGTCGAGTACGTCAACAACGACTTCGACACGCTCGTCCCCGGCGTTGCTTCGGGCGCCAAGTATGACGTTTCCATCGCGGCTATCACCGACACGCCCGAGCGTGAGAAGGAAGTCACTTTCTCCGATTCCTACTACATGGACGATCAGGCTATCGTGACCAAGGTCGATAACACCGACATCACGGCCGACAACTACAGCGAGAAGCTCAACAACGCCGACGCTACCATCATCGTCCAGTCTGGATCGACCGCCGAGGCCTTTGCCCAGGAGAACTTCCCTAAGGCCAAGATCGTCCCCTACAAGGACGCCACCGAGTGCTTCAGCGCCCTGCAGTCCGATAAGGGCGACGCCGTAGTCACCAACCGCTCCGTTGCCAGCCAGCTGACCGCCGAGCAGTTCAACACCTGCCAGACCATCAAGCAGGTCAGCACCGGCGAGGAGTACGCCATCGCCATCAACCAGGGCAACACCAAGCTCAAGGACGACATCAACCAGGCCATCAAGGACCTGACCGACGACGGTACCGTTGACGCCCTCATGGCTAAGTACAACATCAAGTAAAATAGTCACTTGATTGCGCGCGGGCCCTTTCCATTTTGCGGAGAGGGCCTTTGCGCTTCTCTTGACGGAGAGCGTTTCCGTCTCGTTTTGCCGGCAACTTCTACGATAGGAGCCACCTTGTCTCGACTGAACAAAGGGGCCACGGAGCAGCGTTTTCCACTGCCCGCCTTGCTCCAAAAGCTAGCCTGCGTCATGGCCGTGGCGCTCGCGCTGGTGTGCGCGGGGGCATATGCGCCCACGACCGCCCAGGCGCTTGAGACCGCAAAGATTACTGCCCGACCCAACACCGGTTCGGGCAGCGCTGTGGTCGGCGGCACCGAGACGCGCATTACCTGGGAAGTTCAGGCCGATGCCGACGAGGAGCTGAGCGGTCTATCGCTGACGTTTGTCGACGGCACGACGTTTGGTACCGATGACACGCGATTGACGATGCTCTCGGGCGAGGACCTCATGGACCGTACGCCCATGAAGCCTACGTGCAAGGTCGACGGCCAGACGCTCAAGATCGATTTTGGCGAGACGGCTCCGGCCGGCGGCTATTTCCGTGTCGAGGTCTACGGCGTGACCTTCCCCGTCGAGGGCGGCGACGAGGCTTTTAGCGGCACCTACACGTTGGCTGACGGTTCAACCAAGAAGATCTCCAAGATTCCTTCCGTCGAGATTAAGGGCGTGACGGCATTCGATAACTTCCTGGCCGACCTTAAGGAGCAGCCGTGGGTCGAGGCATGGAATTCCAACATGTTCCTTCGCCTGTTCCTGAACCCGGTCATTTTGGTTCAGAGCCTGCCGATCGTATTCAAAGGCTTCCTCATGTCGCTCTCGATCGTGCTCGTGGCATTTCCGTTGGCCATTCCCTTTGGCTTTGCCTTGTCACTCATGCGCATCTCCAAGTCGCGCATCCTGCGTTGCCTTGCCGGCATCTATGTGAATATCATCCGCGGTACGCCGGCGTTCCTGCAGATCTACATCGCGTTCTTTGGCCTGCCGCTGGCCGGCGTCAAGGTTGACGATTATGTGCTGGGCGTCATCGTCATGGCCATGAACTCGTCCGCCTACCTGTGCGAGATCTTCCGCGCCGGTATTCAGTCGATCCCCAAGGGCCAGAACGAGGCCGCGCGCTCGCTGGGCATGAACGCCTTCCAGACGCTGCTCTACGTTATGATTCCGCAGACGTTCCGCAATGTCCTGCCTACGCTGACCAGCGAGTTTATCCTGCTTTACAAGGATACGTCGCTGCTCGCGGCCGTGGGCGTGGTCGAGATCGTCATGAACGCCCGTACCATTGTGGCCACGACGGGTTCCATTACGCCATATGTGGTTGCCGCGCTGTTCTACCTGGTCATCACCCTGCCGCTTGCTCGCTTGGTGAGCGGTCTTGAGGCGAGGCTTCTGGGGACGGCCGAAACCAAGAAGAAGCGTCCCGCCAAGAGCGCTGGACAGGTCGTCGCGACGCCCGCCGACCACATCGCCGGTCTGTAAGGAGGTCCTATCATGAGCGAAACCAATAACTCGAACGAGGTCGTCGTCAGCATCAAGAACCTCCAGAAGGCCTTCGGCGATAACGTGGTCCTGCGCGACATCGATCTGGATGTGCACAAGGGCGAGGTCGTCGTAGTCCTGGGTCCTTCGGGCTCGGGCAAGTCGACGATGCTTCGCTGCATCAATCGTCTGGAGCATCCCACGAGCGGCTCGATCGTCGTTGAGGGCGTGGACGTTTGCGCCAAGGGCGTCGACCTTAACAAGGTACGTACGCATCTGGGTATGGTGTTCCAGCAGTTCAATTTGTTCCCGCACCTGTCAGTCAAAAAGAACGTCATGCTCGCACAGCAAAAGGTACTCAAGCGCAGCAAGGAAGAGGCCGAGAAAATCGCTATCGAGGAGCTGACCAAGGTCGGTCTTGCCGAGCGCATCGACTTTATGCCGAGCCAGCTCTCGGGTGGCCAGCAGCAGCGCGTTGCCATCGCCCGCGCCCTGTCGATGAACCCTCACGTCATGCTCTTTGACGAGGCCACGTCGGCGCTCGACCCCGAGCTGGTTCGCGACGTTCTTGGCGTTATGCGCGATCTTGCACGTGACGGTATGACCATGATCGTCGTGACGCATGAGATGGGCTTTGCCCGCGACGTCGCCGACCGCGTCGTCTTTATGGACGGCGGCGTTATCGTGGAAGAGGGTACGCCGAGCGAGGTCTTCGACCACCCCAAGAGCGAGCGCACCAAGGCGTTCTTGGGAAATATCTCGTAGCCACTTTATATGACTGACATAACAGAAAACGGGAGCCGGATGTGATCCGGCTCCCGTTTTTGTTGGGATGCGAATGTGTTTTGGTGCAGAGCTCGTTATGGGCGGAGCTCATTGCCGCTAGGCGAGCTCGGCTCCAAGGGCGCGGCAGGCCGCCTCGCCCTCATCGTCGGGAGCGTCGTAGCAGATGACGGAATCGACGACGTTGACGCCCGCCTCGTCGGCGTCGGCCTTCCAGTTGTCCATCCACTCGCCCTCGGCCCACGAATAGGAGCCAAAGAGGACGACCTTCTTGTCGCCGAGAACCTCCTTGACCTCGTCCCACATCGGCTGGAACTCATCGTACTCGAGTTCCTCGGAGCCCATGGCGGGGCAGCCGAAGGCGAAGGCGTCGTAGTCGGCGGCCCTGTCGGCAGAGAAGTCGGCGCAGGGGATGACCTCGGTCTCGGCACCCGCGGACGTGGCGCCTTCGGCGACGAGGTTTGCCATGGCCTCGGTATTGCCCGTGCCGCTCCAGTAGACGACTGCGATCTTGCTCATATGTTTTCCTTTCGGTTGTGCGGCGTGCGGCCGCGTTTTGTATGCTCTATCGGGTTGCCTGGACAAGTTGTCCCAGGGTGCAGCCCTGTTGATAGACGTACGTAAGGTATTGCGTGCATGCGCGATAGGAATCGAAGGTCGTGAGCGCCTGCTCAACGTTTGTGTATACCTTCCATGCGCCAAAGACCTTATAGTTTTCGCCGTGCTGGACGATAAACTGATGGACATCTTCGTAGGGATAGCCCAAAAAATAGCCAATTTCGTGGGGGAACTCGCACATGCACCCCGTATCGCAGTGCCTATTTCGCGCGAGTGCGCAGACGCTGCTGTCATAGGCGCTTTCTGCGGCATTGCTGCTTGCCAGCGTGATGCGCGCGGCGAGATGCACCAGGGATGCGGGCAGGTTGTGGACATCGTAACCTTCGGCGGTAAGCGCCGTCGTGGCGCGGGGGTCGGAGAGGTATCGCATGAGGTCCGCAGGGCGGTACACATAGATGAGCGCTCCGCAGGGGCGCCAGACCAAAACGCTCATATGGATCCCGAGTGGCTGGAGCTCGCGGTTGCATTGGGCAATGACCGCGAGCAGGCGAGAGCGTCGCTCTTCGATATGGGCGGCGCCGGGTTTTCCGCCTTGGTTGGCGTAAACGCCGGGATAGGTAAAGAGCGAAGCCGGCTTGATACCTGCGAGCGTAGGGGAGCAGTTGCGCACGACAGCCGTTTGGTATGTTGGGATGTCAATGGTTCGAGTCACGATGCTCCTTTCGGGTCCTCAGTTGTTAGCCTAGGAAAACTTATACACGAAAGTAAGCCAAGGTCAACAAAAAAGTTTGAAGCGGGAAACTAATTGACCGAACCGACACGAGTTTGGAGTAAGATGGGAACACCCCATGGGGGTATAGGTATAAGAGTTTGGAGAAAGGGGATCGCATGGACGACGTGCTCAACCCTGCGAATCTCATCGTGCTGGCCGTCATTGCCGTCGGCATGTTTTTTGGACTGCGTCGCATTGCCGCTTCGACACACGGGAAGAGTTGCTGCAGCGATGGTACGAGCGGCAAGAAGGCCAAAAAGGTTGTTGTGGTGGATACCGATGCGTCACACTATCCCTATAGCGATGAGCTGCTCATCGGCGGCATGAGCTGTGACGGCTGCGCTCAGAACGTAGCCAATGCCCTCAATGCGCTGGATGGCGTGTGGGCAACGGTGACGTATGCGGACCACACGGCACGCGTGCGCTCTAAGCAGCCGGTTGATCGTGGTGTCCTCGAGACGGCCGTGAAAGACGCGGGCTACTACGTCATGACGCTGTAAGCGCCGCCCTGGATGCGCTGCCTTGGCTAGGCTCGTCCGCGCAGTTCGATGTCTTGGATGTCGTCGAAGTCGATGGCGATGTCTCGGAGTTTGAGGAGCTTGAAGGCGGGGAGCGCCTCGTCGAGGATGCCGGTGCGGCTGCGATAGCCGTATGTATCGTAATAGGTGACACGAATCAAGTCGCCACGTTTGAGACCCTCGAGCTTTTTAGAAAGCGCGAGGGCTTTTTCTTCCGTGAGCTCACGTTTTGGCTCGACGGTGATTTCCTGCTTGCGCACGAGTTCGTAGTATCCCGTGAGGGCGGCAAAGGGCATAAACTGTGCGGCGCGGTTGGCGCGCACGGCACCGTTGGCAGTGAGGTTGGGGTCGGCGGCGCGGCGTCTGCCCTCGGGGTCCGCCAGGCGCTCGAAGGCGGTCGGCGGGCGCACGGGCTGCTGTTTGGGTTTAGGCACGATGTCCTCCAACTTGGCCGTTGCGTTCGCGCGCGGTGGCGCCGGCGGTAAAGCTTAATCCCTTGACGAGCGCGTTCTTGCCGTACTTGCCTTTCACGGCCAGGACGGCGCGCGCCAGGTCGCGCTCGCGCTCATCGGCCTCGTTATCGCTGAACAGATCGATGGTGGCAAATTCCTCGGGCATGAGGTTGCCAAATCCCAGGTTGATGCGCTTGACCGGTCGTTTGGGATCGACTGTTTGTGCCCAAAGGTCATCGAAATACCCCATGATCTTCTTAAACGAATTAGTGCGCTCGGGCAGCTTTCGCGAGGCGTTGGAGTGCGCAAAGAGCGCGGCATAGCCACCACGCGGTTTGCCGCCGTGTTCGCCCACAAAGATGCCATCGATTGCCTGCGCTTCGCGCACCTCCCGCACCAGGCGGCGCCGTTCGTCATCGCGCTGGACGGGCTTGGGCGCACGGGGCGCGAGCTCGGGGCCGTCGGTCGCTGCGGGCTCGATGTCCGAGGTGCTCGAGCGCAGGTGTCCGCAGCCGTCTATATACTGCGCCGTGCCGCTGGCGTCGAGGCGGCGTATGTCGGCTCGTTCGCTCGCATAACCCACAAAGAGCGAGATGCTGTCGCAGACCACGTGCTTATCGACTAGGTCCAACACGGCGTTGTCGACCATCTCGCGCAAGACGGTGTAGGCCTGCTCATAGGCATAACCCTTCGAGAGCACCTGTCCTGTGGTGGTCGAAGTCGCTTGCGGGCGATAGGCTTGGATATCGGCGATGGTTGTCGGCTCGCGCCCGAAGGCGTGGTCGATAAGATACTCGGCATTGACGCCGAGCTCGTCGTAGAGCAGGTTTTCGTCGAGCGCCGCGACCCCCATCAGGTCGTAGACACCATACTTTTCGAGTCGGGCTGCCACACCGGGGCCGATACCCCAGATATCGGTGATGGGACGATGGGGCCAGATCTCCTTGCGAAAAGTTTCGTCGTCGAGTATGCCGATGCGGCTGGGTACGTGCTTGGCGGTAATATCGAGCGCTACCTTAGCCTGGAATAGGTTGGGACCGATGCCGACGGTGGCCGTGATGCCGGTGCGCGCGAGGACCTCGTCGCGCAACATGCAGGCGAACCCTTCGGCATCGGTGTGGTAGAGGTCTAGATAGGGCGTCACGTCGATAAAGCACTCGTCGATTGAATAGACGTGAATGTCTTGCGGGCTCACGTATTCCAGATAGATGCCGTAGATTTTCGCCGACACCTCCATGTAGTGCTGCATGCGCGGTATGGCCTTGATGTAGTCGATGCCGTCGGGAATCTCGAACAGACGGCAGCGGTTGTGTATCCCGAGGTCTTTCATGGCCTGCGTGATGGCGAGGCAGATGGTCGTGCGTCCGCGCGATTCGTCGGCAACGACCAGGCACGTGGTGAGTGGGTCGAGCCCGCGGTCGACACACTCGACGCTGGCGTAAAACGTCTTAAGGTCGATGCAGATATAGGTATGCTGCTCGTGCCTCACGCGTCCTCCCATCAAACACATGTTCTTATCGAATACCTGTTCGATAATACCCGCTTGCGCGGACACCGTCAAAACCTGCCAGGAATGGACAGGTTTATTTTGGTAGGTAAAGCGTTTGACCTGCCAAAATTAACCTGTCCCTTTTTGGTCGGTTGCCGCTTAGGGGCGGATTGGCAACGCTCGCTGATTATGGTCTTGACCTGCGCTAGAATAGTGGCATCTGAATGTCCGGGCGCATGGAGGCGTGCGCCCGTATGCTGAGGAGGACTCTATGGCAACTGTTGCCGCACCTATCGATGCTACGTCGACTGCCGCTTGGAAGGCGCTCGAGGCTCATCAGGAGAAGCTCGAGGCCGAGGGTATCGACCTCAAGGCCTGGTTCGCCGCCGATGCCGAGCGCGTGAACAAGCTGAGCTTTGACGCCGGTGACCTGCATTTCGACCTGTCCAAGAACCTGGTGACCGATGAGACCGTCAAGCTGCTGTGCGATCTTGCCCGCGAGGTAAAGCTCGAGGAGCGCCGCGACGCCATGTTCTCCGGCGAGCACATCAACACCACCGAGGACCGCGCCGTCCTGCACACCGCGCTGCGCCGCCCGGCAAGCGAGAAGGGCCAGCTCATCGTCGACGGCCAGGACGTCGTCGCCGACGTGCACGAGGTTCTCGACCGCATGTATGCCTTCGCCGAGCGCGTGCGCTCCGGTGAGTGGAAGGGTGTTACCGGCAAGAGGATCGAGCATCTGGTGTCCATCGGCATCGGCGGCTCCGATCTGGGCCCGGTCATGGCCTACGAGGCCCTGCGTCCCTATGCCGACGCCGGTATCGACTGCCGCTATATCTCCAATATCGACCCCAACGACCAGGCAGAGAAGCTCCGCGGCCTGGATCCCGAGACCACGCTCGTGATCATCGTCTCCAAGACCTTCACCACGCTCGAGACCCTCACCAACGCCCGCGAGGTCAAGACTTGGATGCTCGAGCAGCTCAAGGCTCAGGGCGCCATCGACGGCTCCGATGAGCAGAACGCCGAGGCCGTGGCAAAGCACTTCGTCGCCGTTTCCACCGCACTCGAGAAGGTTGAGGCCTTCGGTATCGACCCCGCCAATGCCTTCGGCTTCTGGAACTGGGTCGGCGGCCGCTATTCTGTCGACTCCGCCGTGGGCCTGTCGCTGATCGTCGTGCTCGGTCCCGAGCGCTTCCAGCAGTTCCTCGAGGGCTTCCACGCCATCGACGAGTACTTCTGCAACACGCCGCTCGAGAACAATGCCGTCGCGCTGATGGGCCTGCTCAACGTCTGGTACGTCAACTTCTTCGGTTCCAAGAGCCACGCCGTGCTGCCGTACTGCCAGTACCTGCACCGTTTCCCGGCCTACCTGCAGCAGCTCACCATGGAGTCCAACGGCAAGCATGTCCGCTGGGACGGCAGCGCCGTGACCTCCGACACCGGCGAGATCTTCTGGGGCGAGCCCGGCACCAACGGCCAGCATGCCTTCTACCAGCTGCTGCACCAGGGCACCGTGGTGGTTCCGGCCGACTTCATCGCCTTCGCCAACACCGCCAACCCTGCAACCGACAACGGCCAGGACGTGCACGAGCTGTTCCTGGGCAACTTCCTGGCCCAGACCAAGGCGCTCGCCTTTGGCAAGACGGCCGATGAGGTGCGCGCCGAGGGCACGCCCGAGCAGATCGTCCCGGCTCGCTGCTTTGAGGGCAACCGTCCGACGACCTCGATCTTCGGCGACACACTGACCCCGTTCGCGCTCGGCGAGCTCATCGCCCTGTACGAGCACATCACGTTTGTCGAGGGCACGGTCTGGGGCATCGACTCCTACGACCAGTGGGGCGTCGAGCTTGGCAAGCAGCTTGCCAAGCAGATCACCCCGGCCTTCCACGACGACGCCGCCAAGGCCGAACAGGACGCTTCGACCCAGGCGCTCATCGAGTTCTACCGAGCTCACCGCAAGTAGGATTCGCTGCGAAAACTAACGCATAGCCGACAAGGGCCCGTATCCGTTGGGATGCGGGCCCTTTGCTATTTGGATAGGATGGAATGTATCGGGAGGCGCCTCGACGGGCATCGCAATCGTCGAAGGCGCGCCGTTCATGTTTGGGACAATATGACATTTTTCCCGTTGCAAACAACGCCGCCGTGGGTGTTCTGTATGATGGCTCAGACAAGGTTGTTCAATGTCAGGGAGGCATATATGGCAATCAAAGCCATCGCAATGGATATCGACGGTACGCTCACCAACGACCAAAAGGTCATCAGCCCGCGTACGCGCGAGAAACTGCTCGCGGCGCAGGAGTCGGGCATTAAGCTTATCTTGGCTTCGGGTCGTCCCGCATGGGGGCTGCATGCCTTGGCGCAGGAGCTCGACCTTCAGAACCATGATGGTCTGCTAGTTGCCTTTAATGGCGCGCACGTCGTCGATGCTCAGACCGACGAGGTGCTGTTCGATCAGGCTATGCCTGCCGACGAATTGCATCGCCTGATTGATCACCTGCGTAATTTTGACGTGATCCCCATCATCTCGCTCGGTCGCGATTTGCACGTCGAGGACTCGTACCATTGCATGATCACGCTGCCTGACGGCTCGCAGAAAAACATCGTCAAATACGAGCGCGATGCGTGCGACCTTAAGATTCGCGAGGTCGAGAGCCTGCATGAGGTCGTGGACACTTATCCCGTGGACAAGCTGCTGACGGCGGGCGATCCGGCCTACCTGCAGGCGCATTACGAGGAGATGTATGCGCCCTTTAAGCAGACGCTTTCGGGCATGTTTACGGCCGACTGGTACTTTGAGTACACGGCGCCCGGTATCGATAAGGCCCGTGCGCTCGAGGGTGCCCTGCCCAAGCTCGGCATCGATGCCAGCGAGGTCGTATCGTTTGGCGACGGCCAGAACGACAAGTCTATGATCGAGTGGGCTGGTACCGGCGTCGCCATGGGTAACGCTGTCGATGAAGTCAAGGCCGTGGCCCAGATGGTGACCGCCAACAACAACGAAGACGGTATCGCGGTAGCACTTGACCAGCTGCTGGGTTAGAATCGCCGATAGTGCATGGTTCGGGCGTCCGCTTGCGGGCGCCCTTTTGTTAGGGAGGGTGCCGTGTCCGCATTTCCGTTCGACGCCGTTATCTTTGACATGGACGGCGTCATTGTCGATACCGAGTATTACTACCTGGGGGAGACTGCCGCGTTTGCCAAGGAGCTTGGGTTGAATCTGACCCAAGAGGAGTTGAACGGGCAGGTTGGTACCTCACATCAGTTCTTCCTGCATATGCTGGTCGATTGGTTTGAGCGCGCCGGTAAAGGGCACTTCACTGGCGAGGAGGCATTGGCCCGTTGGGACGAGTGGGCGCATAAGCGTCCGCGTGACTACCAGGCTTTGATTAACCCGGGCGCTGTGGATACGATTCGAGAGTTGCCGCGCCGCGGCGTTCGCGTGGCGCTGGCGAGCTCGTCTCCCATGGACAGCATCGAGGAAGTACTCGATGCATGTGGTCTGTCGGATGCCTTTGAGTACGTGGTGAGCGGCGAGCAGTTTAAGGAGAGCAAGCCCGAGCCCGACATCTACCTGCATGCGCTGGACCTGTTGGGGCTGCCTGCGGTCCGTTGCTGCTGCGTTGAGGATTCGGTGCCTGGCATCACTGCCGGCAAGCGAGCGGGTCTGACGGTAATCGCCAAGCGCGAGGAGCGGTTTGGCTTTAGCCAGGATGCTGCGGACAAGATCATCGACCAGCTGCCGGAACTGCTTGAGCTTTCTTAGGAGCGCGGTAGTTGCGCGTTTTTCGGGTCTGATGAGTAAATAGCCGACATTTTGGTGCGACACCTAGCATACTTTAAGCTAATGCGGGCTTAAGGACTTGTTGAATGCCCCTAAGTCCGTTTTAGGCTTAATTGTGCTTGGAGAGGGTATATGCCACCGACTGAAGGGCTAACTGACGGTAAAGCAGCGATACCGCTGTACCAACAGGTTATCGATATCATCAAAAACGAAATCAACTCCGGTGCCTACAAGGCAGGTGCGCGGATACCCAACGAATTCGAATTGGCTGAGAGCTATAAAGTTGGCCGCGTTACCGTGCGACGCGCTATTGAGGAGCTCGTCCAACAGGGCTATCTAACGAAGCGACAGGGGAAAGGCACGTTTGTCAATGCCCCCAAGCTCAAGCGCAAGATTCGCCAGAAGGATGACGTCCAGAGTTTTTCGGACGCATGCCGCGTTAACGGAATGGAACCGGGGGCGCGTGTCATTTCGAGAAAGATGCTGCCGGCGGATTCCACCGAAGCACAGTTCTTTGGTGTTCCCGTTGGAACTGACTTGATCTGCGTTGAGCGCGTGCGTACTGCCGATGGCGTCCCTGTCATGCTCGAGAACAACATATATGTTTACGAGGACAACGCCTATCTATCAACGGCACCTCTATCTAACCAATCCATTTTTGAGTTCGTGCGCAACCTGACGGGCCGCACGCCCGCGTTTACCGACCCATGCACGCTTGAGATCGCGTGTGCGTCGCCCGAGGTCGCTCGGTTGTTGGCAGTTCCCGTTGGCGAACCCTTGTTTTATATGGAAGCCTTCTTTTTCGATGAGCAGCGGCGGCCGTTTATCATCGGTCGTCAGCGGATCGTTGGGTCTCGCTACGTTTTTGACATCTAGGACATTGCGTATGAAAGCGCCCGGTGGATCATCTCACCGGGCGTTTCCATACCGTTCACGGCGCAAACGCAACCGTTCAACCGCGTTGCGGCAATCAGTTTGAAATTATCTTGATGGCGAGAAAAGCTGCTGGTAACCTATAGAACGTCATAGAACGTTTGCCTTGTGCAAACGTTGAAGCGAGATGCGATGCAGTCTCGAGTTCTTTGGAGGTATCTATGTCAGATACGAAGGCGAAGAAGACAAACAGACGTTTTAAGTTCAAATTACCGCATGTCTATACGATCATGTTCTTGCTGATCGTTGTCTTTGCGGTCTTGACTTGGATCGTTCCCTCTGGTCAGTATCAGCGCAAGACGATTTCGACAGCGGCGGGCGAGCGTGAAGTCGCCGTTGCTGGAACCTATGAACAGGTCGATAAGAACTACACCGATTCCGAGACCGGCGAGACCATCAATCTGGGGCAGGATATCTTCGCGGTCCTGCAAGCGCCCACTAAGGGCATCCAGGAGGCTGCCGACGTCGTTGCGTTCGTCTTATTGATTGGCGGGTCGTTCGCAATCATCACCAAGACCAACGCTTTGAATGCCGGCATGAGCCGTGTGATTAAAAAGCTCAAGAACAAGGACATCCTCATCATTCCCATCACGATGACGTTGCTGTCCATTTGCGGCACCACGTTTGGTATGTCTGAGGAAGCCCTGCCGTTCTATGCCATCTTCATTCCCATCATGATGGGTATCGGTTATGACTCGATGACGGCATTCATCATCTGCTTCCTTGGTCCTAACCTGGGATATTGCGCTTCGACCATCGATCCGTTTAATGTTTTGATCGCCCAGGGCATCATTGGCATCGAGGGCAATCCGCAACTGTGGCTGCGCGCCGTTTCTTGGGTCATCTTCACTGCCGTCGGTATTGCATGGGCCATGCGCTACGCCATGCGCGTCAAGAAAAACCCCGAGTCGTCCATTACGTACGAGGACGATAAGCTCAAGCGTATCGAGTTTTCCGTGACCGATGCCTCCATCGAGGAAGAGTTCACTACCCGTCAGAAGCTCGTGCTTATCGATTTTGCTTGCGGTATGGGCATTATCGTCTGGGGTCTTGTTACCCAGGGTTGGTACATGAATGAGATTTCCGCCGTGTTCCTTGGCATGGGCTTGCTTGCCGGTATCCTGGGCGGTCTTGACCAGCAGACGATTGCTGAGGAGTTCGTTAAAGGTCTCGCCGACTTTGCGTACGCCGCCATCGTTATCGGTATCGCTCGCGGTATTCTGGTCATCGCCGAGGGCGGCATGATCATCGACACCATCCTCCAGGCGCTCGCTACTGCGCTCGCCGGTGCGCCCGCCGCCGTCTACACCACGTTTATGTATATCGTCCTTGGCCTGCTCTCTTTGCTGGTTCCCTCGAGTTCTGGCCTGGCGGCACTCACCATGCCCGTTATGGGCCCCCTGACCGAGCTCATGGGCCTCAATCCCGAGGCGGCCGTTACCGCGCTCCAGTTTGCCAACCAGACCATCAACACCATCAGTCCCGTGGCGGGCATGACGGTTGCCGGCCTTGGCGTGGCTAAGATTTCGTTTGGCCAATGGTGGAAGACCATTTGGAAGTTCTTCATCTTCATGGTCGTCTTTGGCCTGATCGTAACGGCAATTTCTGGCATGCTTCCGGCGTAGGTGGTTGTGATGTCTGATCGTTTGACGGTCCTGACGTCTAAGAGCGTCTTTACCGGTACGGGGGACCTGCCGTTTGAAGGTTTCGTAGCGGTCCGTGGCAATCGAATTGAGGCTGTTGGCACCAAGTGTGAGCTAGCTTCGTATTTGACCCAGGCGGACGAGGTAGTTGACCTGGGCGACCGCACCGTCATGCCTGGCCTGATCGATGTGCATACCTTCTATACAGGCTGGGCGCTGCGGACGTTGGGGCCTGATCTGTCCGGCATCGCTGATGCCAAAGAGGCCGTGTCGCTCTTGCGTGCATGGAAAGAAGATCATCCGGATTGCGCGGCGGCTTTTGGCCACAACCTACCCGAAACGTTGGCATCGGATGCCGAGAACGCAAATACGGCGGCTGTGTTTGACGATTGTTTTGGCGATATCCCTGTCGTCTGCTTTACACCGGGTGCGGAGACCTGCGTTCTCAATGCTGCCGCCAGTGCGCGATACGGCTTCACACCCCAGGCGTGCTATGCCGAGAAGATCTGGCGCATGATGAGCGATTTCCTCGCGCTGCCCGAGGTACGTGCGGGGTATTCGGACTACATGAGCATGCTTAACGAGCGCGGCGTTACCGCCATCAAGGAGATGGCGTTTGATGACTACTACGGTTTTGCCGACGAAATGGCTCGCCGTGAAGAATCTGGTGAGCTGACGGTTCGCGTCTCTATGATGTCGCAGCCGGTGGGTGCCGGTGCAAATCTGTCGTATGCTCGCGAGGCACGAGAGCGCTTTCGGGGACCGTTCGTTCGTTTTTCTGGCTTCAACCGTATGACCGATCGCGGCGTATGGGCGGGGCTTGCCGAGATGATTGACCCCTATGAGGACACGGCCGATGCGGGAGCTGCCGGCAAGACGGTTGTCGAGGAGCCCGAGTGGGATCTGATTGAGAACGAGCTGCGCGCAATTGATGCTGACGGCTTCCGATATTCCTTGCATTGCCAGGGCGATGGCGCCGTTCGTCGCACCGTGGCGCTCTATGCCTCGCTGCCTCGAGACGAGCATGGACGGTTGCTTCGCTGCCATGCGATTACCGATCTCGAGAACTCTGATCCGACCGATCTTGTCGAGTTTGGCAAGTTAGGTGGAATTTGCGAGGTCTATCCGCAGATTTTGACGCTGGACCGGCGCGAGGATTGCCTGTCGATGATGCGTCGACAAATTGGCGAGACGCGACTTTTGCACAGCTGGAATCGCCGCGGCATGGAAGATTCCGGATGCACGGTGTGCTGTGGTACGGATTTGCCACTGCTGATTCCGAGCCTGGGCGAGTCAATCTACAGCGCGTGCGGTGGATACTTCGACGATGGGCTGCCCGTGAATGAGGCCAACGCGCTGACGCTTGTCGAGCTCTTGCGTGCTTGGACTGCCGGGGGCGCGTACGATCTGATGCGCGAAGACGAACTGGGTACGCTTGAGGTCGGCAAGCTTGCCGATATCTGCGTGCTCGATCGGGATGTGTTCGACCTCGATTATCGCGACGCACGCGATCTTTCGGTTGATATGACGATGTCGGACGGACAAATCGTGTTCGATCGAAATAAGGAGGCATAAGATGTCTGAATCCAAACCGACGCTGCGCCGCGAACAGATTGCGGGCATGAATATCCACTACATCATGTGGTCGCTCGATTACTTCCTTGATGTGCAGCAGCGTTTGGGCTTTGAGTCCATTGAGCTGTGGTGTGCGGAGCCGCATGTGACGCTCGACCACACGGGCTACTTTGAGGCTGAGGTCCTGGCGAAAAAGGCTGCAGACCGTGGGCTTAGGTATCGTACTCTGTGCCCCGAGAATGTTGTCTATCCTTGGCAGTACTGCGCACGCAAACCGCTGCATGAACAGCGCAGCCTGGCGTACTTTAAGCACGGCATTGAGCTTGCCGAGGTACTTGGGTGCGACCGTATGTCCGTCAACTCGGGCTGGGGCGACTGGGACGAGGACCGCGAGGAAGCCTGGAAGCGCAGCCGCGAGCACTTGTCCATTCTGGCGGAGTATGCCGGTGAGCACGGTCTGGTGCTTACGATGGAAAGCCTGCGTCCCGAGGAGAGCAACCTTGTAACGACGGTTTCCGATGCGAAGCGCATGATTGACGAGGTCGCGAGCCCGTACTTACAGCCCATGGTTGATACAACCGCGATGGGCGTTGCGGGCGAGACGCTCGAGGACTGGTTTGCCGCCTTTGGTGATGGGGCAATTCACGAGATGCACTTTATCGACGGTGACCCGTATGGCCATCTGGTGTGGGGCGATGGCAAGCACGATATGGACGCCTTCGTCGCTACGCTTAATGCCCATGGTTTCGATGGCATGCTGGGCCAGGAAATCACGGACGGGCGTTACTACGATGACCCGGCGGCGGCAGATGCCAAGAACATGGCCGCATTCGAGAAATATCTGATTGACTAAACCAACTATCGGCCACGCAGCCAACGTCATTGATTGCGGACCAAACAAGAAAGGAACTGGATATGAACGCACACGATCTGATCAAAGAGGCAATTGCCGAGAAGGGCAAGTTCGACAGCGTCTACTGGATTGCTTGCGGTGGCTCCATGATCGATTTGATCCCGGCTCATGAGCTTCTGCAGCGCGAGGCAACCACCTTCACTTCGTATATCTATACGGCTCGCGAGTTTGATATCATGCGCCCGCGCCGCTTGGGTGAGAAATCCCTGGTCATCGCTTGCAGCCACAGCGGCAATACCCCCGAGGTCGTCGAGGGCTGCGAGATTGCCCTTGCTGCTGGCGCTACGGTGATCGCCCAGACCGACAACGCTGGATCCAAGATTGACTCCGGCAAGTGGACCACGTGGGTCTACCCATGGGGCGAGGGCGTGCCGCAGGCCGAGGTCCCCGCTGGCATTTCGCTGTCGCTTGCGGCAGAGCTGCTCGATCAGCAGGAGGGCTACGCCGATCTTGCCGATATGTATGCCGGTATCGCCGAGATGGATAAGATTCTTCCCCCGGCACGCGAGAAGGTAAATGCCGAGCTGGGCGATCGCTTTGCCAAGCTTTGCCAGGAGCACGAGTTCTTCTATATTCTGGGCAGCGGTCCCAACTTTAGCCAGACCTACGGTTTCGCTATCTGCTCTCTTATGGAGATGCAGTGGCAGCACTGCAGCTACATTCACTCTGCCGAGTACTTCCATGGCCCCTTCGAGGCTACTCAGGATGGCGTTTTTTACTTCCTGCAGATGGGCTCCAGCGAGTGCCGTGCTATGGACGAGCGCGCCCTGGCGTTCCTTAAGACGCATACCGATACGCTGATGGTGCTCGATGCCAAGGAGTACGGTATGGAAGCCGTGCCGGCGAGTGTCCGTGCCTATCTGGACCCGGTGCTGTTCTACGCCATGAACTGCGAGCTGCGTGCTGCACGCGGCAAGGTGTTTGATCACGATCCCGATTTCCGTCGCTATATGGGTGTTGTCGAGTACTAGAAGGGACAAAGGCCATGGCATTTAACGTTAACGCGCTCGGATTTGGCGACAACGTCGTCGATCGCTACGAGCATATCCACACCATGTATCCTGGCGGCAACGCGGTGAACTTCGCCGTTTATGCCAAGAAATGCGGTGCCGCACGCTCCGCATACATGGGCATTTTTGGCAATGACGCCGCTGCCGAGCATGTCATTGCAAGCCTCGAGGATGAGGGTATCGAGCTTGATAAGTGCGAGCAGATGATTGGCGAGAACGGAGCGGCTCGCGTGACCGTCGTTGACGGTGACCGTGTCTTCCTTGGCTCCAACGAGGGCGGTATCCGTGGCGATGCGCGCTATGTCCTCGATCGCTTTGACCTTTCGTACATGAAGCAGTTCGATGTGGTTCATTCGGGCAACTATTGCTTTACCGAGCGCGAGCTGCCCAAACTGAAGGCTGCGGGCGTCACGGTCTCTTTTGACTTTTCGGACGACTCCACCGACGAGTACTACGAGCAGATTGCGCCCTACGTCGATTTCGCTTTCTTTAGTGCGGCGGATGCCGCGAGCGAGGACGAGATCCGCGAGCGTCTGGCATGGGTGAAGGGCTTGGGTCCGCGTTTTGTGTCGGCTACGGCGGGCGCCGAGGGCTGCATTGCTTACGACGGCGAGCGTTATTACCGCCAGCTGGCTAAACCGGTAACGGACATGAAGGACACCATGGGGGCGGGCGACTCGTTCCTCACCTCGTTTTTGATGTGCTATCTCGATTCCGCCAAGCGTGGTGAGGATGGCGCCGAGGCCATCGAGCGCGCGCTCGACTTTGCTGCCGGGTTTGCCTCGACCGTGTGCGGCATGGAAGGTTCTTGGGGCCACGGAGCACCAATCGTCGAATAGCTTAAGAAAGCGTACGGCGGTCTGGCTATGAGGCCTTGGACAGCCGATGCAAAACAATAAGCGAAACGCGAAAAGGGGGCTCGCCATGTGGTGGGTCCCCTTTTGAACATTGGAGAAGACCATGGGTATTAAAGCGTGTGCGGCTGGTTTTTGCTGTGCGGACGTCTATCAAAACATCGGCGTGTTCTATCCGACTGGTAATGGCATTGACTGGGGTATCCATCTTGCACGAATGGGCGTTTCGGTATCCGCCGTGTCGGTTGTCGGCAAGGACGAGTACGGAGACAAGATGAGAGAGGCGCTGGCCGCCGAGGGGTTTGATATCTCTCATCTGCGGGTGGAGGATGGCGACACCTCGGTGATGCTCATGGCATTGAAAGACGGCGTCGATCGCGTGCATCTCGAGGCAATCGATGGCGTAATGGAGACATATCGTCCGAATGAAGATGACCGGGCGTTTATCCTAGAGCATGACATCATTCATACCGACCTGTTTGGCAATTGTTTGGACCTCCTGCCCGAGTGGCATGATGCGGGCAAGACGGTGGTCATGGACTTCTCGGTGTTCAGCCAAGATCCCGAATATGCCTGCGAGAATCATTTTCCCTACGTTGACTACGCATTTATGTCGTTTGAAGATGACACTCCGGAGCTGCGGGACTGGGTACGTCACGCGCAGGAATTGGGGCCGCGCGTTGCGGTTGCCACGCTTGGCGAGAAGGGAAGCATTGCCTATGACGGTGAGCGCTTCTATGAGTGCGGGATCGTGCCGGCGGAGAAGGTCGTTAATACCGTGGGTGCCGGCGACTCGTATATCGCCGGGTTTACCAAGGGCGTGATCGATGGCCTTGATATTCCGGCGTGTATGAAGGCGGGCGCTGAGCTGTCGTCCCGAGTGATTGGTTCGTTTGAGCCGTACTAGGGTCAAATGCCTGGAAAGGAGTACGAAATGGTTATCGACATGTTGGTCCATCCTATGCTCTACGGCGAGATCTGTACGCCGGGTGATGAGCCTGATGGATTCGGTTTTTGGTCACGAGAATTTGGTATGGGGCATATGGGCCCCATGGATTGGGATGAGCTTCAAGTCGAGATGGACGTCTGCGATGTGCAGAAGAGCGTGCTCATGCCGCTCGATGTAACCACGGCATGCGGAGGGCACTTTGGCACCAATGACCAGATTGCCATGCTGGTTGCCGCACATCCCGATCGTCTGTGGGGATTTGCGAGCGTAGACCCGCAGGTGAGCGGTGCCGCAGACGAATTGGAGCGCGCCTTTACCGAGTTGGGGGCAAAGGGGCTTTGCCTGCATCCTGCAAAGCAGGGTTTTGCCCCCGATGATGCTGTGGCCGAGCCGCTTTACGAACTGTGCGAGCGCTATAACAAGCCGGTGGTTTTCCATGCCGGTATGTCTTGGGAGCCGGGCGCAGAGCTCTCGCGCAGTAACCCGCTTGCATTTGAGCACACAATCGCAACGCATCCAAATGTGCGTTTTAGTTTGACCCATTTTGGCTGGCCCTGGGTGCGCGAGACCGTGGCGATGCTGCTCAAGTATCCCAACTGCTACGCGGACACCTCTATCACTTACATCGATTCGCCCGAGGAGATGATGCAGCGTCTTTTCACGGTCGATATGGGGCCGCTGTGGTATGAGCGCGCGCTATCGCACCAAGTGATGTTCGCCAGCAATACGCCGCGCTTCCGTGCATTCAAACTCAAGCGGGCGCTCGATACCGTGCCCATGCGCGATGATGCGCGAGAAAGGCTCTACTGGGGTAATGCCCTGCGTTTTCTTGAAGGGGATGAGTGAACATGGTGACGCTCGAGACATTGAGCTATCTATCGACTGCTCCGGACCAGTTCATCGATATTACCGAGGACGTGCACGCTGCCATCGAACGCAGCTCGGTGACCAATGGCTTGGCGGCGATTATTTTGTCGCATACGACCTGCGGAATCGTGGTAAACGAGGGGCTGCCCTGCGTGGAGACGGATCTTATGGAGACGCTTGATCGCATCGCCCCACTCGACGCCCCCTATGCGCATGCACACTTCCTGCCGAGCTATGGAGCCACCGGTAACAACTCCTGTGGGCATATCAAGAGCATGATTTGTGGAAACAGTTGCTTCTTTCCCGTCCAAGATGGCCACATCGTGTGCGGAAGTGCCCAGAACATCTATCTTGCGGAGTTTGACGGTCCGCAGAAGCGAAAAGTGTACGTCGAGGTGCTGGGGGAGTAACGTCCCTGCAATAACCCTATGAAGGAGCACGTTATGTCGTTTCTAACTTCGATGTTCAAGAACGAAAAGCCGGTTATCGGAATGCTGCACCTGCGTCCTCTGCCGGGCGATCCGCTGTATTACCCGGGCGGAAGCGTATCGCAGGTCGTGGAAGCCGCCAAGCGCGATCTCGAGGCGTTGCAGCGGGGCGGTGTCGATGGCATTTTGATTACCAATGAGCTCTCGATGCCCTATGAGCAGCATGTTTCTCCCTCAACCCTTGCATCGATGGGCTATGTAATCGGGGCTCTGTCCCATGATCTGTCGACTCCTTGGGGAGCTGAGGCAATTTACGATGGTGATGCCACAATCGAGCTGTGCGCTGCCGTCGACGCGCAGTTCACGCGCTGCAATTTTTGCGGTGCCTGGGCCGGTGATCTCGGGCTGATTAACCGAGATTTCGCTCACACCATGCGTCGCAAGGCGGCGCTGCGCTTGGACGACCTCAAGCTTTTTCACTTCATCACGAGCGAGGGCGAGGTTTATCTCAACGACCGCACGACCGCGGACATTGCCGATTCACTTCTCTTTAATTGCCTACCGGATGCGATGGTCATCGGCGGTTCGGCTGCCGGTCGTGGCGCTTCGGGCGAGCTTGCCGACGAGGTCCGCGAGCGTGTTGGCGAAGTGCCCGTGGTATGTGGCACCGGTTGTCGCGAAAATACCGCGGCTGACGTATTTGCTCACTACGATGGCGCGTTTGTCGGCACGTGCTTAAAGCGCGACGGAAAGCTGGATGCCCCGGTTGATGTTGAGCGGGTGGTTCGTTTTATGGCTGCCGCTCGTACGGCGCGAGGGGAGTAGGCACCTATGGCGCTCTATCTGGGTATTGATATTGGGACAAGCGCCTCTAAAGGCGTTTTAATCGATGATCGATGCAACATCGTTTGCCAAGCCTCTTGTGGACATGAGACGGACAACCCGTGTGATGGATGGTACCAGCATGATGCTGAGGCAGTTTGGTGGGGCGATTTTTGCCGCTTGTCGCGCGAGCTGGTGATGCGATCGGGGGTTAACGCGGCGCAGATCGGATGCGTGGGCCTTTCCGCATTGGGTTGCGACTGCGTGCCGGTCGATACCGAGTGCAACGCGCTGGCGCCCGCGATTTTGTATGGAGTCGATGCACGTTCGAAGCCGCAGATTGACGAGCTCCTTTCCGAATATGGGTCAGGTCGCGCACGCGAACTTTTCGGGCACGATCCCTGCTCATCAGATATTGCTCCTAAGATCTTATGGTTTAAGGAGAATATGCCCGAGGTGCACGAACGTGCCGCGAAGTTCCTGACGGCATCATCGTTTCTATGCGCAAAGTTGACGGGGCGTTTTACGGTGGACCGTTACTTGGCGGAGGATTTTCTTCCCCTATACGACCGCTACACTTGGAGGGTTGATGCTCGGGAATGTGCTCGTTTCTGCCGGCCTGACCAGATGGCGGAGGTAATGTCGGCTACCGATATTGCCGGGGCGATTACGCAGCGCGCGGCTGAGGCGACAGGGCTCGCGGCAGGGACACCTGTCTTAGTGGGAACGGGCGACTCTGGTGCCGAGGCCATTTCGACGGGTGTATTTCGTCCCGGCGATATGATGGTTCAGTTGGGGAGCACGGCGTATTTCATCTACCTAGCTGATCATATGGTCGATGATGCCCGCCTGTGGCCAGGGACGTTTATCATTCCCGGAACTTACGGGATCTGCGCGGGGACCAATACGGCGGGTGCACTCACATCGTGGCTGCGCCAAGAGCTGTATCGCGACGCCGTGGAGGCCGAGGGCCACGGTGGCCCCGATGCATATTCGGTCATGGCGCATGATGCCGCCGATGTGGCGCCGGGTGCCGATGGGCTCCTGTGCCTGCCGTACTTTGCGGGGGAGCGTACTCCGCTCAACGATCCCGAGGCACGTGGCGTCTTCTTTGGCCTGACCGGAAGGCATACGCGAGCCCATATGGTTCGCGCCGCCTTGGAAGGCGTCGCGTATACCGTTGCATCCCATGTCGACATTATCGAGCGAGAGCATGGACTGCCAATTGGGCGCATTATGCTTGTCGGAGGTGGAACCAAGAATCCAGTTTGGATGCAGGCTATCGCCGACGTATGCGGGCGCGAGGTCTCGGTTGCCAAGGTTACGGTGGGCGCATGCTTCGGTGATGCCATCATGGCAGCTCTCGCAGGTGGCGCCTATGCATCATGGGATGAACTCGCCCAAGTCCTTGGCGTTGCACAAACAATCGTGCCCGATATGGCTGCCCACGAGCTATATGCGTCGCGTCGTCATATCTTTGACGAATTGTATGCACGCAACCGTGATCTCATGCACGAATTGGTGTAATGCTGCCGAATTGTACTGCCTGCCAATAGGGACTGCGTTGTGCGATTCGCATGTCCCTTGGCATTTTTGCCCACAGGGGTTAGCGAAGGTCAAAAACAGAGTGCGCATTTGCTAAAACTACCGACTCGATGCGCTTTGCGTCACAGTTTTTGAGTGAGGCAATGTGCATCGAGGTCCTTGCGAGCGATCTGATGAGCGATTGTACACTTGTTTCTGTGTTTGGCTCGGCCGGCGCATCGGTCTCGAGCAGTAGACGGTCGAGTGGAATCTGTCGGGCATATTCGCGACCGCGCTTGGTGGCGAGCATACGCTCGTTCACGGAAAAATAGCAGCCTGCGTTTCGCGCGCGGACGAGTTCGTCCGAAGTGCCGCTAAACCAGTGGAAGATGATAACGGGGGAGTCGGAGTTTGGGATGAGTAGTCCATGCGATTCGAGGACGTTCAGTACGGTTCCCGCCGAACGAACGGCGTGAATTGATATCACGCGCCCGGTAAGAGGATGCTGCACGAGCGCATCGCAGAGCCGGTCAAATGCCTGTATTTGTAGCGGCTCACTTCCAGCAAAGCGCGCGGAAAAGTCGAGTCCGACTTCGCCGATATAGCGCTCTTGGGCAGCAACTTCGCAAAGCAGATTGATTTCAGCGTTGCCACATCGTCCGTCGGCGAGCCACCAGGGATGGAGGCCGATGCCGGCAAAGATATTTGAACGGCCGCAGGCGCGCTTCTTGGCGCGTGCAAAGTCGTGCGGATCGACGCCGCAGTCAAATAGAATCAGGCCCAGCGCCGTTGCCTCATCGGCAACGGCGTCCGGGTGAGCCATTAGATCAAGATGGCAGTGTGCATCAAATAACCGGGGCTCCATCTCGGCGCGCTCCGCTAGTCTAGGCGCTGGCCATCGGCGCGCACGCGCTCGGTGCCGCGGCCACTGATCTGACGGATAACCTCGCCGGCGATCATCTGGCCCATGATGGGCGGCATAAAACTGGCAGTTCCCAGCTCGGTGCGCTCGTGGATGTTGGAAGGATCGCGGGGCTGTGTCTTAACCGATTCCTCGCAGCTAAACAGTACGTGTAGGCTCTTGATTCCGCGCTTCTTACATTCTTTGCGCATAATGCGGCTCATGGGGTCACGTACCGTATCGAAGATGTCGGCAAAGCGGAGGCACTCGGGATGGAGTTTGTTGGCCCCGCCCATGGAGCTAACCAAACGGATGTCATGGTCCTGAGCATATTTGGCAATGGCGAGCTTGGCCGAAATGGTGTCGATGGCGTCGATGACGTAGTCGAGTTTACCGTTCGTTTGCTCCAAAACGCGTGCGAAAAATTCGTCGATATTGTCGCTCAACAGGTATTCGGTGCGCTTGATGACGGTGGCGGCAGGGTTGATATCGTTGATCATGGCTTCCATTACGTCCACCTTGCGCTTGCCGATGGTGCTATGAAAGGCGATGGCCTGGCGGTTGATGTTGCTGGGCGCGATGATGTCCTTGTCCAGGATCACAAAATGACCGATGCCGCCGCGGGCGAGCGCTTCGCAGCAGTTGGATCCCACGCCGCCACAGCCCAGCACCAGCACCGTGGCGTTGGCAAGTTTATCGAGCGCCTCACGGCCCATGATGATCTCGAGCTTGGTGTCGCGTGTCTCGACGGGAGCTGCGGCTGCGGTTTCGGTCATAGATGTCCTCCGATGGGGAAGCGGATCGTGTTTGGGCTATCGCCATTATAGGGATTATCACGATTCCATTTGAGCCCTAGGGGCTTGTTGAAATGAGATCGGGATTCGCATAAGATGAAGCAGATGGCACCCGTTGCCGCGGGTTAGCCAACTCCGAAACACGTTTATGGCGTGAGAAGTGGCCGTCTTCGCATTACGCGGGGGCGGCTATTTCATTCGACCCCCAATGTGGATGCCGAGCTCCACGGCCGCGATTACAAGCAACAACAACGTCAGGACATCGTTAATACTCATAGTCCATCTCCTTCTTGGTAAGAGGGAGCTGACCCATCTGCTTCTTGGCCCATTGTATCTAAAAACGAACGCATGTTCTATACTTAGTATCAAATTAGATAATTAGACAAACATCTAAAGATCGAGTATAGTGTGCACGTCATGAGAGATGATGAGAGGAGGTCTTATGCCGGGAGAGGGTTTTAAGGCGCTTGCCGATCCAACGCGACGGCGCATTTTGGAGTTGCTGCGCGAAGGCAATTGCACGGCGGGGGAGCTTGCCGAGCATTTCGATATCAGTAAGCCGTCGCTGAGCCATCACTTGGCGACGCTCAAAAACGCCGGGTTGGTGACCGACGAGCGCCATGGCCAAAACATCGTATACAGCTTAAACACCACCGTCATGCAGGATTTAATTGGCTGGTTTATGGGCTTTACAAACACTGAAGGTGATAAGGATGAATAACGAAAACAAGGGCATTCACCCCACGGGGGTATCGTCGCGCGTGTGGGTTGCGCTGGTCGCTCTGTGCGTCGCCAATGTCGTAGCGCACCTCATGGTGATGCCGAGCTTGCCTGCGCAGATTCCCACGCACTGGGGCGCGAACGGCGCCGTCGACGGTTGGGGTCCTAGCTGGATGGCCTCCGCGCTCGGCGTGCTGCCTCTGGCGCTTCTCGCAATGTTCTGCGTGGTGCCGCGCATCGACCCCAAAGGTGAGGCGTATCGGACCTCGGGCAAGTTCTATCAGGGCTTCGTAATCGCCTTCATCTTGTTCATGTGTGCCATAAGCTGGTTGGGTGAGCTTACGGTCTGGGGCGTGGTGCCGGCGGTCGGTTCGGTCAACGTGCTGATTTCCGGTGCTATCGGTTTGCTGTTCATCGGCGTAGGCAACTACTTGCCGCGTGTGAAGCAGAACTATACGCTCGGTATCAAGACGCCTTGGGCGCTTGCCGATCCCGAGAACTGGCGCCGTACGCAGCGTTTTGGCGGCGCCTGCTTTATGGTGCTGGGTGTTGGTTTGATTGTGATGGGCGTGGCGGGTAGCGTGCTTTCGAGTGAAGTCGTCGCCGCGGTGATTGCGGTGCTGGCGTTTGGATCGGCCGGAGCTGCCTACGTCTACTCGTATCTGCTGTGGCGCAAGTCTCAGGGGGCTGTTCGGTAAGGTTGCGGAAAACTAGCGTACGCAGTTCATAGTATGTTCCGGGGGACTTTTCCCAGGTAGTATTAGGGGGTGTGGGCAACCATGCCCCTTTTCGTTAAGTTTCAGAGCTGGTTTCCTCATTTCGTTTCCACTAAAGCGAAGCAAGAATAGGGAAACAGCAGGTAGAAAGGATAAAACAGGCAAATGGCGGAGTTTATCTACCAGATGTATCAGGCTCGCAAAGCCCATGGCGACAAGGTGATTCTTGACGACGTGACCCTGAGCTTCTATCCCGGTGCTAAGATCGGCGTTGTGGGTCCCAACGGCATGGGTAAGTCGACCCTGCTCAAGATTATGGCCGGTATCGAGGAAGTCTCCAACGGCGATGCCAGGCTCACCCCCGGCTACACCGTAGGAATCCTGCAGCAGGAGCCGCCGCTCGATGACGACAAGACCGTCATCGAGAACGTGCGCATGGCGTTTGGCGATATGCTTGCCAAGGTCGACCGCTTTAACAAGATCGGCGAGGAGATGTGCGACCCGGACTGCGACATGGACGCCCTCATGGCCGAGATGGGCAAGCTCCAGGACGAGATTGATGCCGCCGACGGCTGGGATATCGATTCCAAGCTCGGCCAGGCCATGGACGCCCTCCAGCTGCCCGATTCCGACATGCCGGTCAACGTGCTTTCCGGCGGCGAGCGCCGTCGCGTGGCCCTGTGCAAGCTGCTGCTCGAGGCTCCCGACCTGCTGCTGCTCGACGAGCCCACGAACCACCTGGACGCCGAGTCGATCCTGTGGCTCGAGCACTTCCTGCACAACTACCAGGGCGCGGTGCTTGCCGTCACGCACGATCGCTACTTCCTGGATAACGTTGCCGAGTGGATCTGCGAGGTCGACCGCGGCCACCTTTATCCCTACAAGGGCAACTACTCCACGTATCTGGAGACCAAGGCCGCCCGTATCGAGGCGCAGGGCAACCGCGATGCCAAGCTCGCCAAGCGCATGGAGGCCGAGCTCGAGTGGGTACGCAGCTCGCCCAAGGCTCGTCAGGCCAAGAACAAGGCCCGTCTGGCTCGCTACGAGGAGATGGAGGCCGAGGCCCGCGCCAGCCAGAAGCTCGACTGGACCGACATCCGCATCCCCGTGGGCCCGCGTCTGGGCAACAAGGTGCTCGAGGCCCATCATCTGCACAAGGAGTTCGATGGCCGCGTGCTCATCGATGACCTTTCGTTCACCCTGCCGCGCAACGGCATCGTGGGCGTCATCGGCCCCAACGGTGTCGGTAAGACCACGCTCTTCAAGACCATCGTGGGCCTGGAGCCGCTGACTTCGGGCGAGCTCGAGGTGGGCGAGACCGTCAAGATTTCTTACGTCGACCAGAACCGTTCCGGCATCGACCCCGACAAGAACCTGTGGGAGGTCGTCTCGGACGGCCTGGACCACATGATGGTCGGAGAGACCGAGGTTCCGAGCCGCGCGTATGTGGCGAGCTTTGGCTTTAAGGGCCAGGACCAGCAGAAGCGCGCTGGCGTGCTCTCCGGTGGCGAGCGCAACCGTCTGAACTTGGCACTTACGCTCAAGCAGGGCGGCAACCTGCTGCTCCTCGACGAGCCCACGAACGACCTCGACGTCGAGACGCTGTCCTCGCTCGAGGCGGCGCTGCTCGAGTTCCCGGGCTGCTCGGTGGTCATTAGCCACGACCGTATGTTCCTGGACCGCGTCGCCACGCACATCCTGGCGTGGGAGGGCACCGACGAGAATCCGGGCAACTGGTATTGGTTCGAGGGCAACTTCGAGGCCTATCAGGCCAACCGTATCGAGCGCCTGGGCGAGGACGCAGCCCAGCCGCATCGTATTCACAGGAAACTTACCAGGGACTAGTTTGATGTGGCAAAGGGACAGCCCCTTTGTCACGCGAACTTATGCTCAACCTGGGAAAATAAAAAACGCGGCGAACGTTTTTGTGACGTTCGCCGCGTTTTGCTATTCGTTGGATTCTTCAACCTTGTCGACGGTCCAGGTGGCTCCGAGGCCTCCGGTGGTGTTGCGGCGGATGCGCACGGTGACTTCGTGGCGCTCGCCGGCCTGCGTGTAGCGCAGGGGGAAGATTGCGCGGTTTCGCGCGGCCTCGATGGTGCCGCGTTCGCGGGCGATCCAGTAGTACTCGCCGACGATGCCGAGCGTATCGGCGCCGTAGGGGAGATAGGTCGACAGCTGGTGTAGCAACGGGCCGGGGCAGAAGACCTCGGTTGCGAAATCGACGGGGAAGTCCTCGGGGATGGTCGGTGCTGTGGGTGCGGGGGCCGGTGCTGCTGCGGGTACCGAAGCCGGTACCGGTGCGGGAATTTGGTCATAGACAGGTGCGGATGCGGACTCGATGACGGGTGCAGGCTCGGGCGCCGGTTCTGGCTTAACTGCGGAATCTGTCGGTTCCACGGAGACGGATGTGTCTTCAGTCTCGGTTTCGGCGTCGGCTTGCGGGGCGTCCTCTGCCTCGACAGACGGCTTTGCCTCGATCGGTGTGGAGGCCATGGTGGTGATGCCGGCGTTGGCGTTCTCGGGGTCATAGACGACCGTGAGCGAGATGGCGGGCAGCGGCGTCTCGGGCTCCGGTGCCGATTCGGTGGCGCCTTGATCGGCGGGCTCGTCGGACTGATCGTCCTCGGCCTCGTTGCCAAAGACATCGCTGTTTTGGAACGCAGGCGTCTCGGGTTGGTCAGCGGCTTCTTCGGTTGTCGACTTGGGCGCTTCGTTGAGCTCCACAGTTGCTTCCTGCTCGGATATGACTTCGGGATCGGTCGTGGCGGCGATTTCGGTTTCGGCTTCTGCTGTTACCTCAATAGCGACTTCGATCTCTGTCTCGGGCTCGGGTTCCGGAGCGACTTCGGCCACGGGCTCGGGATGCTTAACGTGCTTGGGACGTACGGCCTTGAGGTCCTTCTCGCCGCGCTTTTTCTTTTTGTAGGACTGCTTGGCGCCCTTGGCTGCCTTGGGCTTGTCCTCGCCTTTGGCAAGGGCGGTATCCCAGGCCTCGTTGGCGATGACGGTGGCATAAAGGCGGCCGCCCTTAAAGACGGTCAGCTTAATGCAGTCGTCGAGTTCCTCGAGCAACTCGCGCGTGGACTCGAAGCCCAGGTCATAAGCGGCCATGTCGCCGGTGGCGAGCGCCTCCTCGACCTGCGTCATAAACGTTTGCTTGCCGCATCCAATCGCATCGCGCAGCAGGCGATACAGATAGATGTGGTTGCCCAGCGATAGCGTGGGCTTAACTATTGTCTTGCTCATGGCAAATCTCCTCTTTACACACCAAAGCATCTTACCATCGCACGGGGCGTGCTACCTCGGCGCCCAAGGCAAACGGGCGCGACCGTTGCCGGTTCGCGCCCGTTATACAGATCGGTTCTCTATGAGAAGCAAACGTGCTTAGTTGCCCGATGTCGTGCCTTGGCTTGAACTGTCAGATGTCGTGCCCGATGTGGTGCCACTCGAATTGCTGTTGCTGCTGTTTGCTGTGCCCGTTCCCGACGTGGTGTCGCTCGTCTGGTCGCCCGTGCTCGGTTGAGAGCCGTCAGTCGTTTGGCTTGAGTCGGTCGTGCCGGATTGCGTACCGCTGTTGGCCGTAGAGGAATCGGTGCCCTGCGATTGGTTTTGGGTGTTCGAGGACGAATTGGCAGAGGCAGAACTGTCTTGCGTGTCGTCCGTCTGTGCCTGCTGATCCTGCGACTGGGTGTTGCCATTTGCATCGCTCTCGGTCGTGCGCGACGACAGGATTGGCTCGGGACGCTCGCCCAGACCCTCACCGGCAGTGGTGATAAGGATGGCGCCAGCGCAGGCGATGACTGCGACGATGGCGATGGCGATCGAGAAGATGATGACCTTCTTTTGCGTCTGGCTGCGCTCTGCCGCCGCCTTGGCGCGCAAGCTGTTGGGGGCGACGCGCGCCGTGGTCGCGCGCCCCGCAACCTGGCGCATCTCCTGCGTAGTCGCGGCGCCGCCCAGGTGCTCCTCGGCATTAAGCTCAACGGGCTCGTAGGCGCCGGCGGGGTAGTCGACGTCAGCGTACGTACCTTTGAGGGCATTGGCGCTGGCGGAGATAAAGTGGCGATAGACCTGCGAGGACACAACGGTGATGACTGAGCTCACAGCGGCACCAATCACCGAGCCGGCAATGCCGATCTTTGAAGCAAGCGCCACGCTCGTGGCGGCAGCTGCGGCGCCGGCGATGATCTGGGGAATGGAAATGTCGTCGAACAGGCCCTTTTTGGGCGCGATGGCCATGGTCTGTCCGATGGAATGGTTCTCGTGCACGCCGTTGTTGAGCGATGCCGGCGTCATGACGCGCGTGCGCGGCGCGTCGGTGTACTTGGTTGTCATACGGGGTCCTCCCGGTGTAAATCTGCTTCGTTTCGTGTAGCCATCAGGGTACCCACCAGATGTGAATCGTACGTGACATTTAACAGATACCATCAACTCATCAATTGCTCACCAAGTTGGTGGGATGCGGTTACACCCGGCGGTTGAACTACAATAGGGCTTGCTAATTGTGTTGAATAGCGTCTACGCACGGGAGCATTCTTATGAATCTTCACCTTTCTCAGTCTGATGGCTTTTTGCGTGTGGCGGCGGCGTCGCCGCAGATTCGCGTGGCCGATGTCGAGGGCAATGCCGAGGTTGCGCTGGCGGCTGTTCGCGATGCTGCCGGGCGTGGCGTTCGCGCGCTGGTGTTGCCCGAGCTTAACCTAACCGGCTATACCGCGGCCGACCTGTTCCATAACCGCACATTGCTGCATGCCTGCGAGGCTGCTCTGGTGCATATCCTCGATGAAACCCGCGAGCTGCCGATTGTCTTTACCGTCGGCCTTCCCGTTGCGGTGGCCGAAAACATCTACAACTGCGCGGCCGTGTGCTGTGCGGGCGAGCTTTTGGGCCTCACGGCCAAGAAGTATTTGCCCAACTATGGCGAGTTCTATGAGCGCCGTTGGTTTGCTCCGGCGCCTGCGGATCCCGTGTGGGTTGAATTTGCCGGTCAGGGTCCGGTCCCGCTGGGTTCGGGGCTTGTCTACCGTTGCTGTGATGAGGGCGCCGAGGACCTGGTGCTGGGCGTTGAGGTCTGTGAGGACCTGTGGGTGCCGGCGCCCCCTTCGACCGAGATGGCGCTTGCCGGTGCGACGGTGATTCTCAACCCGTCGGCTTCTGACGAAATCATCGGTAAGTCAGATTACCGCCGCAGCCTTATCTCTAACCAAAGCGCGCGCCTGTACTGTGCCTATGCCTACGCGGATGCGAGTGAGGGCGAGTCCACGACCGACATGGTCTTTGCGGGCGAGAACCTCGTCTACGAAAACGGCTCCAAGCTCGCCGCGACCAAACTGCTTACCTGTGATATGGCCATCGCCGACGTTGACCTTGACCGCCTGGTTGCCGAGCGCCGTCGCTCGACGACGTGGACGCGCGCGGACGATGCGCCGGAGGCCACGACCGTTGAGTTTTCGTTTGAGGGCGTGTTGGCCGAAGAGCCTGTCCTGCGCGATGCACTCGGCATCGACCGTGTCTTCCCCCGCGCACCCTTTGTTCCGGCCGACCATGGTGACCTGGCCGAGCGTTGCGAGACCATCCTCGACCTGCAGACCGCGGGCCTCAAGACCCGTCTTGCCCATACGGGTACCAAGGCGGCTGTCATCGGTCTTTCAGGCGGTCTGGACTCCACGCTGGCGCTGCTTGTGACCGTGCGTGCCTTCGATGCGCTGGGGCTGCCGCGCACGGGTATCACGGCGGTTTCCATGCCTGGCTTTGGCACGACGCATCGCACTAAGTCGAATGCCGAGTCGCTCGCTCGCGACCTGGGCGTGAGCTTCCGCGAGGTTTCGATCCACGCGGCTGTGGAGCAGCACTTCAAGGACATTGAGCACGATCCGACCGTGCAGGACGTGACCTACGAGAACAGCCAGGCCCGCGAGCGTACGCAGATTCTGATGGATCTGGCCAACCAGGCTGGCGGTTTTGTCATCGGCACGGGCGACCTGTCGGAGCTGGCGCTCGGCTGGGCTACCTATAACGGCGACCACATGAGCATGTACGCCGTCAACGCGAGCGTGCCCAAGACGCTTGTGCGCCATCTGGTGCGCTATGCGGCCGATGTCTTTGGCGGGCGTATTGCCGAGGTCTTGCTCGATATCCTCGATACGCCGGTGTCCCCCGAGCTCCTGCCGCCCACGGACGACGGCGAGATTGCGCAGAAGACTGAGGACCTGGTGGGCCCGTACGAGCTGCACGACTACTTCCTCTACTACCTGCTGCGTTTTGGCTTTGAGCCGGGCAAGATCTACCGCATGGCGCTCAAGAGCTTCGAGGGCGTCTACGACGTCAAGACCATTCACACGTGGCTACGCACGTTCTACCGTCGCTTCTTTGCCCAGCAGTTTAAGCGCAGCTGCCTGCCCGATGGCCCCAAGGTGGGCTCGGTCACGCTCAGCCCGCGCGGCGATTGGCGCATGCCGAGTGACGCCAGCTCGCGCCTGTGGCTCGCCCAGATTGACGCGCTCAATCCGATGGACTAAGGTTGCCAAATTGAACCAAAACAGCGGGTGCAAGCGTTACACTTTTGCAATCTGATGGCCCGTATCGCGCGGCGCTCTTGTCGGAGCGCCGCGTTTTTCATATCGAAAGGTGGCACCATGCAGGCATCGCAGCGTCTCGACCGCTTTGGCGCGGAGGTCTTTGCCTCTCTCAACAACGAACTTCTCGCGCTGAAGGCTCAGGGCAAGACCATTTACAACATGAGCGTGGGCACGCCCGACTTTAAGCCGTACGACCATGTGGTCGAGGCGCTCACGCATGCAGCCCAAGATCCCGAGATGTGGAAGTATGCCCTGCGCGACCTGCCCGAACTCAAACAAGCCGTGTGCGATTACTATGAGCGTCGCTTTGGCGTTTCGGGCATTACACCGTCCATGGTGCAGTCGTGCAACGGCACGCAGGAGGGCGTGGGCCATTTGGGCCTGGCCCTGCTCGATCCGGGTGACACCATCCTGGTTCCCGATCCGTGCTACCCGGTCTTTGAGGCGGGTGCCAAGATCGCCGATGCCAAGCTCGAGTACTATCCGCTGGTGGCGGAGCACAATTACCTGCCCTATGTGGCGGGTATCGATCCCGAGGTGGCCGATCGTGCCAAGTACATGATTGTGTCGCTGCCCGCCAACCCGGTGGGCTCGGTGGGCACGCCCGAGGTCTACGAGGAGGTCATCGCTTTCGCCCGCGAGCACGACCTGCTCATCGTTCACGACAACGCATACTCCGACATCGTGTTCGACGGCGAGCCGGGCGGCAGCTTCTTGCAGTATCCCGGCGCGCTCGAGGTGGGCGTTGAGTTCTTCTCGCTCTCCAAGTCGTTTAACGTCACCGGCGCGCGTATCGGCTTTTTGGTCGGTCGCGAGGATGTGGTCTCGGCCTTTGCCAAGCTGCGCGGCCAGATCGACTTTGGTATGTTCTTCCCGATCCAGAAGGCTGCTATCGCCTGCCTGAACGGTCCGCGCGATGAGGTCGAGGCGCAGCGTCTGAAGTACCAGGAGCGCCGCGATGCCCTGTGCGACGGTCTTGAGGGCCTGGGCTGGGAGCGTCCCAACGCGCATGGCTCTATGTTTGTGTGGGCCAAGCTTCCCGGTGGTCGCACCGATTCCATGGCGTTTTGCGAGGAGCTCATGGAGAAGGCCGGCGTTGTGGTGACGCCGGGCGCGAGCTTTGGTCCTTCGGGCGAGGGACACGTGCGCATGGCGCTGGTCCTGCCGCCCGATCAGATTGCTTTGGCTGTCGAGGCCATCCGCGAGGCGGGTTTGTATTAGAAACCTGTTTCGACTCGTCAATAGCCCGAAACCGATTTCGTGCAGTTATTTTACGAATCCTGCAAATAATTTCGGTAAACGGTCGATATTTGGCTGCGAATAGGAGCATAATCAAAGTCCCGATTGGATGTATTGGGATTACGGCAAGCCGCTCGGGTCGTTCCCGGGCGGCTTGTTTGTGGAGAGAGATGGGAGTTTCTAATGGTTAACGAGAAGAAGGTCGCTATTGTCGGCTGCGGTTTCGTCGGTTCGTCTTCGGCGTTCGCGCTGATGCAGAGTGGTCTGTTCTCCGAGATGGTCCTCATCGACGTGGACAAGAACCGCGCCGAGGGCGAGGCCCTGGATATCGCGCACGGCATGACGTTTGCCGAGCCGATGAAGATCTACGCCGGCGATTATTCCGATGTCGCCGACGCCGCCATGATCGTCGTCACCGCTGGCGCTGCCCAGAAGCCCGGTGAGACCCGCCTGGACCTGGTCAACAAGAACGTCAGCATCTTCAAGTCCATTATTCCCGAGATTAAGAAGTCTGGCTTCGACGGCATTCTGCTCATCGTCTCCAACCCGGTCGACGTTCTGACCTACGCCGCCATCAAGATGTCCGGTCTGCCCGAGGGCCACGTCATCGGCTCCGGCACCGTGCTCGACACCGGCCGTCTGCAGCAGATGCTCGGCGCCCACGTCGAGGTCGACCCGCGCGATGTCCAGGCCTACGTCATGGGCGAGCACGGCGACTCCGAGTTTGTCGCTTGGTCCAGCGCTCAGGTTGCCGGCGTGCCGCTGAACACCTTCTGCGAGCTTCACGGCCACCTGGAGCACGAGGCTGCCGAGAAGCGCATCGCCGAGGACGTCAAGAACTCCGCCTACACCATCATCGAGAAGAAGCACGCCACCTACTACGGCGTCGCCATGGCCGTTAAGCGCATCTGCACCGCCGTCATGCGCGATGAGCAGACCGTTCTGCCCGTCTCCTCGCTCATGGTGGGCGAGTACGGCCTGTCCGATCTTGCCATCTCCATGCCGACCGTCGTTGGCCGCGACGGCGTTGTCTGCCGCGTCCCCGTGCCGCTGAACGATGACGAGCAACATGAGCTCACCGTCTCCGCCAAGGCCCTCAAGGACATCATCGACAGCGTCGACTTCTCCTGCTAAATTCGGCTCGTTTGGGCAACAGGCTACAATGAGAGGCGTCCGGTCCACACGGTCCGGGCGCCTTTTGGTGCAAAGTAACCCTACCCCAATGCGCCATAGTTGATGGGAGAGTCATGTCGGATTCACCTAACTTTTTGACCTATGTCCAGACGGCGTTTGATCCGTTTGAGGAACGGTCGTTCTGCGCGGTGGATAGCCTGGTCTTTGCGTGGCTGTCCTATTTGCGTTTGCCGGGTGATATGGCGGAGCTGACGAACTGGCAGGGCCTTGACGTACGCGAGCTGCTGCGCGCCGAGTGCTACCGGGACATGATTGACGACTTGTGGGATCCAGAGGGGAGCAGGGCCTTGTTGGAGGCCGTGGCAGCAAGCCCTCGCTACCGTGGCGTGCACGTTTGCGGCTATCGTACCGTGAGTGATGCCGAGACGACGGAGCAGTTTGCGGTTATGACGTTCCGATTTCCGGCGGGGTTTAGCTATCTTTCCTTCCGGGGGACCGACAGTACGATTGTGGGCTGGAAAGAGGACTTTAACATGGCGTTCCGGTGTCCTGTGCCGGCCCAGGAATCCGCGGCGCGTTATGTGGACGAGGCGGCGGATGCGATTGACGGGCCGCTTTTGTGCGGAGGTCATTCCAAGGGTGGAAACCTTGCGGTGTACGGTGCGGCGATGTGCTCCGATGTCGCCCGTGAGCGAATCGAACGGGCGTATTCCCATGATGGTCCGGGCTTCGTCGAGGAGTTTCTGAACGGCAACGCTTTCGCTGATCTATCCAGCCGAATCGACAAGACGCTACCTCGGTCGTCGATTTTTGGCATGATGTTCGAGACGCAGGAGGACTATGCCATCGTTGAGAGCACCGAGTTCAGCCTGCTGCAGCACAATCCCTTTAGCTGGGTGGTTGATGGTCGCGACTTCGTGTACTGTGAGCGCCTGTCCGCCGGTGCTCGATACGTTGATGGCTCCATTCGCGAGATGCTGCTTGCAGTGGGGCCTGCCGAGCGCGAGCGTTTTGTAGATGCGTTGTTCTCCGTGTTTGAGGCTACGGGTGCTGAGCGGTTTGCGGATATCGCCGGGAATCTGCGCGAGAGCCTGCCCGTGATGCTCCAGGCTGCGCAAGGTTTCGACAAGGATACGCGACGCTTTGTCTCGCAGACCATCGTGGCAATCCTTAAATGCGCGCTGCTGCCCAAACGACCCCAGATCGACATGCCCGCTGCCGGCAAGAGTTTGGCAGAACAGCTCGAGGCTTGGCAGTCCGAGCTCCTGCGTTAGCCATTGGTGCAAAGCGACCTGTCCCCGATGCACTAATCTTCGATGCGCTTGGGGCGGGCTCGACCGCTATACTGGTTCGTGCCGAAATCGATCTAGAACGGAATGCCGTATATGAAAATCAATCACGCGATTCTGCATATCCTGGACTTTGACTCTGCCGTCAACGTCATGAGCCAGCGAGAGCTGGATATCGAGAGCCGCACCGTGCGCAACTTTGTGACCACACATTTGCGCCGTGCCCGTACATCGGCCGATAACAAGCGCGCCACGTTTGCCGAGAACTCTGCGTTTGGCGGCGAGCTCAAGGGCTATTTCTTTGGCGAGCGCGAGTTCGTGGACCTGTCGCAGCAGATTGCGGAGTTTATCTCCTCCGAGCTCACCAAAGCCGAGAAAGCCGAGTCCACCGACGTGCTCGTGGCCGATTTTGACGACGATGAGGATGCCCGCTGGTTTGCCGTGATGCTGCTGGGCTCCAAGCAGGCTTTTATGCACGAAGTGGGCCGCGAGGAGGGGGAGGTGCGCAACGACATCGCGCGCCACTACGCCATTCTGCCGAATCCCTCGCAAAAGGTGCCGAGCTATGCCATCGTGCGCGCGAGCACCATGGAGATCGGCTACGTGGACAAGAAGCGCAAGATTGCCGGCGAGGACCGTATGCTTATCCCCGATGGCCTGCTGCAGTGCGACACGGGCGTATCGGGCAAGGAGGTCATCGACACCGTGACGCGTGTGGTTGAGGAAGTCGCCGAGGAGCACGGCGCCAACACGGCCGTGGCGCTCGCCAAGGTTAAAGCCGCTGTGGCCGAGAAGGTCGAGGATGACGAGGAGCTTCCGCCCTGGGATATCGTCGATGAGGTCTTTGAGGACGAGCCGGTCATCAAGGAAAGTGTGCGCGCGGCACTGACCGAGGAGAAGGTTCCCGAGCGCGTTCCCGTGGAGCGCAAACAGGTCGAGCGCGCGGCGGTGCGCAATCATAAGATTCGTACCGATACGGGCATCGAGATCAGCTTCCCGGCCGAGATGGGTTCGAACTCCGAGTACATCGAGTTTGTCAACGAGCCCAACGGCCTCATTTCCATCGAGCTCAAAAACATCGGCAGCATCGAGAATCGATAAGTTGCGTTACGCCTGCAGCGAGAAAGCGAAGGCCGAAGCCCTTTGGGTCTTCGGCCTTTTTGCTTGGAGCTCAATTGAGTTGCAGACTGAGCATAAGTCAGCGAAAGCGCCCCTAAGCGAGCAAGGTGACGTGAAAGAGGAGGGAAGCGTACTTTGGTACGCGACCGACGATTGAACGTCAGATTGCCGCTTAGGGGCGTTTGTAGCGTCGACCGTTCCGTCGTTCGTTAGAACGACGGAACCAAAGGTGCAGCGTCGAGCCGTTACGCGGGTTGGTAAACCCGCGTAACTATTAAAGTTGACGTAAGCCCTCTTCCAGGCCGGTCTTGCTGTCGGTCTTCTCGTCGCGCATCTTGATGACGCGGGCGGGGACACCGGCCACGACGGCGCCGGCGGGGACGTCCTCGACGCACACGGCGCCGGCGGCAACGACGGCGCCCTTGCCTACGTGCACGCCCTCCAGGACCACGGCGTTGGCGCCGATCATGACATCGTCCTCGATGATGACGGGCGTGGCGCTGGCGGGCTCTACGACGCCTGCCAACACGGTGCCGGCACCGATGTGGCAGTTCTTACCCACGGTGGCGCGGCCGCCCAGCACGGCGCCCATATCGATCATGGAGCCTTCGCCGATGACGGAGCCGATGTTGATGATGGCACCCATCATGATGACGGCGCGATCGCCGATCTCGACGCGGTCGCGGATGATTGCGCCCGGCTCGATGCGGGCGTTGATGCCCTTGAGGTCGAGCATGGGCACGGCGGAGTTGCGGCAGTCGTTCTCTACGTCGTAGTAGTCGATGGAATCGGCATTGGCGACCAGGATGGTCTTAAGCTCATCCCAGTCACCAAAGACGGTCTTGCCGCGACGACCGCCGTAGACGTGCGCATTGCCCCACTGGACCTTCATGCCCGGCTTTTCGCGCACGTACAGTTTGACGGGCGTTTTCTTGGGCGCGGTGGCGATGTAGTTGATAATCTCCTGTGCATCCATCTCGGCTGCGTTACTCATATGCTGTTTCTCCTTTTCGTGGATACGGTTGATACCTGGTTAGGCAAACATGACCTGGTCGAAGGTGTAGAAGCCGGGGTCGCGGGTGATGAGCTTCTGGGCGGCGGCCAGGGCGCCGTTGACAAAGATCTGGCGGCTCGTGGCACGGTGTGTGAGCGTGACCTCCTCGTCCTGGCCAAAGAAACTCACCTCGTGCACGCCGGCGACAGTGCCACCGCGCAGCGAGTGCATGCCGATCTCCTTGGGGTCGCGTGCACCGCACATGCCCTCGCGGCCATAGACGGGGTGGTAACCTGCCTCGGGCTCGGCTTCGACGACGGCGTCGAGCAGCAGCTTCGCGGTGCCGCTGGGGGCGTCGGCCTTTTGGTTGTGGTGCGTCTCGACAATCTCGCAGTCAGAGCCGGGCAGCTCACGCGTGGCCTGTGCCACCAGATGACGCAGGGCCGCGATGCCGATGGAGTAATTGCCGGAGTGCATGACGCGGGCGTTCTGACCCAGCTCGCGCAGGCGATCCATCTGCTCGGGCGTGTAGCCCGTGGTGCCCGAGACCAACGCCGCGCCCGTGCGCTCGACATAGGCGACGACAGCATTGAAGGTCGCAACGTTCGAGAAGTCGATGATGACGTCGGCTGCTGGGGCGTTCTCGAGCTCGGACAAGTCGAAGCCGGTCTGGGCGACGATATCAAAAACGGGCTGACCGGCGGCGTCGACAACGCCCTCGGCGGTGGTGCGGATGAGCGAGCCCATGCGGCCCGTTCCCATAATGACGGTCTTAATCAAGCAGACCAGCTCCCCTCAGAGCATCGGTAAGTGCAGCGCGTGTGTCGTTGGCCATGGGGCACAGCGGCATGCGGTAGTTTGCCTCGATCATACCCATCTGAGCGAGCGCTTCTTTAACGGGGATGGGATTGACCTCGCTAAAGAGGGCGTTGATGAGCGGCTGACCGGCAATCTGGATATCGCGGGCGCGCTCCACGTCGCCGTCCAGATAGGCACGGCACATGTCATGCACGAGCTGCGGCTGAACATCGGCCCACACGCTGATGGTGCCCGAGGCGCCCAGGCTCATGAGCGGCACGGTGAGTGCGTCCTCGCCCGAGTACATGCGGAAGTCGTCGGACAGCAGGTGTGCGATCTTGGCGGCATAGGCGACGTTGCCCGAGGCTTCCTTAATACCCATGATATTGGGGTGCGCGGCCAGGCGCTCCACATTGCGCTCGCTGATGCCGCAGCCGCAGCGGCCGGGGATGTTGTAGAGGATGCAAGGGATGTCCACGGCATCGGCGACGGTCTTAAAGTGCTGGTAGATGCCCTCTTCATTGGACTTGTTGTAGTAGGGGGTAATGAGCAGCAGACCGTCGGCGCCCAGGCCTTGGTAAGTGAGCGACTTGGTGAGCATGGTTTGCGTGGAGTTGGAGCCCGAGCCGGCGATGACGGGGACGCGTCCTGCAACATGCTTGACCACGGCGGCGACAACGGAGTTGTCCTCGTCATCGGTCATTGTGGCGCTCTCGCCGGTGGTGCCCAGGGTGAGGATGGCGTCGGTGCCGTTTTGCAGGTGGAAATCGATAAGGCGCTCGAGTGCGTCAAAGTCGACGCTGCCGTCCTTTTTAAACGGCGTAACAAGGGCGACGATTGAGCCCTCGAGGTTGCGGATATCCATGTTCTTCTCCTTCGCTTCCGCGATCTGGATGCGCTTATTCCATTGGGCGGCGACGGCCAAGCGCTCGTCCTGAGCGCGATGGCGAGCACTTTCGGCGCGCGACTTGGCCAGCAGCTCTCGGCCGCACGGCAGCACATCGAGTGTGGCAAAATAATCGCCCGGGCGCTCGGCGCGGCGGATGAGGTCGGCCGAGCCGTCGGGGCGCAGCAGCACCTCGGCGGAGCGCAGGCGTCCGTTGTAGTTGTAGCCCATGGAGTAGCCATGCGCGCCGGTATCGTGGATCACGAGTACATCACCCATGTCGATCTGCGGTAGCTCGCGGTCGATGGCGAACTTGTCATTGTTCTCGCACAGATTGCCCGTAATGTCGTACGTGTTTGTGACAGGCGCCGCGGTCTTGTCGGAGCCACCCGGCTGGCCCATCACTGTAATGTGGTGGTAGGCGCCATACATGGCAGGGCGGATCAGATCGACGGCGCTTGCGTCGACACCGATATAGTCCTTGTAGATCTGCTTTTCGTGGATGGCCTTGGTGACCAGGCAGCCGTAGGGGCCCATCATAAAGCGGCCCATCTCGGTGCAGATGGCCACATCGCCCATGTCGGCGGGAACCAGGATCTCGTCGTATGCCGCGTGCACTCCCTCGCCGATGGCGTGAATGTCGTTGGCCTGCTGCTCTGGCAGGTAGGGGATGCCGACGCCGCCGGATAGATTGATGAAGGCGACGTGTGCGCCGGTCTCGCGCTCCAGGCGCACGGCAAGCTCAAAGAGGATGCGCGCGAGCTTGGGGTAGTAGTCGTTGGTGACGGTGTTGCTGGCAAGGAATGCGTGGATGCCAAAGTCCTCGGCGCCCTTGGCCTTGAGCGTGCGAAAGGCCTCGAAGAGCTGCTCGGTGGTCATGCCGTACTTGGAGTCGCCCGGGTTGTCCATGATGCCGTTGGAGAGCTGGAACAAGCCGCCCGGATTAAAGCGGCAACTGACTGTCTTGGGGATGGGCCCCGCGACACGCTCAAAGAACTCGATATGGCTGATGTCGTCAAAGTTGACGATGGCGCCCAGCTTGTCGGCGAGTTCAAAGTCGGCCGCCGGCGTGTCGTTGGACGAGAACATGATGTCGTGTCCCGTGATACCCAGCGAGCGGGCGATCATGAGCTCGGTATAGCTCGAGCAATCGCAGCCGCAGCCGTATTCGTTGAGAATGGAGATGAGCGCCGGGTTGGGGTTGGCCTTGACGGCAAAGTATTCCTTAAAGCCCGGGTTCCATGCAAAGGCGTCGCGCACTTCTTGCATGTTGCGGCGGATGCCCGCCTCGTCGTATAGATGAAACGGCGTGGGGAACTGCTCGACGATATGCTCGAGCGTCTCCTTGTCCACAAACGGCTGCTTGGCCGCATATGCCTCGTTGGGGGTCAATGCCATGTCCCGTAAACCTCGCTATCCAGACGGCGCCATCTGCGCATCGAATCCGCATAGCGTGGACCCAATGTCCGGATAGCGCTCCCGCATTGCTGCAGACAGTCCTGTGGGTGTTTCCCACAGGCCCACCAGGTTGTTCGTGCCCGAAAAACCCAGTTCGGCGGGTTTCGCCTCCCCACGGGGTCAAAGCCTGCCGGCTCGCCCGCGGTTCTTCGTGCCCGCGCCTCTATCAAGTGGTAACGACCCTACCACGTTGCACTTTACCAAACAAGAGTATTCGTATATAACGTTTAAAAAATGCAGGGATATGCTGGAAATAAGGGTATGGCAATCTTGCGGCACAATAGATAGCAACCGGCGCACACCAATGAAAGGAACCTCTATGACCGAGCTCCAAGAACTCCGTTGCTATCGGCGCGACTTGCACAGGATCCCGGAGCTCGACTTCGATCTTCCGCAGACTATTGCCTATATCGAGGGCGTGTTGGCGTCGCTTGCCTGCGAGGTGACCCATCCGTGCCCCAGCTGCGTCTGCGCTTTCTTTGACGCTGGCGTTGGTGCCACGCATGCCACGGCGATTCGTGCGGATATGGATGCGCTGCCCATTGCCGAGGCGACGGGTGCGGCCTTCGCCTCGTCTCATCCCGGCAAGATGCACGCTTGCGGGCACGACGGACACATGGCCATGGCGCTCGCCGCCGCGACGTATGTCGACCGCACGATTCGCGAGCAGCCGGGTTCACTTAAACGCAACGTGCTTTTTGTGTTCCAGCCGGCCGAGGAAACGACCGGTGGTGCCAAGACGGTATGCGAGAGTGGTGTGTTCGAGCGCTATGGGGCCGACCGCATTTTTGGCTTCCATGTGTGGCCCGATCTGTCTGCCGGCACGCTGGCGAGTTGTTCTGGTCCGCTGCTGGCGCGTTCGAGCGAGACGCATATCCATATTCACGGTACGAGTATCCATATTGCTAAGACTTATGGTGTGCCGGTTGAGGAGTCACACGATGCCGCGTTGGCGGCAGCGAAGTTTTTGGTTACCGAGCGCGAGCTGATGGACGAACTGGGCACCGACGAGCCCTGTATCGGCAAGTTTGGCCTGCTGCAGGCCGGTACCGTCTGCAACGCGGTGGCGGGGGAGGCCCATGTGGCCGGCAGCTTGCGTGTGTTTACGGACGGCATGTTCGACCGTGCACGCGAGGGTGTGCGCCGCGTGCTTGATGAGGCATGCACTGCAACGGGCTGCACGTACGATCTCGACTTTGCCGAGGGCTATCCGCCGGTCGACAACGATCCCGAGTTGTTTGATCGAATCGCGCCTGCTCTGCCCGAGTTACAGCTCGTGGACGAGCCGCTGCTGATTGCCGAGGATTTCGCGTTCTATCAACGCCATCTGCCGGGCGTATTTTTCCTGCTGGGCACGGGTATGCCAGAGGACCAAGACAACCCGAGTGATTCGGATGGCTGCCCCGCCTATGCCACAAGCGCTCTGCATACCGATAGTATGCTCTTCGACGAGGAAATCCTACTCAAAGGCCTCGATGTCTACAAACGATTGCTTAACTTGGAGTGACGATGAAGCGCCGACAGTCTTCCGTATATAGTCCGGGTGGATGCGGGTGTGGCTTGCTGCTGCTTCCGGTTATTGCTGTGAGCATTGGCGTGATGTTTGCGCTTGCCGGGTTGGCCGCGGCGGCGCTCGTGCTGCTGATTGTGGCCATTGGCGTGACGGTCTGGCTGTGCCGTTCTCGCGAGCAACGTCGTGCCGATGGTAAGACCAATGTTGGATGGACCATCTTTTTAGTCGTCGCCTACCTATTGAGCATCAGCTATTTAGTTTTCTTTATCCTGTTGCTTGCGAGTACCTTTACCGGGGAATCCGTCACGTTGGGTTGATACACAGCCAGCAGACGGTCACGCAAAGTGCGTTTGCTCGGCGTCTGGATAGCTGCATTGGCCGTTTACCGCAACCTTAGCTCTCAGCTAATGAATTCAAGTTCAATCCTTCCTACGATGTGCTGTGTGCCGGCACGGTAGCCGGATCGTAGGAAGGATGAATAATGGCAAAAGAGGGAAAGAAGCCGATCGTCAAGATTGTCCTAGGCATCATCGTGGTGCTGGTTATTGTCGGTGCCGTGGGCTCTATGGGCGGCAACTCAACCGATTCGTCTGCGAGCGATTCGGCAAAACCTGCCGAGACGACACAGCAGGCTGAGGAGCAAAAAGAACCGCAAGAACCGTATACCATTGCTGACGAGGCTGAAGACACTTCCAATCAGTTTACCTATAAGATCACGGGCACGCTGACCAATAATACGGACAAGGAAAAGAGCTACATTCAGATTGAATATGTTCTGTATGATGCCGATGGCAACCAGGTTGGAACGGCTCTTGCAAACACCAATCATCTGAAGGCGGGCGGCTCTTGGAAGTTCGAGGCGCTGGGTACGGTGTCTCCCGACCAGGTTGTTAGCTGGGAGCGTTCGGACGTAAGCGGTTTCTAGCATGTTGCATGCACTGGGGGAGGTGAGGTCGTATGCCCGATAAAAAGCTGACCGAGGAGTTGCTCAATGAGCTTCTCGATGCGCCGAACATCGATGGCTATATCAGGGAGCACGACTTTGCCGCCCCGTCGCTTTCGGACTACCTGAAGCAGCTGCTGCAGGAAAAGGGCTTGGAGCGCTCGCGCGTGGTTCGTATGGCCGATCTCAATGAGACCTTTGGCTATCAGATCTTTACCGGTGCGCGTCATCCGAGTCGCAATAAGGTGCTGCAGATTGCCTTTGCGATGGCGCTGACGCTCAAAGAGACTAACCGTGCGCTGACGGCTGCCGGGGTAAGCGTCCTTAACTGCAAGGACCGCCGCGATGCGATTATCATCTTTTGCATCGATCGCGGGTGCAGTCTCCAAAAGGTCAACGAGGAGCTGTATCGCTTTGGCGAGGAGACGGTGAGTTAGCGGCTGATATCTGAGCCGGTGGAGCTGTCGAACAACGATGCAAACGAACGGGGCGCGGATGCCATGGGGTGTCTGCGCCCTGCGCTATGATGGAGGCTATGGATACTCAGACCCCAACATATTCTGATGACGAGTTGACCGCAGCGCTTGCCGAGCACCTGGCGTCGCTCGATCGTGATGACAGCTATCGCGTGGAGCGTGTACTTAAGCGCTCGTCCGTTGAAACAACCGAGCTTGTGTACTTTGAAGGAACCGGCGGTGGTTCGCTCGGCCCCTTTGTCCGTAAACGCATCGATGCTTCGGCTCAAATCGGCGGGGCATACGAGCGTCTGTTTGCCGCTCAGCGGGCAGGCAGGCGTTTTGAGCACCTGCCCAGAATCGTCGATTGTCGTCGTGTGGGCGACGAGCTCAACGTGGTTATGGAATACATCGAAGGGGAGACGCTCGGGGCGCTGGTGGACCGCCTGGGAGCCACCCCCGATTATGCACGTGAATTGTATCCTGCCCTTTGCGACGCCGTGGGCGAGCTCCACGCCGGTTTTGCAATGGCGGGGGAGACGTCGGCGCCGGTGATCCATCGCGACCTCAAACCGTCGAATATCATCGTGACGGGTGCGAGCCGTACGCTCGATGAGGGCCTGACGTTTTCATCGCTGGTGATTATCGACTTGGGGATCGCGCGCGTATGGCGCGATGGCGCCGATGCCGACACCGTCAAGTTTGGCACGCGACCCTATGCCCCGCCCGAGCAGTATGGGTTTGGGCAGACGAGTGTGCGCAGCGACGTCTACGCACTTGGCGCCCTGTTGTTCTTCTGCTTGACGGGAGTCGACCCTAAACCGGGGCTCGACATGCGCGAGCAATGCGAGGCGCGTGGCATTCCCACTCCACTTGCCGATGTCATCTGCATGTCGATGGCGCTCGACCCGGCCAAGCGTTTTGCGAGTGCGGAGGCATTGGGACGGGCTACGCGCGCGGCATACGATCTAAGTCGCCCCGTGCGGCCTCCTGCGCCTGTGCTTGTCCGTGCTCCGGCCTCGGAGACGGCGTTGACGCCCCAAGGGCTCCAGAACCCCACAGGGCTTCCTAGGCCTGCCGCCTCTGTTGCATGCGGTCTGCTCTCTCGCGTTCCGGAGTCTCTGGGGCGTATTTGGAATACGCTCGTCTGCTTCTCACTGCTTGTGTTCTTTGCCGGAAGTCACTTTGCCGTCTTTCACCCCACGGGAGCAAACCAAAGCTACCCGACGTGGCTTCTCATAATCGAGTATTTTTTCTTTGTCGATGGCCTTATGGTGCTTATGCATTTTGCGCTGCTCGATAAGCGCCGTCTTCGTCGGCGATTCGCACTGCTCGACAGCTATCGCGGCAAGAAGCTCGCGAAACTCTGGCTCAAGGCATTGGGTGTGCTGCTCCTATGCATGATCGTCATAGTCGCGGTTGCCAATGCGACCGGCGTCGTCGATACCTCCGCTACCTAAAAGAAAAGGGCCCCATTGGGGCCCTTTGCAGTTGCACTTAGATGCGGTTCATCTGAGCGGCGACTTTGTTGTACCAGTCCTGCCACGTGGGCGGGCAGTACTTTTTGGCCGCTGCCGGGGTAAGGGTGGAGCCGTAGTTGGCGCCCAGATAGGCAACGTGAGCGGAGATGCCCTCGCTCCAGCTGCCAAAGCTGCGCCAGCCGCCGCCACGTGCACTCCAGCCCCAGGCGTTATAAGAATTGGCGCAATAAGCACCCTTGGTGCTCTCGATGCAGGCGATGGCGGGGGACCAACGGGGGTCGACACCGGTATTCCAAGCGGCGACGGCAAAGTTGTAGCCCTGGCCTGCCATAGGGGAGCCGGCGAGATAATTGTCGATGCGGCTCGTCCACTCATTAATGAACGAATCGTAATCGGAACTACCGGTATTGGAGTTGTTCACCGTGGTGTCGATGGTGGTGTTGGTGTTGGTGGCCTGGCTGCTGGAATTGCTGCCGCTTACGCCCTCGCCCGAGAGCTTCTCGGCGGCAGCGGCCTTATCGGCCTCAAGCTTGGCAAGCTCGGCGGCATTTTCCTGCTCGGCTTTTGCCTGCGCCTCGCTGCGGAGCTGCTGGGCCTGCGCCAGCGCGTCCTCGGCGTTTTTCTGCTCTGCCTCAAGCTGAGACTTGGCCTGCTGGAGCTCGGCCTTGTTCTGCTCGAGTTCGGTTTGCATGTTATTGAGCTCTTCGATCTCGTCGACGCTCGAGCTCGTGATCTGGTTGGTGTATTTGCAGGTCGTGATGAACTCACCCAGGCTCTGCGCGTTGACCAGGAAGCTCACGATGGGATTGGTGCCCTTCTGATACTTGTACAGATCGCGCATGGCGGAGCTTGCCTTGGCCTGCTGCTCGGGAAGCTTAGCCTCGATTTCCTCGATGCTTGCCTCATTGGAGTCAATCTGCTTTTGCAGGTCATCGAGTTTGGTGCGGGCGTCGTTGTAGGCGCTCGTGGCGGCTTCGATCTTCTGCTGGGCTGCGGAAAGCTGGTCCTGCGTTGCCTGCGAGGCGGCATACGCCGCAACGGGGGAGAGCATCGGTGTGGCCGTCAGCGCAACGGCGAGCGCGGCGCTCGTGATGATACGAGCCGGCTTCGACGCAATGAGCGCTGCGGTGCGATGATTCGAATGCTGCATCCAGTCCCTCTGCAATCAATCGTAGGTTATGGTTCGAACGGTATTCTACTACTGCTTTCGACCTCAACTTGAACCTTAAAGGTTCCAAAGGGTCAAGTTGAACTAGAGGCTTTGGCTTTGACCTGCAGTTATGATGAATTGTTGAGAAACCATAGAGTTCAACTTTAACGTTACGGGGCCTGTTTGCGGACGGGCTTTCGGTCGTGAAAGCTATCTCAACAGGGGGTTTGCAGCTACAAGGCCCCATCGCGGTGAGTGCGGCCTTTATGCTGGACGATTACGTCGATTGCCATAGATACGGTGGAGCTTTGGGCGCCGGCGGCTTGGCACGCTAGAATAAATCAGTTGCGCAAAGACCGCCCGTTGTGTGGGCAGTTCATGATAGGAAGTTTCCATGGCATTGCAATTTACAGAGCGCGAGTTCATTCCCGTGCTGCTCGGTGGCGACATCAACGCCTATTCGGTGGCGCGCGCCTTCTACGAGGAGTACCAGGTCAAGAGTCTGGTCTTTGGCAAGTACCAGACGGGTCCCGCGTACCGCAGCCAGATTATCGACTACACGCCCAACGTGGATATCGACACCATGCCCGTGATGCTCAAAACCGTCAACGGCATTGCCCAAGCGCATGCCGACAAGACGATTGTCCTTGTGGGTTGTGGCGATAACTATGTCGCTCTCGTGGCTCAGGCCAAGGACGCTCATGAGCTGGCGGATAACATCGTCGCTCCCTACGCGCCCTACAGCATGCTCGAGCAGTGCCAGAAGAAGGAGATCTTCTACGAGCTGTGCGAGAAGCATGGCGTGCCCTATCCGCACACGTTTACCTTTACCAAGGCGATGCTCAATGCCCAGGGTGAGGCGCCTGCCGAAGTGCTCGACCAGATCGATTTTCCTTACCCGATGATTCTGAAGCCTTCTGACGGCATCATGTGGTGGCAGCACGAGTTCGAGGGCCAGAAAAAGGCCTATGAGATTGCCGACCGTGCCGAGCTGGAACAGGTCATTCGCGACTCGTATGCCAGCGGCTACACCGACGACCTGATCTTGCAGGATCGCGTGCCCGGCAACGACGAGTACATGCGCGTGCTCACCAGCTATTCCGACCGCAACGGCAAGGTCCGCATGATGTGCCTGGGTCACGTGCTGCTCGAGGAGCATCAGCCCCATGGCGTCGGTAATCACGCCTGCATCATCACCGAGCCCAATGATGAACTCATGGGCGGCGTGCGCAAGTTGCTCGAGGACCTTCACTTTGTGGGCTATTCCAACTTTGACGTTAAGTACGACGAGCGCGACGGCTCGTTTAAGTTCTTCGATTTCAACACGCGCCAAGGTCGCAGCAACTACTACGTCACCAACAGTGGCTTTAACGTTGCCAAGTATGTTGTGGACGAGTATGTGTTCAACCGCCCGTTTGAGCCGGAGTTTGTGACGGCGCAGGACGAGGCGCTGTGGATGGTCGTCCCCATGGGCGTCGTCGACAAATACGTCAAGGATCCCGAGCTGCGCGCTAAGGTGCATCGCCTGGACAAGGAAGGCAAGGGCGCCGACCCTTCGTTTATGAAGGGCGACTTTGTCTTTAACCGCTGGCTGCGCATGTGGCACACCAAGCTGCGCCACTTTAAGCTGTTCAAGACGTATTACAAGTAGATGAGTGCGGCGCCCGTCCGGTTTGCATCGGGCGGGCGCGGGTATGATACGCGCAATTGCGCAAACGTCACCAAGGAGGCGGCGATGGAAAAGCTGGGAGTTATCGGCGGCATGGGCGCCGAGGCCACGTCGTATTACTACGACCAGGTGGTGCGTCATACGGCGGCCGCCTGCGATCAGGAACATATCGACATGGTGGTGCTCTCCAAGTCGACCATGCCCGACCGCACGCTGGCCATTAAGACCGGCGAGCATGCCAAGCTGCTGACGACCATGAAAGAGTGTGCCCAGGCACTCGAGTCGCTGGGCTGTGCGCACATTGCCATTCCCTGCAACACGTCACACTACTTTTACGACCAGATCCAGTCGTTTACGAAGGTGCCGATTATCCACATGCCGCGCGAGTCGGTTCGCTATGCCCTTGCGGGTGCGGTGATGGGGGAGTGCGAGTTCGACCCCAACCTGAGTATGCCGGCCGAGCCGGTGCACAAGATTGGCATCATGGGAACCGACGGCACCGTGGGCGCGGGCGTCTACGGCCGCGAATGCGAGGCTGCGGGTGTCGAGGTTGTCTATCCCAGCGAGAAACGTCAGAACGATGTGATGTCGCTTATCTACGATGATGTGAAGGCCGGACGTGAGCCCGATATGGATAAGTTCGACCGCGTGATGTGGGAGTTCGCCCGTAGCGGCTGCGACCGCGTCATTCTGGCCTGCACCGAGCTATCGGTGCTGCAGAAGTACCGAGAGATGCCCGAGATTACCCTCGACGCCATGGATGTCCTGGTGCGCGAATCCATCATCCGCAGCGGCGCCCCCTACCGCCTCTAGCTTCCGACCTGCCAAAAAGGGACAGTTTTATTTTGGTGGGTTTTATCTGGTGAAACAGTAAAGGCCTCGGCTCGTTTAGTGCGAGCCGAGGCCTTTTGCGTTGGGCGGTTGCTGTCGGTGGTGAACTAGAACAGGAAGCCGATGGCGATGAGGGCGATGCTGACGATGAGCACGGCGATGTCCAGGCCCTTGATGGGGTAGCGCTTGTACGAGCTGGCGCGCGTGCGCAGATAGAAGCCGCGCTGTTCTGCCGCCAAGGCTGTGGCATCGGTCTTGCCCACGCTCGAGATGAGCAGTGGCACGCACAGTGGCAGCATGAGCTTAAGCTTCTTGATGGGGTTCTTGGTGTCGTACTCGACGCCGCGTGCGGTCTGCGCCTCCATGATGGCGTTCATCTCCTGACCAAATACCGGCACAAAGCGCAGCGCCGTGGTAAAGGTGAAGGCATAGCGATACGGCACGTGCAGCACCTCGACGCAGGCGTTGGCAAGGTCGTTGAGCTTGGTCACCATGAGCATGAGGATGAGTGGTAACGCCACGCCCAGCAGGCGCAGACAGGCCTTCGATCCCGTGACGAGGCCCGTGTCGGTGATAAAGCCCCACACCACGTTGCCATCGCGCATAAAGGCCAGCTGGAGCACCAGCATGATAAGCGCGAGCGGAATCAGCACCTTGAGCAGCGAGAACAGACGGTTGACGACGCCGGCATAGGCACCCAGTACAAGGGTGAGTGCCAAAAAGCCCAGCAGCGCCACGTAGGTGTCGGACAAGAAGATGCCGACGATGATGGCGGCGGCGAGGCCCAGTTTGACGACGGGGTTCAGGCGATGCAGCAGCGTATCGCCCGGCATGTAGTCGATGACGTTAACCACGGTGGACCATCTCCTTGGTAATTCGAACGACATCGGTGACCTCGCTTACCTGCGCAAAAGCGGGCGAGACGGAAGATGCCAGACGGCGCGAGAGTTCAATAACCTGGGGAGGCTCCACGTAGGCGCGACGCATGAGATCGATGTTCGAGAATAGCTCGTGCGTGCGGCCGCGGTCGAGGATGCGACCGTCGGCCATTACCACAATGCGCTCGGCAAAATCCGAAACGACTTCCATATCGTGGCAGACCATGATAACGGCACAGCCGCGCTCGGCCATGGTGCGCACCGTTTCCATGACGGTCATGCATTCGCGGTAATCCAGGCCGCTTGTGGGCTCGTCGAGCACCACGATCTTGGGCTCTACGACCACGACAGAGGCGAGTGCCACCATTTGTCGCTGGCCGCGCGAAAGCGAGAAAGGTGCCTCATCGGCAGGCAGGCCAAAGCGATCGATAACGAGTTGAGCACGACGCAGAGCCTCGGCCCGGTCCATGCCGCCAAGCTCCAGGCCAAAAGCGACCTCGTCGAGTACGGTATCCTTGCAGATCTGGCGGTCGGGGTTTTGGAAGAGGGTTGCGACTTCGCGGGCGATGCGGCTCGTGGGAACGGCTGCGGTATCCAGTCCCGTGACGCGCACGCTGCCCGAGGCGGGTTTAAGCAGGCCTGTGAGCAGCTTGGTGAGCGTGGTCTTGCCGGCACCGTTTTGGCCGACGATGCCCACGAGCTCGCCGGGATAGAGGGTCAGGTTAAGGTCGTGTACGGCGGCACCGCCATTGGGATAGGCAAACTCAACATGATCGAAGGTGAGCACGGGCTCGGCGTCCTTGGCGTGCGGGCGCAACGACGGTGCGTGCGGTGAGCCGGCGGGTGCCTGAATGTCGCTGCTTGCGTGTGCGGGGTCGACGATGCCCGAAATCAGGCGCTCGGCCTCATCGACATCCAAGCAAGGGGTACCGCTTACCAGGCCATCGGCCTCGAGGCTATTGAAGATACGCGTGACGCGAGGGCAGTCGACGCCGATGGCACGGAGCTCGTCGGTATGCGCGAAGACCTCGTGTGGCTCGCCCTGCAGCGCGATTTCGCCATGGTTGAGCACGAGCACGCGGTTGCAGTACTCCGAGAGCAGGGCGACCTTTTGCTCAACGACGACGATGGTGATTCCAAGTGCGCGATTTGCCTCACGTAGCGTCTCGAAGACCAACGTGGAGCTGGCGGGGTCGAGCGCCGCGGTGGGCTCGTCGAGAACCAAGACGCGCGGACGCATGGCGAGGATGGCGGCGATGGCTACCTTTTGCTTCTGTCCGCCCGAGAGGGTGGCGATCTCGCGGTCGCGCAGGTCGGTGATACCCACGGTCTCGAGGGTTTCGGTGACGCGCTGCTCAATCTGGTCGTGGGGAACGCCAAAGTTCTCGAGTCCAAAGAGCATCTCGTCCTCGACGACCGAAGCGACCATCTGCGTGTCGATATCCTGCAGCACACTGCCGACGATTTGCGACACGTCGGTCAGCGAGACCTCGCAGGTGTCGTGGCCGTCAACCATGACGGACCCAAAGAACGTGCCGGTGTAGTGGTGGGGCACGGCACCCGACAGGCAGGCGGCAAGCGTGGACTTGCCGGCGCCCGAGGGCCCGATGATGCCGATGAAATCTCCCTTGTTCACGCTGAGCGAGATGTGGCTAAGCGCCTGCTCGGTCTGCGTGCCATAGGAGAACGAGACATCGTCGACGTTGATGATCGTTTCCATGGATACCTTTCATAGTCATTGGGGACGTTCTTACATGACTAGTCGTTTAAGAACGTCCCCAAAAGCTAGTCGTTTGGGACGGTCTTTGTTGGTGGAGTGCGGAGACGGCTTTACGAGGGGCCCCAGGTTGGCGCGAAAGAGGAGCGAAGCGTACTTGGGTACGCGAGCGACGAATGAACGCCAAGATGGGGTGGCTCATAAAGCCGAGCGGGTTAGTTGAGCTTCAGGGCCTTCTGGATGGGCAAGTAGAGGGCGCCGACCAGAATGGCGTTAAAGACGGCGGTCATGGCGACGACGGGCAGCATGGCGGCGGCGAGTTCGCCCACCACGCCGAGCATGGCCATCTTGATGACCATGAAGATGACGCCCGAGACAAAGGTGGTCAGGAAGGTTGCGACAATGGCGATGGCGGGTTTGACCTGACCGTTCTTGCCGGCGGCGTTGACGATGCCGGCCATGAGCATGGCGGCGATGCCCTCGGCGGCAAAATCGACGAACGGCGAGGTGGTGGTGATCTGGATCACGGCAGCCGAGATGAGGCCAATGACGAGCGCCTGGCCGATGTTGGGGCGAACGACCAGGATAGTGAGGCAGAAGGCCGAGATGATGAACTCGGGGCTGATCATGCCGCCCGAGATGCCCGAGATTGCCTTGCCGACGGTGAAGTTGAGGATGAAGCCGGCGGCGAGCAGGATGGCGAGCAGGACGAGGGCGCGGACATCGAGTTTGCCGCGGTCGGCGGTCTGGACGGTGCGGGGCTGGGTGGCGGTGGTGTTCTGAGACATGGTGAAAATCCTTTCGGAAGGGGAGTGCAAGAAAAAACGGAGGCGCGTGATGCGAATGCGATCGGGCTCGAGATAGAAAAAGGCCCCCGGTCGAAACCGGAGGCCTTCCAATCACCTAGAGCGCAAAAACAGGCGTGAGGGACTCACCGTCGACCGATCGTATTCGCATCACGCCACCACCAGTTGTTGAGAGACGTCATCGTGTTCTTCATGTTGGTGGCTCCTTTCGTGATGCCGTGGCGCGGTCGCACCTAGTTGCTGTTGCGCTGCACTATAGCACAGCGAAGTGTGTGCGGGGAAATCTTTTTTGAAAAGATTTCAGGCGGGTTTCCCGTCGGCCAAAAGAGCGGGCTAAGCGGGCGAGGCTGCCATTGCTGCCTTGCCCGCTCAGCTAAGACGTTACTCCTTATTGCGACGGTAGAGGAAGTAACCGCCCGCGGAGATGACGGCAACGCCAGCGATGGCGAATGCAGCCACCACGCGGCCATCAAAACGATCACCGGTGGTGGGCAGGCCGCCCTTGGTGTTCGTCTTGTTGGTGGTTACTGTGGTCGTGGTGTCGGACTTGCCAGGCTTCTCGGGCTTGGTGGTGGGCTGCTCGGGCTTAGCGGGCTGCTCGGGGGTACCGGGCTGCTCAGGAGTACCAGGCTGCTCGGGGGTGCCAGGCTGATCCGGGGTTACCGGGTCGGTGGCAAGAGCGTCCTTGGCGTAGGTGATGGACACCTTGAGGCCGTTGGTCTCGGTGTTCAGGTCGCTCGGGGTGAAGGGCTGGTCGAAGTTTTCGGCCTTCTGATAGGCGCGCATCTCCTGGAGCAGGGCCTTGCACTTGACGTAGGTGTTCTCGGTAGCAGCCTTGCCGGCCTTGTTGGCCAGGGCAGTGCGGCCCTCGGTGGTCGTCTCGGCCAGCATGGCGGCGTCAACTTCCTTGTTCTGCTCGATGAGCTCGTTCTGGAGCGCATCGAGGTAGGCACGGACGCTGATACCAAGGGTGTCAGGGTTCTCAAAGCAGAGCGAGCTGATGTCCATGAGGACGTAGTTGATTGAGTTCTCGGGCTCCTCGTTGTACACGACGTCAGTCTGTTTGCAGTGATCGAAGGAGACGGTCTGATCGCTGAAGTACGGGCTGACCTCAGTTATCAGAGCGGAGTACAACGGGATGGCGACGGAGTACGCAGCGCGGGAGAGCATTTCCCACTGGATGGTAGCGACTTCGGGGTCATACCCGCGACGAATCTGGAAGAGGTTGATCTCGGTGTTGCGCTCGCTGCCGATGCAATAAACACCATCAGTGTTCGCGTTGAGGCCAGGGACGTTCTCGCCGCGGTTGCCGAAGGCGCGAATCAACTCGAAAGTGCTCCAACCAGACTTGCCAGGCTTGAAGAACAGGGGCTGGATTTCGCTGACCATGGCTCCCTTTTGGTCAGGTTTTCCTTCCTTCTCTACTGTGATAATGTCGTAATCTGCGCCTTCGGTCAGCTGACTACCAAAATAATCGCGGCCTTGCACATAGCGGGACCACTGGTTTACGCCGGAATCGGCGAGGCTTTCGCCATACGTCTGGGCGACATCGAATTTGCCGTCAGCGGAGTATTTGGCGAAACCCTTTTCTTCGGGCATGGATTGGATCTTTTCAGAGTGGAGGCAATTCTCGGTGTCATTGAGGTTGACATCGTAATTGAGGCTCCCGATATTAGGGTTGAGCGACGCGACGTCGTCAGCGAGCTTCATGGCGATCCACTGATGGGCGGAAAGTGTGGCGAACAGCCAGGTCTCGTTGTTGTCGGCGATGATGATCTGGTCGTTGGTGCAGACGCCTTGATCATCGATCAGGCTGCCGAGAAGCTCGACGCCCTCGCGGGCCGAGGCGCTCTCGCCCAGGATGATGCTGCCGTAACTGTACTCGCCCAGACCCACTTCCTCATCGATGGGGTCTGCTGCAGCGGCTTCCTCGTTATAGGAGGTGCTTAGCGTGGCGGAGCAGGAGACGCCCTTCTCGTTGATACCGGCCTCGGAGTAGGCGTCGGTGCGACCCATCCAGTTGGAGGGGTGGTCGCGTACATAGCTGTAGCGATAGGTAGGCTTGTTCGAAGTGTATTCAAAAGCAGATTCAATCGAGCTGTACTTAAAGCCAGGTTCGTGGGCAGGTTCGATGCCGTAGTGCTTAAGATAACGCTTGCCAAAGTCCTCGGCGCGGCCGTAGTACGTGTTGCCGTCGGCCGTAAGGTTTTTGCCCATGTACATCTGCGTGCAGGCGAGCGCAGATGTCGGCATGGACATGATGGTCGCAGCTCCAAAGGCGAGGCCTATGCCTAGCTTCTTGAGCGCGTTGACGGGATGAGTTTTACTCATGTTCCCTCCCAGCGTGCGAAAGCCCTCTGTCGCCAGAGGGCTTCAGCCAATAAAGACACCTCATTAGCGTAACGAACTGGAAACAATATTCATCTATGAAAGAAACTTACTCGATAAGCGTGATGAAATATGCGATGAGCGGTTAATCGTACTCAGTTTGCAGCTTTACTTTAATAAAGACGCCCTGTAATTACTGTAGCCGAATAAAGTGGCTGGGAATGCCCGAAATGAAAATCCCCCGCTGTTTGACGAATGCATAAACAACGGGGGAGACGATAATTGGATGAATATCATACCAATGTGGAATTACTTCTTTCGACGGTGGATCACGTTGATCGCATAGCCGACGAGCATGGCCAAGACGATGACAATAAAGCCGATCAGGGGATTGTCGTTCACGGGGTCCTCCTATTTTCCGAGCGGCGAGAATTCGTCGACGATGATATCAAGGCATTGAGGCAGCGCACGGGCGCCAAAGACGCCGGAGTTGCTGGAGATGATCTCGCCATCAAACTGCATGCCCAGCGACGGCGTGCAGGTGATCTTGGCTTCTTTGGTCTGGATGATCTTGAACTGCGGACGGCCGAGTACCTTGCCGGCGGGGTCGAGCGCGGCGGTGATCACGGTGGGCAGGAGCTGGACGGTTTTTACGGGCTCGATGACCGCGATGTCGACCATGCCGTCGTTCATGCGGCAATCGGGGAACAGGTTGATGTCGTTTTGGATGACCGAGGTGTTACCGGCCATGCAGCAGATGCCATCGAGCTCCTCGACAATGCCGTCATGCTCAATGGTAAAGTGCGCCACCGTGGGGTTGGGCGTTGCGAGCGCGGAGAGGAAGTAGGCGATCTCGCCGATGTCGTTTTTGGTGGGGGCCGCCTTCATCATGATCTCGGCATCAAAGCCCGAGCCGGCGATGATGATAAAGCCATGGCGCTTTTCGTTGCCGTTCTCGTCGAGCCAAAAGAGCTCGCCCATGTCGACTTTGACCGTGCGGCCGGCGCGGCATGCCTTGGCGAGCGCCGCTGCCTCGGGGGCATTGCCGATGTTGTTAAAGAATAGGCAGGCCGTGCCGGAGGGGAAAACCAGCGTGGGGACGCCGCAGCCGCGCATCTGGTCGAGCACGTTGGAGACGGTGCCGTCGCCGCCCGAGACGACCACGCGGTCGAACTCGCGAACGTCTGCCACGGCGTCCTCGGGCTCCATGCCATCGCCGATAAAGCGCATCACGACCTCGTCGCCGCCCTGTGCAAGGGCGTGCGTGAATGCGTAGATTTCATCTGAGCTGGGGCCCGATGCCGGGTTGTGGATGATAAGGCAGCGCATACTTACGTTCCCGTTCTGTGACTAACCGAGTATAGTTGTAGGGCAATGCCGATATCCTACCCGTGTTTTTCGGGCCTAACCTTATTCGATGGGTTGATATGTACATTTCCACACATCAGGCTCTACTCGACTTTTGCCAGCGCGCCCGCGAATTCGACGCGATTGCCGTCGATACCGAGTTTTTGCGCGAGCGCACGTTCCATCCGCGTCTGTGTTTGGTTCAGATTGCCACTCCTGCCGAGAGCGTAGCGGTCGATCCCCTGGTAATCGACGACCTATCGCCGCTGGCCGAGCTTATGGCCGACGAGAGCGTGACCAAGGTCTTCCACGCCTGCTCGCAGGATATGGAGGTCATGCTTCATACCGTAGGCGTGCTGCCGCGTCCGATTTTTGACACGCAGGTGGCCGCCGCCTTTTTGGGCGAGCGCCAGCAGATTTCCTACGGCGCGCTCGTACAGACGTTTTGCGGCGTCTCGCTGCCCAAGACCGAGTCGCTGACCGACTGGTCGCGTCGCCCGCTGACCGATAAGCAGATTGAGTACGCGATCGATGACGTCAAGTACTTGATCGTCGCCTATACCGAGATGATGAGTCGCCTGCGCGAGCTGGGCCGTGTGGACTGGGTGCTCGACGAGTTGCGCCCGCTGGCCGACGAGTCGCACTATCGCGCCGATCGCCACGAGGCGTTCCGCAAGGTCAAACGCATCAATTCGTGCAGCCGTCACCAGCTGGGTATCGCGCGCGAGCTCGCCGCCTGGCGCGAGGATCGCGCCGAGCGCCGCAACATCCCGCGCAAGTGGGTCATGTCCGACGACACGCTGCTGGCGCTCGTCAAGCGCAACCCTGTGCGCGTTGAGGAGTTCCGTAGCATTCGCGGTACCGATCAGTTGGGGGAGCGTGACGTGGATGGCGCGCTCATGGCCATCAAGCGCGGCGCGAGCTGTCCGCACGACCGCCTGCCGCTCATGGTGCGCGGGCATCGTCAGATTTCGCCGGAGTTGGAGAGCGTGACCGACCTTATGTATGCGCTTATTCGCTTGGTCTCCGAGCGCTCGGGCGTGGCGACCTCTGTCATTGCCTCACGCGATGACCTGGCCGACTACATCGAGCATCCTGAGCAAAGTCCCCTGCGCGAAGGCTGGCGCTTTGAGCTTGTGGGCTCGCGCCTGGACGATCTGCTTTCCGGCAATATGGGTCTTACGGTCAAAGACGGCAAAATCGAGCTTTTATAGTTATATAGTTTCGCGGTTTTACCATGCGATACAAACATTCTAGGGTGGCAATGCCAAAACATAGATGCTGATTTGCTCGTCATCCGAGTGGGTAGAATGCCTCCAACGTGTAACTCGATTCGGAGGAATTCGCATGCCCTATTACTATGGATATGGCTTTGGCATCGACCCGCTGTACCTGCTGGTTGTTCTTGTTTGTACAGTGCTCGGTCTTGCCGCGCAGAGCTATATCAACTCGACGTACAAAACCTGGTCCAAGGTTCGCTCGGACGGCGACACGGGCGCTGCGGTCGCGCGCCGCATGCTCGACGCCAACGGCTGCAATGCCGTGGGTATCAAAGGTGTCGCCGGTGAGCTCACCGACCACTACAACCCGCAGGATAACAACCTGTACCTCTCGGACGCCAACCGTTCGGGCGGCTCGGTTGCAAGCGTTGCTGTCGCTTGTCACGAGGCAGGCCATGCCGCGCAGCGTCAAAGTGGCTATGCCATGATGAGGGTGCGCACTGCCCTGGTCCCGGTCGTCAACTTTACCCAGAACACCTGGACCATCGTGCTACTCATGGGCCTGTTTATGAACATCGCGGGACTCACGACCCTCGCGTTGATCTTCTTCTCGTTTAGTGTGTTGTTCCAGTTGGTTACGCTGCCGGTCGAGATTGATGCCAGCCGACGTGCCGTGGCGTATATTGAGCAGTCGGGCATGAGTTCCAAGCAGGTCAACGGTGCCAAGAAGGTCCTGACGGCAGCCGCGCTCACCTATGTGGCGGCGGCGCTCACTTCGATCATTCAGCTGCTCTACCTGATGGCTCGCTACAACAGAAACTCCAACCGATAACAACTTGGCTTGACAGGCGCCGCGGAGATTTGTGTCCCCGCGGCGCTGTACTATGTGTTGGACTTGAATTTGCGCAGGGCCGGAGCCCTTGTGCACGATGACGAAAGGAGGCTGCGTGGCAGGCTGGAATCTAACCGGCAATGCCGTTTCCGCCGAGTTCGACGGTTCGGATGAGCAGGAGCGCAAGGAGCTCAGCGTGAGCCAGGCGGTAGAGATCGCTGCCGGTGCGCTCGATGCCATTCCGCAGCTGAGCGTCTTGGGCGAGGTCACGGGCTTCCGTGGCCCCAATGCCCGAAGCGGCCACTGCTACTTCCAGATTAAGGACGATTCGGCCGCCGTTGACTGCATCATTTGGAAGGGCGCCTATCTCAAGCGCACGTTCGATCTGCGCGACGGCATGCAGGTGAGCTTTAAGGGTAGTTTCAATCTCTACAAGCCTACGGGTCGCATGAGCTTCGTCGCTCGCTCGTTTTCGTTGGCGGGGGAGGGTTTGCTGCGTCAGCAGGTGGCTCAGTTGGCCGAAAAGCTACGCCGCGAGGGATTGATGGACGAGGCGCGCAAGCGTCGCATTCCGGTATTTTGCTCGCGGGTGGCAGTTGTTACCTCGCTTTCGGGTGCCGTGATCGACGACGTTAAGCGCACGCTGCGCCGTCGCAACCCGCTCGTCGAGCTCGTCTGCGTGGGGGCCAAGGTGCAAGGCGAAGGCGCGCCGGCGGAGCTCATCGAGGGCCTGCGCCGGGCCGCTTCCATTACACCGGCGCCCGATTGCATCTTGCTGGTGCGCGGCGGTGGCTCCTTCGAGGACCTCATGACCTTTAACGACGAGGAGCTTGCCCGTGCGGTGGCGGCCTGTCCCGTGCCCGTGGTGACGGGCATTGGCCATGAGCCCGATACCTCGATCTGCGACATGGTGAGCGACCGTCGCGCCTCCACGCCAACGGCGGCGGCCGAATCGGTGGCGCCGGCTATGACGGAGTTGGCCGACGTGCTCGAGGCACGTCATCAGCGTCTGGGCGCCGCGATGGCTTCGATGATTGGGTCGGCCCAGGTCGACCTGGAGATGCTCGATCAGCGTGGTCGCCGCGCCTGGGATACCTATACGGCCCGTCTGGGCGATGCGCTCGATGCAGCCGCGTACCGCCCGTGCCTCAACGACCCAACGTTTATGGTCGAGCGCCGCGAATCGGAGCTTGCCTTGACGGCCGATCGTCTGTCCGGCGCCATAACGCGCTCGGTTGGGGCCTTCCGCTCCAACTTCGAGCGTCTGCCCGAGCGCTTGGTCGCAAGCACCTCGGGGCTCGATGGCAAGCGCCATGCGCTCATGCTCGCAAGCTCCCGTCTGGAGCATCAGGGACGTACGATGCTCAGCAGGCCGGCGTCCGACCTGGGCCGTGCGGCAGCCTCGCTCGATGCCCTGTCGCCGCTTAAGGTACTTGCCCGCGGCTATTCCATCGCGTACAGCGATGATGGTGTGGCTACGAGCGCCCAGACCTTTAAGCCGGGCGACGCCATCCGCGTGCGCATGGCGGACGGTAACGTGTCGGCAACCGTCAACGCGGTCGAGTAGACCGCGTTTCACAGTGATAGACCCTTAGGAAAGGAAACAGATATGGCAGAGAAGACCCCGGTCGAGCAGCTTACGTTCAAGCAGGCCTCGCAGGAGCTGGAGCTCATCATCCGCAGCCTGGAGTCGGGCGATATGGAGCTCGAGGAGTCGCTCGAGAGCTACACCCGCGGCGTCGAGCTCCTCAAGAGCCTGCGCACCCGCCTGTCCGATGCCGAGCAGAAGGTCTCGGTGCTCCTTAAGGACGTCGACGGCAACGACGTGCTCGCCGACGGCGAAGCCGCCAACACCGACGACAGCCTCTCGTTCTAACCATTCCGACCAAATATAATTACCTTGGTCTGTGAGAAAGGAACCAACCATGTGCGATTGCATCTTCTGCAAAATTGCCAACCACGAGATCCCCTCGACCGTTGTCTATGAGGACGACCAGGTCATCGCGTTCGACGACCTTAACCCCCAGGCGCCGGTTCACACGCTCGTGATCCCCAAGAAGCACTACAGCGACATCGCCGACAACGTGCCTGCCGAGACCATGGGCGCCATGGCTCACGCCATCCAGGAGGTCGCCAAGGCCAAGGGTCTGGAGGACGGTTTCCGCGTCATCTCCAACAAGGGCGTCAACGCCGGCCAGACCGTCATGCACTTCCACATGCACGTCCTCGGCGGCAAAAACCTGGGCGAGAACCTCATCTGAGGGCGCGTAGCCCGTCGACTTGGCTGCCTTTGGAGTAATCTATGCAGCTTTCTCAACTCGAATACCTTCAAGCGGTAGCGAACTATGGCGGCGTGCGCAAAGCAGCTCGCGCCGTTCATGTGAGTCCGCAGGCTGTTTCGTCGGCAATCAAAAAGTTGGAATCTGAGTATCAGATTGTTTTGCTCGACCGATCGGCGGGGGAGGCTGTTTTGTCTCCGGCGGGCAGAGAATTTGCGCGTCGTGCACGCGTGATCCTGGCACAAGTCGACGATCTCAAAAAGTACGCTCAATCGAGGGACGACGGCGTCTCGCCCGACGGCCACTTTCGTCTTTACGCCCCTTGCCTTCATGGGCGGGGGCGCCTTTTTGCCGAAAACTGGTATGACTCGTTTGAACGCTCGCACCCTCAGATTCATCTTGATGTGTGGCATCAGCCAACGGCAACATGCTTTGAATCACTTATACTTGGAATTTCGGACGCGGCTATCTCGTTTGAGGAACCACGGGACAGCGTCCTTTCTTCAAAATATATGGGTGAAAAGGAGCTCAGGGTTCTTTCATGTCCAGCTGGTCATCAATCTGTTGACGCTATGACCATTCGTGAGTTGCTGGGCGGCAGGCTCGCTGTTCCCATTAATTTGTCACCCTGTCTCAATGCAATCAATCAATGTCCCGAAGCCCAGCTGGTTAATTTCCGCTTTCGCGATGTCGAATACGGAAACAGGGCGCAGGCTGAGTTTCTTCAAGCCGGGGGATTGATATTGAGTTTTTCTGGCTCTTCTCTCGCATCGGATGGATCGGAAGTGAGCGAGTGCTCCATTGAAGCCTCACATGACGTAGCCTTGCCCATCTACTTTTGCTATCGACAAAATGCCTGGACCGATCGACACCAGACGGTATTTCTTCACCTATTGCGTCATCTCGCTTCGTGAGGCCATTTGGCCTCGTGTCGTCAAGTGAATGTTGACGCCCTGCAACACATAGCTGACAGCTTTGCCCTCATGCTTTTCCAAGATTTCGATTTAGATTGCTGACTCTTGGAGGGCGGAGCATGAAAAACCGTACGGTTTTGCTTTATATGACGTTCGTTTTTCTGTCGAATTTCAGCACCATTTTGTATTTTCTGACGGTTTACCTTGAATTCGTCGGATTCTCGATGGTGGCGATTTCCAGCATGATGATTGCATATCAAGTGAGTAAGTTCATCCTTGAAGTTCCCACTGGCTATATTGCTGATAGGTTTGGACGAAAGACAAGCGGTCTCGTTGGCGTCGTGGGAATGCTTGGATACTACGCCGCCCTGCTTCTCGTCCGTTCTCCCCTGCTTTTAATCGGTGCGTTCGCTCTCAAGGGTTTTGCCGTTGCGTGTGTGAGCGGATCCATCGAAGCGATTTACATTGACAGCGTCTCTCAGGACCAGCTCGTAAGACTTAATGTCGTTGAGCGATTTGTTTTCTATGCCTCTTATGCCATCTCCGCTTGCGTGGGCGGTTTCATTTCGTCCGTCGGTGCATATCTCATTGGTCTTTCGGCAGATATCATCGCAATGGTGTTGACGTTGGTTGTCGTTGTCTGCATTCCTGAAATGCGAAGAGGAGGCACTGCGACGACACCTGAACATGGGATTAGCCCGAAGATGATCGGTACCGCTATTGCGGGTAATGGCATTCTTCGTTCAGCGTTCATCATGGACTGTTCTCAGGCATTTGCTTTTGTCGCCCTGGAAGACTTTTTCTCACTGCTGCTTGCGGGTCGCGGAATGAATGCCGTCGCTTCGGGTGTGACCATTGCGGTCCAGCTCCTTGCCTCGGCCTCCATGGGACTTATTGTGCCCTGTGCGATTGCTCATGTCGACAAGGGCCGCTTTGCGCGTATTTGCGGCATCGTTCGCTTAGTATTGACAGCTTTGTTTTTGATCCCCCTTACTCCGGCTAATTTGCTGCCCGTGTTCTATGTGCTGCAGACGGTTGCGTACTCGTTATTTGCTCCAATTAAATACTCAATTTTTCAAAAGGCAGCCGATTCTTCGATGCGCTGTTCACTGATTTCGGTTCAAAGCCAGATGGTGGCGGTGGGTGCCGTTCTTTTCTATCTGCTCAACGCTGTGTTGAGTAGCGTTGCGGGCATTCGAGTCGTATTGCTTGTCGCGCTCGGGATTTCTTCCCTTGTGTATATCCCCGCGCTATTTCGTCTTACAAGCCAAAGGTCATGAGTATTTGGGCACCGATAACTTATATATCAACGCAATAAACCCGAGCGCGAGGGCGTTTGGGTTTATTATTGAAGCGTATGTAACCTGGCGGCGCCACACCGCCTGTTAGTAGGGAGACACATGAACGTTCTGGTCGTCAACGCAGGATCTTCGACCCTTAAGTATCAGGTCATCGATACCAAGTCCCACAAGGTGTCCGCAAAGGGCTCCTGCGAGCGCGTCTGTTTTACCGGCGGTACCTTCACCCACGCTGCCAACGGCTCCAAGAAGGTGACCGAGAACATCGAGTTCCCCGACCACAAGGTCGCCATCGAGGTCGTCCTGAAGGACCTCGAGGCCAACGGCGTCAAGATCGAGGGTATCGGCCACCGTATCGTTCAGGGCGGTTGGTACTTCGGTGATTCCTCCCTCGTCGACGAGGACGTCCTCGCCAAGATCCGCGAGGTTGCTCCGCTCGCCCCGCTGCACAATAACCCCGAGGCCAACGTTATCGAGTACTGCCTGGAGCAGTATCCCGACCTGCCCAACGTCACGGTCTATGACACCGCTTTCCACTTCAACATGCCCGAGGTCGCCAAGACTTACGCTCTGCCCAAGGATGTTTGCGACAAGCTGCACATTCGTAAGTACGGCGCCCACGGCACCAGCTACCGCTACATCTCCAAGAAGGTCGCCGAGATGACCAACGGCGGGGCCCGCAAGGTCGTCGTGTGCCACATCGGTTCCGGTGCCTCCCTGTGCGCCATCGAGGACGGCAAGTGCATGGACACCACCATGGGTCTCACCCCGCTTGACGGCGTCATGATGGGCACCCGCTGTGGCTCCATCGACCCGGCTACCGTGTGCTACCTGCAGCGCGAGGGCGGCTACACCTTCGACGAGGTTGACGAGATGATGAACAAGAAGTCCGGCCTTTTGGCTGTGACCGGTGGCAAGACCAACGATTGCCGCAATGTCGAGGAGCTCGCTGCCGCTGGCGACCCCGAGGCTCAGCTCGCCTTCGATATGTTCGTCTACAAGATTGCCGCCAAGGCTGCCGAGATGGCCACTTCTATGTGCGGTATGGACACCCTGGTCTTTACCGCCGGCATCGGCGAGCACGCTCCGGCCGTCCGCGCCGGCGTTGCCGACCGCCTGGCCTTTATGGGCGTCAAGATGGATCATGCCCGCAACGCCCTGCGTGGTGACGGCGCTTGGTGCCTGTCTGCCAAGGATTCCAAGGTCAAGATTTTCGTCATCCCCACGGACGAGGAGTTCATGATCGCTTCCGACGTCGAGCGCATCGTCAACGGCAAGTAATTGCAAGAGGGGAGGGGCTGGACGACCGAGCGCCGTTCAGCCCCTCTTTCGTCTCGTTGAGCGATATGCCTGATAGCTATTTATCAAGTTGTGATAACTTCTTATTAACATGCGGCCGCCTTAAGGGGTCTGCGCCGACCGTATCGCACTGCAAAGGAGTCTCATGAACGTACTTGTTGTCAACGCCGGCAGCTCAAGCCTTAAATATCAGCTTTTGGATACCGATACCCGCGAGGTTTTCGCCAAGGGCAACTGCGAGCGTATCGGCTCGGACATGGGCATCTTTGGCCACTCCGAGAACGGTGGTGCCAAGCAGACCGAGGAGATTCCTTTTCCCGATCATCGCTGCGCCATTGCGCGCGTGCTCGAGGAGCTCGAGAAGACCGACTTTACGATCGATGGCATCGGCCACCGTATCGTTCAGGGTGGCTGGCACTTCGATGATTCCGCGGTCGTCGACGATGAGGTCATGGCTAAGATCCTCGAGGTTGCTCCGCTCGCCCCGCTGCACAATTACGGCGAGGCCGCGGCAATCGAATATTGCCGCGAGAAGTATCCGGAGCTGCCCAACGTGGCCGTCTTCGACACCTCGTTCCACATGACCATGCCCGAGGTCGCCTACACCTACGCGCTGCCCAAGGACGTGTGCGACAAGTACCACGTGCGCAAGTACGGTGCCCACGGCACGAGTCACCGCTATGAGTGGATGATGGCCAAGGAGATCCTGGGCTCGCGCTGCCACCGCCTGCTCTCGTGCCATTTGGGCAACGGCGCCTCGCTTGCCGCCATCGAGGACGGTGTATGCCGCGATACCACGATGGGCCTCACGCCGCTCGACGGCCTGATGATGGGCACCCGTTGTGGTTCCATTGACCCGGCTACCGTGTGCTACCTGCAGCGCGAGGGCGGCTACAGCTACCAGGAAGTCGATGACATGATGAACAAGCAGTCTGGTCTGCTTGCCATCTCGGGCATCTCCAACGACGCCCGTGACATCCGTACGCGCGCCTCCGAGGGCGACGAGCGCTGCCTGCTCGCCTTCGATATGTTCGCCTACAAGGCCATGCAGCAGGCCGGCTCCATGATCGCTTCCATGGCGGGCGTCGACACCATTACCTTTACCGCCGGCATCGGCGAGAATGACTGGTCGATCCGCAAGGCCTTCTGCGACTGCTTCGAGTGGCTGGGCGTGCGCATCGACAACAACAAGAACCGCGAGGCCGTGGGCAACGGTCCGCAGGTCATCAGCGCCGCCGGTTCCGCCGTCACGGTCATGGTCATCCCCACCGACGAGGAATACATGATCGCCCACGACGTCGAGCGTCTGACCGCGAATAACTAGTGCGTTCGCTTGCGATTGAACGAAAGGCCTCCTGAGCAGCAGCTCAGGAGGCCTTTTTGCTAGCAGGCGGAAATTCCAGTCCCAAAGTGATCATCACCAGTAACGCCTGCGCTCCCAGCAACGACACCCATCCATTCAGATCCTCAGCCCCAGCTCGTAGCCAAGCCGCCGTCCACTCCAGATGCTCTGAATGCTTCGTAGCAGTAGAAGGCCGTACGGGCTAACCCCTGAAAACATTCCGCAGACCAGAAACGCCCCCGTTCGTAGCTCCGAAGGAGCGGAACGGGGGCGTTTCATTGGTCGAGGACGTTTTCAGGGGTTAGCCCGTACGGCCTTCGGGCGAGTGCGTCCGCTACTCAGCCATCTGAGCCTGGACGGCGGTGATGGCTACGACACCCACGATGTCGTCGGCAGAGCAGCCGCGCGACAGGTCGTTGACCGGCTTGGCGATGCCCTGCAGGATGGGGCCGTAGGCGTCGGCGCCGGCGAAGCGCTGGACCAGCTTGTAGCCGATGTTGCCGGCCTCGAGGTCGGGGAACACGAGCACGTTGGCCTTGCCGGCGACAGAGGAGCCGGGAGCCTTGAGCTGGGCGACGGTGGGGACGATAGCGGCATCGAGCTGCAGGTCGCCGTCGATGGCGAGCTCGGGAGCCTTCTCCTTGCAGAACTTCACGGCCTCTTGGACCTTCTTGGCGACCTCGCCGCCAGCGGAGCCCATGGTGGAGTAGGAGAGCATGGCCACGTGCGGCTCAACGTTGCCCATGAAGGTGGACCAGGAGTGAGCGGAGGCGATGGCGATCTCGGAGAGCTCGTCGGAGGACGGGTTGATGTTGAGGCCGCAGTCGGCGAAGATCAGCGTGCCGTCGGTGCCGAACTGCGGGGTGTCGGTGCACATCACGAAGAAGGCCGAGACCAGCTTGGTGCCTGGGGCGGTCTTGAGAATCTGCAGCGCGGGGCGCAGGGTGTCGGCGGTGGAGTGGCAGGCGCCGGAGACCAGGCCGTCGGCGTCACCCATCTTGACCATCATGGTGCCAAAGTAGGTGGCGTCCATCACCTGGGCGCGAGCCTGCTCGATGGTAACGCCCTTCTTGGCGCGGAGCTCGGCAAACTTCTGTGCGTACTCCTCGTGCTTCTCGGCGTTGCGCGGATCGATGACGGTGGCGCCGGGGACGTTGATCTCGTTGGAATCGCCCAGGATGACGATGTTGGCCAGGCCTTCCTCGATGATCTTGTTGGCCGCGACGATGGTGCGCGGGTCCTCGCCCTCGGGCAGGACGATGGTCTTAAGGTCGGCCTTGGCGGCAGACTTCATACGGTTTAGGAAATCGCTCATGTTACTCCTTGCAAGCGTTTCGCTAAGCTCCAGGCGCCCGGCTGTTCACGAATAAACCCGCTGCTAGCGGGTTTACCTTTCAATAATGTACGCCGCGGTGCTTGAGCTTTCCTTGTGTGGCAAGCTCATTATAGGACGCATTAGCGCTATAATCGCTCTGATAAATATGTCTCGAAGAATGTTCGAGAAAAGCCCAGCTAACGAGCCCGTGGCTTTTGACAAGGAGTATCGATGCAGATTACCTCAGGCCTGCCTGAAGGCTTTAACGCCGGCGCGTACGACATGATTGTCGTCGGTGCTGGATATGCCGGTGCCGTTTGCGCCCGCCGTCTTGCCGAGACCATCGGCTATCGTGTTGCCGTTTTGGAGCGCCGTAGCCACATTGCGGGCAATGCCTATGACTGCACTGACGAGGCCGGAATCCTGATCCACGAGTACGGTCCGCATATCTATCACACCTTTAACGAGCGTGTGCATAATTTCCTGTCGCGCTTTACCAAGTGGACGGATTATCAGCACAAGGTGCTCGCCAACATCAACGGTACCCTTATGCCCGTGCCCTTCAGCCATGCGAGTCTCAAGCTCGCCTTTGGTGATGAGCGCGGCGAGGAGCTGTATCAGAAGCTCGTGGAGACCTTTGGCAAGGATGTCAAAGTGCCCATTATGGAGCTGCGTAAGAAGAACGACCCCGACTTGGCCGAGGTCGCCGATTACGTCTACGAGAACGTCTTTTTGCATTACACCATGAAGCAGTGGGGCCAGACGCCCGACCAGATCGATCCCTCGATCACTGGCCGCGTTCCCGTCTTTGTGGGCGACGATGACCGCTACTTCCCGCAGGCCCCCTTCCAGGGTATGCCGCAGGATGGCTACACGGCGCTGTTTGAGCGCATGCTCGACCACGACCTGATTGATGTGTTCTGCGACGTGGATGCTCGCGATCTCTTCGAGATCGACGAGACAACCGTCAAGGTCGACGGCAAGGTCTACGGCGGCGAGATCGTCTATACCGGTCCGCTCGATGAGCTGTTCAATCTCGACCTGGGCGCGCTGCCGTACCGCACGCTCGACATGAAGTTCGAGACGCTCGATATGGATCAGTTCCAGCCCGTGGGTACCGTCAACTACACCACGAGCGAGGATTACACGCGCATTACCGAGTTCAAGAACATGACCGGTCAGGTTCTGCCCGGCAAGACCACCATCATGAAGGAGTACTCCAAGGCCTATACGCCCGGCTCGGGCGAGACGCCGTATTACGCCATTCTTGAGCCCGAGAACCGTGAGCTCTATGAGCGCTATCTTGAGCGCGTCCAGAACCTGACAAACTTCCACCCGGTGGGTCGTCTGGCCGAGTATCGTTACTACGATATGGATGCCGTGACCAATTCCGCCCTCGATCTTTCGGATGAGATTATCGCCTGCCATGCATAAAGTCATAACATTCGGTATTCCCTCGTATAACGCCGCTAAGGACATAGACCATTGCATCACCTCCATCTTGGAGGGGAGCAATTATGCCACCGATATCGAGATTATCGTGGTGGACGACGGCTCCAAGGATGAGACGGCCGCCAAGGCCGACGAGTGGGAGGCCCGTTATCCTGGAATCATCCGCGCGGTGCACCAGGAGAATGGCGGCCACGGTATTGCCGTCCTTTCGGGTCTGCGCGAGGCGCAGGGCACCTACTACAAGGTTGTCGACTCGGACGACTGGCTTGACGGCGCTGCCCTTTCGACCATGCTGTCGATTCTGCGCGGCTTTGAAGAGCGCGACCAGCGCGTTGACCTGTTTATCTCGAACTACGTGTACGAGAAGGTTTACGAGGGTACGCATACCGCTATTGGCTACAAGTTTGCCCTGCCGCGCAAAAAGATTTTCTCTTGGGACCAGATCGGACACTTCCGTCCCGATCAGAACCTGCTCATGCACAGCCTGTGCTATCGCACCGACGTGCTGCGCGAGTCCAATCTGCCTATGCCGGCACACACGTTCTACGTGGATAATATCTACGCATACGTGCCGCTGCCGCGCTGCAAGACCATGTACTACGCCGACATCGACCTCTATCGCTACTTTATCGGTCGCGAGGGCCAGAGCGTCAACGAGGCTACGATGGTCAAGCGCCTGGGCCAGCAGTTCCGCGTAACGCGCATCATGATGGAATCGTTCCACCTGTACCAGGACGTTGAGTCCTCGCGTCTGCGTTCGTACATGATGGGCTACTTCACCATGATGATGGCGATTTGCTCGGTGCTCACCAAGCTTTCCGAGGAAGATTGTGCCGATGAGCGCCTGAAGACGCTGTGGAAGGACCTGAAGGAGTACGACGAGCGCATGTATCGTCGCGCTCGCTACGGCGTAGTCGGATTCTTTACCAACCTGCATGGACGGGCCGGAGACAAAACCACACTCGGCCTATACCATCTTGCCTCAAAGATCTTCAAATTCAACTAGCTGCTGAGTAATTGCTGCTGATAGGTTGACTGGGCCCCTTGGCCTTTAGTTTGCTACTGCGAACAGTCCTGCTCGCACGGAAAGCACATTAAGTGCTTTCCGGCTCGTGCGGAACTTGTATCAAACTAAAGGCCAAGGGGCCTCTGCTATAAGTATCGATTCTGGGATTGTTTGAATTTGAAGATCTTGGACGCGCGGTACACAGGGGCCTGGGCTGAAAGGGATCTTGTTGAGTAGGTTGCCCGGTGGAGCTTGGTGATGTTTGTCGCGAGTTCCGCACGAGCCGAAGAGCACTTAATGTGCTCTTCGTGCGAGCCAGGACTGTAGAGCAGCAAACATAACCAAGCCCCACCGGGCAACCGGTCAGGTTAGGCTACTTCGCGGCGCCGGGGATGCCGTGGGAGGTTTTGGCGGTTTTGGCTCCGTTTACGATGGCGGTCTGTAGGGCCCTTACGGCGAGCATGCCCAGCAGGTCTAGGGGAACGGTGGCGCTTGTCTGAGCGTCTAGTTTGCCGCTGGCGAGGGTGTAGATGGTGTCGCCGTCGTTGGTGGTGTGCGTGGGGCGGATGGCGTGCGCATAGGCGTCTGCGGCCATTTGGGACACCTTGGTGGCCTGAGCCTTGGTGAGCTCAACGTTGGTGACGATGCAGCTGATGGTGGTGTTGGTGCGGTCGAGCGGCATTTGCATGGAGCCGGCGGCGGCAAAGGCTGCGAGCTCCATGTCGACGATCTGGTCGCTATCTGCTGCGGCGCGCATACCAGCGACCCATTCGCCGGTGAAGGGGTCGACGACATTGCCGCAGGCGTTGACCGAGACCACGGCACCCACCTTAACAGGGCCGAGTGCCACGGCGGCAGCGCCTAGGCCGGCCTTCATGCAGGTGGCGGGGCCCATGAGCTTGCCCACGGTGGCACCGGTGCCGGCACCTACATTGCCCTGCTCGAGCGTGGTGGGGGTGTTGTCGAGCGCCTCGCGCACGGCGGAGATGCCAGCCTCAATGTCGGGGCGTACGGCGGGGTCGCCAAAGGCGAGGTCGAAGATGCAGCTGGAGCACACGATAGGCACCTGCGTGGGGCCGACGGGAAGGCCGATGCCGCGGCTCTCAAGCTCGCGAGCGACGCCGCTTGCGGCCTCCAGGCCAAAGGCCGATCCGCCCGAAAGGCAGACGGCGTGGACCTTGTCGACGGTGTTCTCGGGACGCAGCAGGTCGGTTTCGCGCGATGCCGGGGCACCGCCGCGAACGTCAACGCCGCCGGTGGCGCCCTCGGGTGCCACGATTACGGTGCAACCGGTGCCGGCCTCCTCGTCCGTGTAGTTGCCAAAGCAAAAGCCATCGACATCGCAAACGTCAATGGCCTCAAGCAGTGTATCCATGTTTTACTCCTATCGGTTTTCCGCCGGGCCTTATGCCCGGTCGGGATCCGTACGGTACGCCGAAATTGTAGGCGCTGGGGGATACCCAGCGCCAGATGCAATTACGATAGTTTTTGAATCGCACGCGCGACGCGAGCGATGGGCAAGCCCACCACGTTGTAGAAGTCGCCCGAAATATCATGCACGAGCATGCGCCCGCCGACGCCCTGGATGCCGTAGGCGCCGGCTTTGTCCATGGGCTCGCCCGAGGCGACGTAGCGCTCAATCTGCTCGTCGGTGAGCTCATAGAACGTCACGTCGGTCACATCGACAAACGACAGGCTCTCGGCGGCGTGCGGGGCTGTGGCGTCTCCGGCTCTAACGATGCAGACGCCGGTTGCGACCTGATGCGTGCGCCCGGAGAGCTCGTGGAGCATGGTACGGGCTTCGTCCTCGTTTGCCGGCTTACCCAAAATCTTGCCATCGAAGGTGACGATGGTGTCGGCCGCGATGGTCAGCTCATTGGGTTCGGCGTGCTCGGCGGCAACGGCGGCAGCCTTAGCGCGAGCTAAGCGCTCGACAAGCGTAAGCGGGGCCTCGTCATCAAAAGGAGTCTCGTCGATGTCAGCGGGAATGACGCGGATGTCGTAGCCCGCTTCGCGCATCAGCTCGATGCGGCGCGGTGATTGCGAAGCCAAAATCATAGCTGAATGCCCTCGGCAACCTTCTCGACAGCCTTGTCGCCTGCGAGCGTACGCAGCAGCTCAAGCGCAAAGGGGAGCGACTGGGCCATGCCGCTGGCGGTGATGATGTTGCCGTCTTGCGTAACCTTCTCGCCGGTATAGGCACCCTCGGGGAAGCTCTTCTCAAAGCCGGGGAAGCACGTGGCGTGGCGTCCCTCGAGCAGGTCAAGCTCGCCCAGGATAAACGGGGCGGCGCAGATGGCGGCAACATGCTTGGTCGCGGCGAACTCGCAGACTACGTCGCAGACGCGCTGGTCGGCGCGCAGGTTGGTGGCGCCGGGCAGGCCGCCGGGCAGCACGACGCAGTCGTACTCGTCAAAGTTGATCTCGTCAAAGAGTGCGTCGCAGGTTACGGGAATCTGCAGCGAGCTTACGACCTCGCGCGTGGGCATGATCGAGACGAGCGTGGCGCGCACGCCGCCGCGACGCATGACATCGACCATGGTCAGGCATTCAATCGTTTCAAAGCCATCGGCGGCAAGAACGGCAACGCTGGGCATAAGGGTTCCTTTCAAAAAACGGCATACAATTAGCCGTCTTATACCCCGAAGACCCCCGCTTTCCACGCTCGATTTCCCAGTGTTTAAAATAGCCCCGTCCGAATTAGCTACCCCCACCCATCCTCAACAATCTCAATCTGTAACATCCATCGACCAAAACTAGCCCCAACTGTTACAGATCGAGACAGTCCCCAACAGCACCGCCCCGTTCGGGGAACGACCGCCACAGGTACGGCGGGCAGAGGCTCACTTTTTTCCTCGGTTTTTCTTGACAGAATCTCACCTGTTGTAGTACTTTGTCCCAGTCTAAAAACGCGTGGACTTTTCTGGGCGCTAGCCACCTTTTTGCCACGCAACCGAGCAGTCGGTTGCGTGGCTTTTTTCGTCTTGGCAGCAGGTGCCACATGCACCGCCAGAAGACCGCACGAGCCCACCTTCCGACTGCAGGGAACAGACGCACGAGACGTGCGTCTGCAAGACAGCAGACGGAAGGGAGCCTAATGGCAGGAACAAACACAATCAAGCAACAGGCCGCCGGGGCGGGAGCCACGGGCGCGGGACAGGCCAAGGCGGCGCTCCAGGTCTTTGCGGGCGGCGCCTGCTACGGCGCGATGGCCACGACCTACAAGCTCGCCTACGCCGCGGGCTTCACCTCGGCACAGGTGGTGGCGAGCCAAGCGTGGCTCGGCTGCCTCTTCTTCGCCCTCGCCACGCTCGCAGGGCACGCACTCGGGCACCGCTGGCAGCGCGTGGGCTGGAAGCTCGCCCTTAAGCTCATGGGCCTGGGAGCCCTCACCTGCCTCACCTCAATCCTCTACTGCTACGCCATGAGCGTGCTGCCCGCCCCGGTGGCGCTCACGCTCCTCTTCCAGTTCACGTGGCTGGGGCTCGTGTGGCAGACCGTCATGACGCGCCGGCCGCCGAGGCCCCTCCAAGTGGCCTCCGCCCTGGCCATCGTCTTCGGGACGGTGTTCGCGAGCGGCGTTTACAAGACCGGCATCACCGGGTACGACCCCGTGGCCCTGCTCTGCGCGCTGGGGGCGGCCGTGTCCTGCTCCCTCTTTGTCACCCTCTCCGGCAAGGTCGAGGCCCCCTGCTCGTCCGAGCAGCGCGGCGTCATCGTGTGCGCGGGCTCCGTGGTCATGTCGCTCACGGTGTGCCCGGACTACGTCGTCTCGGGCGTCCTCGCCCAGGGCATCCTGCCCTTTGCCGTCATCGCCGGCTTCTTTGGCATGCTCTGCCCGGTCTTGCTCTTCGGCATGGGCTCTCCGCACCTGCCCGCGGGTCTCTCCACTGTCATGGCCGCCGCGGAACTCCCCGCCGGCCTGCTCATCGCCATGATCGTCCTCGGCGAGCCGCTCGGCGTCGTCGAGTGGCTGGGCGTCGCCATCATCCTCGCCGGCGTGTGCCTGGCACAGGTCCCCTCCCTGCTTGGAGGCCGGGAGGCACGTCGCGCCGCCGCAGGACAAGCCGTCAGCTAGTCACCCCTTCACGGGCGGCCCGCGCGCATCAGGGAAAGGGCCACGGGCCCGGCGCGTGAGGTCGCAAGGACGTTATAAAGCGTCCCCGCAGAGGTGGGGGCGCCAGAGAGAAGGAGGCACCATGCCATTTCCAAAAGGGTTCCTTTGGGGAGGAGCCACCGCTGCTAACCAATGCGAGGGAGGTTATGACGAGGGCGGCCGCGGCCTTGCCAATGTCGACGTCATCCCACACGGGTCGGAGCGCAACGACGTAAGTCGCGGCCTGAGGCGCATGCTCGACTTTGAGCCCGGGTACTACTACCCGGCCCAGACGGGCATCGACTTCTACCACCACTACCGCGAGGACATAGCCCTCTTCGCGGAGATGGGCTTTAAGGTCTTTCGCCTCTCCATCGCCTGGAGCCGCATCTTCCCCAATGGCGACGAGGAGGAGCCCAACGAGGTCGGGCTCGCCTTCTACGAGGACGTGTTCCGCTGCTGCCGCGAGCACGGGATCGAGCCCCTCGTGACCATCACGCACTTCGACTGCCCCATCCACCTCGTCAAGAAGTACGGCGCCTGGCGAAACCGCGCCCTCATCGAGCTCTACAAGCGGCTCGTGAAGGTGCTCTTCAACCGCTACCGCGGCCTCGTGCATTGGTGGATCACGTTCAACGAGATGAACATGATCTTGCACCGTCCCTTCATGGGCGCCGGCATCGTCCTCGAGCCCGGGGAGAATGCCCGCGAGGCCGAGTACCGCGCCGCGCACAACGAGCTCGTGGCGAGCGCCTGGGCCACCAAGATCGCCCACGAGGTCGACCCGGAGAACAAGGTTGGCTGCATGCTCGCCGCGGGAAACTACTACCCCTACTCCTGTCGTCCCGAGGACGTCCGTGCAGCGCAGGTCAAGAACCAGGAGGACCTCTTCTTCGTGGACGTGCAGGCACGCGGGCACTACCCCGGCTACGCGCTCAAGATGCTCGAGCGCGAGGGCATCGACGTGGGCATGACCGCCGAGGACGAGCGCATCCTTGCGGAGAACACCGTCGACTTCATCTCGTTTAGCTACTACTCCTCGCGCTGTACCGCGGGCGACCCCGATTCCGTGGGCGGCGTCGCCGAGGGCAACGCCTTCGCCGGCGTAGAGAACCCCTACGTGCGCACGAGCGACTGGGGCTGGGTCATCGACCCGCTGGGGTTCCGCATCACGATCAACGACCTCTGGGACCGCTACCAGAAGCCGCTCTTTGTGGTGGAGAACGGCCTCGGCGCCTATGACGAGGTGCTTCCCGACGGCACGATCGAGGATGACTACCGCATCGCCTACCTGCGCGAGCACATCGAGGCCATGCGCGACGCTATCGAGCAGGACGGCGTCGAGATGCTCGGCTACACCACCTGGGGGCCGATCGACCTCGTGAGCGCGGGCTCCGGCGAGATGGAGAAGCGCTACGGCTTCATCTACGTGGACCGCGACAACCTGGGCAACGGCACGCTCGAGCGCAGGCGCAAGAAGAGCTTCTACTGGTATCAACAGGCCATCGCCACCAACGGAGGCGACCTGGGCTAACCACCCGGGCAATATCACTAAGGAGAAAATAATGGCAGAAAAATACGACGACCTGGCCAGATCCATACTCGAGAACGTAGGCGGCGCCGAGAACGTCGCCAGCGTCGCGCACTGCATCACGCGCGTGCGCTTCAAACTCAAGGACGAGTCCCGCGCCAACACGGCCAAGATCGAGGCCCTCAAGGGCGTCATCCAGGTCATCCAGGCCAACGGCCAGTACCAGGTGGTCGTGGGCAACATCGTCGAGGACGTCTACGACGCGGTCCTGGAGGCCGGCAACTTCTCGGGCGGCGCAAGCGCCGACGACGAGCCCCAGGGCGATAAGACCGTTGCCTCCGCCATCATCGACCTCATCTCTGGCATCTTCCAGCCCATCCTGGGACCGCTTGCCGCCGCAGGCATCATGAAGGGACTGCTTGCCCTCATCACCTACTTCGTCCCGGACTTTGCAAACGACGGCCTCTACACGCTGCTCTACACCGTGGCTGACGGCTTCTTCTACTTCCTTCCCGTCGCCCTGGCGTTCAGTGCCGCGCGCAAGTTCCGCATGAACGAGTTCACCGGTGTGGCAATCGGCGTGGCGCTCCTCTACCCGACGATGGTCGCCCTGACCTCGGGCGAGGCGCTCGGCAGCATCGACCTCGGCGTGGCCGGCACGTTCTCGTGGTACGCCACCGCCCTCGGGATCCCCATCATCATGCCCGTGTCCGGCTACGTGAGCTCGGTGATCCCCGTCCTTCTCATGGTGTGGTTCGGCTCTATCCTTGAGCGCTGGCTCAAGAGCTGGATGCCGGCTGCGCTCAAGATGTTCCTTGTCCCGCTCGCCACGATGACGGTCTCCATCGTCTTGGGCTACCTCATCATCGGCCCGGTGGCCACCCTCATCACCAACCTGCTGAGCGCGGCGTTCTCGTTCATCTTCCAGCTCCCCGTGGTTGGTTCCGTCCTGGGCAGCGCCCTAGTCGGCGGACTGTGGATGTGCCTCGTCATCTTCGGCTTCCACTGGAGCCTCATCCCCATCTCCATCATGAACCTGAACACCCTCGGCCACGATAGCGTGCTCGCCGCCACCATCGGCCACGGGTTCGCACTCGGAGCGGTCATCTTTGCCATGTACCTCAGAAACAAGGACGAGCGCTTCCGCGGCATCGCCCTTCCCGCGATGATCTCCGCCTTCTTCTTCGGCGTCACCGAGCCGGGCATCTACGGCATCGCCCTCCCCAACAAGCGCGCGTTCGTCGTGGCATGCCTGAGCTCCGCCGTGGGCGGCGCCATCGTGGGAATGACTGGCGCTCTCATGTACATCTCGGGCGGCCTCGGCGTCTTCAACCTGCTCAACTTTATCGACGGGACCCCTGGTGGCGCCGGGATCTCCCACATGATCTTCGCGATCATCGCCTCGCTCGTCTCTGCCGTCCTGGCCTTTGTTATCGAGTTCATCACCTACCGGCGCAACGACGATGAGGAAGGCACCCGCTAGCCTGCGCCCTTTTCGACCAGCTCTATGTAATTGAGGGGCAGTTGAGGTGGGTGAGGGCCGAGGGCGATCAAGGTGGCCGCCCTCGGCCCGGGACAACCTGCCAGAAGGCGTTTAGCTTTCTCGGGCGGCGCTGAAATGAACTGCGCCCCGAAACTTAGACGGGTCAATTAGCGGCCTATGCCGCACATGGGGACTGATTCCGGAACTCCTCCGGGGTCAGTCCCTTTTGCTTAACCTGCCTCCTCTTGTTCCAGTGAACGGTGTAGGCGTGGAGGTCCCGCTTGAACTCCTCGAAGCTCCGCCACGTCCGGTTCCTGTAGAACTCGTCCTTCAGGCGCCCGGGCAGCAGCTCCGTCGCAAGAGCTCGCCCTCGCGCGCCGCCGGCCCCGGCCGGGTCCGGGCGCCCTTCGGCCTTCGGCGCGCCCGCACCCCCTGTCGCAAAGCTCTGCTGCAAGAGTCCTCAGCGTGGCGTCGTGCCTGACTCTCCCGTCCATAAAGAAGCCCCCATTTCTAATGTTCAAGAAATGAGGGGCGGTTCAATTTCGGGACGGGGATTAAATAATCATTCGGAGCAAATCTATTTTTATCCCGTGCCAGAAAAATCATCGGGCGTGGTCTGGGGCAAACAGTCTAGTTGCGCTTGAGGTGGACGACGGTTTCGCAGTGGAAGGTTTGCGGGAACAGATCGACCGGCGTGATCTTGACGGGGGAGAAGGTACCTTCCTCGACAAAGCGCTTAAGGTCGCGTGCCAGGGTGGCCGGGTCGCAGCTCACGTAGGCGACATCGCGAGCACTCGTGCTGGCGATAAGGTCGATCGCCTCGGGGGCGAGGCCTGCGCGCGGCGGGTCGACCACCAAGACGTCGGCATCCTGGTCGGGGAACTCGCGCACCGCGTCTCCGCCAATGACGTCGACGTTATCAAGCTTGTTGATCTCCAGGTTACGGCGCAGGTCGCGCACGGCCGGGCCGTAGGCCTCGACGGCGGCGACGAAGTCGCAGCGGCGGGCGAGCGGCAGGGTAAAGGTTCCGGCGCCGCAGTACAGGTCCACGGCAAGCTCGTCTTCTTGCGGGTCGAGCGCTTCCATGACAAGCTCGATCAAAATCTCAGCACCCTTGGTGTTGACCTGGAAAAAAGACGGGGCAGACAAGCGCATCTGACCCTCGGCGATATTCTCGGTCCATGAGCCCTCTCCGGCGAGCATTTCGACCTTGGAGACACGGCGGGCCTTCTTTTCGCCCTTGCTCATCACGCGCACGATGCTCGTGGGATGAGCGGCGTCCGCCAGCACGCGGGAGACCTGCGAGCGCGGAAAAGAGCCTGTAGGCGTCCAGAGTGCGACCTCGAGTGCCTTGGTACGGCGCGATGCACGAATGCCCACGCGTTCGAGTCCCAAGTCATGGCTGCCGCTTAGATAGTTGAGTGCGCCGACGACCGATTTGAGCGCCTTCGGGAAGCGCTTATCGAACAGCGGGCACGCATCGACGGTCACGATTTTGCTGGGGTCGACACCGTGCATGCCAAGGCGCACGCGACCGTTGACGACGGTCGGTTCGAGCTCGATTTTATTGCGGTAGCCCCAGTCGTCCTTGGTGTGGCAGATGGGCTGTACCAACTCATCGACCTGCTCAGGAGCGAACTTGCCGATGCGCTCGAGCGTGGAGCGCAGGTTTTGCTCCTTGGCGGCGAGCTGTGCCGTGCGTGAGAGATTGCCCCACGAACAACCGCCGCAGATGCCAACGAAGGGGCAGGGGGGCTGAATGCGATCGGGGCTCGGCTCCAGAATCTCGGTCGTGCGGGCGCGCATGAACGACTTGCCGTCCTGTACGACCTCGGCCTCGACGGTGTCGCCTGCCACGGCGCCCTGCACAAAGACGGCCTTGCCGTTGTCGGCGTGCGCCAGCCCGTCGGCGCCGTAGGTCATCGATTCTATAGTGAGCTTCATATCCCTGCCTGTCATTCGTGTTGTTGCTCGCACCATGGTAGCAGGGAAAAGCGCCCCGCATCCGAGGCTTTCCTCAAATGCGGGGCGCTTCTACAAACTGCTTCTACAAACGACTATTTCGTCTTGCCGGTAATGAGCGTCTTAAGACCCAGGCCGATCAGGCCCAGGCCCATGCGCACACGACCGGGGCGATGGCGCTCGATGGCCTTGGTCTTGCCGGCGGGCTTATCGCGACGGGCGCTCGTCTCGGGTGCGGGCTTAGCTGCCTGCGGCTCGGGCTGAGGTGCAGGTGCGGGCTCGGGCTCAATGACGGTCGCCTGGACCTTCTGAACCTCGGGTGTGGCCGGCTGCGGCTTAGGAGCAGGGGCGGGCTTTGCCTCAATGACGGGCTCGGGCGCGGCCTCGGCGTTGCGATAGGCACGCTCCAGCAGGGCTTCCTGCGAGTTGAAGGGTTTCTCACCCTCTGCACGCTCCACGGGGACCCAAGTGCCGTCGCTCGTGAGGCTGCGGGCCTTCACGTTGTCGCGCAGCTGCATGCCCATGTACTCGTGCACCAGGGCGCGGCAGGTGGGGTCGAGCACGGGGAAGGCGATCTCCACGCGGTGCTCGGTGTTGCGTGTCATCATGTCGGCCGAGCTCAGATAGATCATGTCCGAGTCCACGCCAAAGGCGTAAACGCGCGCATGCTCCAAAAAGCGTCCGACGATAGAACGGACATGCACGTTCTCGGTCTTGCCAGGAACGCCCGGCTTGAGGCACGAGATGCCGCGGATGATCATGTCCACGCGGACTCCTGCGCACGATGCCTCGGCGATCTTGTCGATGACCTCGCGGTCGGTGAGCGAGTTGAGTTTAAAGAACACGCGGGCGGGCTCGCCGGCGAGGGCGCGCTGGATCTCGCGGTCAAGCCCGCGCATGATGAGCGGTTTCAGTCCGACGGGCGCCACACCCAGGAAGCGGTAATCGCCGCGCAGGTTGCCCAGCGACAGGTTGCGGAAGAACAGGTTGGCGTCCTCGCCGATGCCGGGGTGAGCGGTCATGAGCATAAAGTCGCTGTAGAGTTTGGCCGTCTTCTCGTTAAAGTTGCCGGTGCCCAGCAGCGTCAGGCGCGTTAGCGCCATGCCCTCGCGATAGGTGAGCTGGCAGATCTTGGAGTGGCACTTAAAGCCCTCGGAGCCGTAGATGACGGTGCAGCCGGCCTCTTCCAGGCGCTCGGCCCACTCGATGTTGTTCTGCTCGTCAAAGCGCGCGCGGAGCTCCATGAGCACCGTGACCTCTTTGCCGTTCTCGGCGGCATCGATCAGTGACTCGCACAGGCGGCTCTGCTTGGCCACGCGGTAGAGCGTGATGCGCAGTGAGATGCACTCGGGGTCGTAGGCGGCCTCGTGCACCAGATCCAGGAAGGGGTTCATGGCCTCATAGGGATAAAAGAGCAGCTTGTCGTGCTGAAGTACCTGCTCGCGGATGGAGCGGGTCATATCGATGGTGGGGTTGGGCTGCGGCTTAAACGGCGTAAAGAGCAGCTCGTTGCGCAGGTGCTCGGGAATCTTACTCTCAATGCCAAAGACGTAGCCCAGGTCGAGCGGGATATCGCAGGTAAAGACAGAGCGGCGCGAAAGCTCGAGCGCCTTGCGGATGGTCTTGAGCGTCGCCTTCTCGAGCGACCCCGAGACCGCGAGCACTACCGGCTGCAGACGCAGGCGCTTCTTGAGGATGCGCTTCATGTGCTGGCGGTAGTCCTCTTCCTCTTCGACGCCCTCGCCGTCCGGATCGATGTCGGCGTTGCGGGTGACGCGGATGAGCGCGCGGTCGAGTGGCTTGTAGGAGCCAAAGCAGCTGTCCAGGCAGGCGAGGATGACGTCCTCGAGCAAGATGTAGGAGTAGGTGCCGGTGGGCGAGGGGATCTCGACCACGCGGTTCATCGAGGCGGGAATCTCGATTAGGCCCAGCAGACTTTCCTCGTCGGTGACGCCGTCCAGGCCGCAGGCCAGATAGAGTGCGCCGTTGCGCAGGTTGGGGAAGGGATGGCGCGGGTCAATGACCAACGGCGAGATGACCGGCGACACGTAGGCCTGGAAGTAACGGGTTACAAAGGTGCGCTCCTCGGGCGTAAGCGAATCGATGCGGGCGCGGTGAACGCCCAGGGTGTCGAGCTTGCCCTCGATGCTCTTAAAGATGGACTCCCATCGGGTAAGGAGCCCGGGCATTTCGGCCATGACAGCATCGACTTGTTCGGAGGCGGTCATATTGCTCTTGTTGTCGACAGGCTGTTTTTTGAGCTCTGCCAGATCGGACAGGCCGCCCACGCGCACCATGAGAAACTCATCGAGGTTAGACTCGAAAATCGACACGAACTTTAGCCGCTCGAACAGCGGAACGGTCTCGTCGAAGGCTTCGTCAAGCACACGGTTGTCAAAGCGCAGCCAGCTGAGCTCTCGGTTCTGCGTGTACGAGAAGTCGCGCGGCGGCTTACGCAGCTTTGCAGCGGCTTGCTTTTTTTCGATTTTGCTCGGCATATGCATCTGTCCGTTCAGTCCCCGTGGGGGACGGTTGCCTAACACTATTCACTATTGTCTCAATTTAGTCGGCCTATGGCACGGACGTATCGCGTGAACGGTATCTTTACCTACTTCTTACGCTGACAAGCCATAGAGCTGACGCCCTTCGCGTTGTGAAAAACGGTCTATATCCTCACTCAACTGGTGAGTATGTGTGAATAAGAATGATAGGTAGTTGAATATCATCGAATACAGACAGAAACACGAACAAGCGTCATTTATATACATAAAACCGTTTTAGATATGCAATTCTTAATCGAAAGATTGGAGTTGTAATTGCGAATGATTTTTAAGAAAAAAGAGCATTTACCTTAGAAAAGCTACTTTAGAACGCCGAAGTGCATTATGGGAGAATCATATTCGATATACCGTTCATCGAACTTTGTTGACCGTTCGGGGGCGAGGTGGAATTACGGTTGGAATTTGGATATAACTAGAGCTGTCAGCAAGCAGCACCCGTTACGGAAGGGTGCTGAGAGATTCGGCCGAAAGGCCCGAAAGAAAGGTAGGAGGCCATGACGAAAGGTCTGCACGTGCCTTCCGAGATCGGCAAGCTCAGGAAGGTCTGCCTGCACCGTCCCGGCGACGAGCTCCTCAACCTGCCGCCCGACGAGCTCGAGCGACTCCTGTTCGACGACGTCCCGTTCCTGGAGGTCGCGCAGCAGGAGCACGACACCTTCGCCCAGATCCTTAAGGACCAGGGCGTGGAGGTGCTCTACCTCGAGAACCTCGTCGCAGAGGTGTTCGACCAGGTCCCCGGCGCCCGCGCCGAGTTCACCGACCAGTACATCGCCGAGGCAGGCATCCGCGGCCAGCACATGCCGCAGATCGTCCGCGAGAAGCTGGACTCCATCGAGGACAACCTCGAGTTCGTCAAGAAGACCATGGCCGGCATGACCAAGGCCGAGATCGACATGCCCCTCACGGCGTCCACGACCCTCGACTCCCTGGTCAACTCCGAGTCCGAGTCCGACCTGATCATCGACCCGATGCCCAACCTCTACTTCACCCGCGACCCGTTCGCGGTCGTCGGCGAGGGCGTCAACCTCAACCGCATGTACTCGGTCACCCGCAACCGCGAGACCCTGTACGGCAAGTACGTCTTCAAGTACCACCCCGACTACAAGGACGTCTCCCTGTACTTCCGCCGCGACTGCCAGTTCCACACCGAGGGCGGCGACGTGCTGAACATCAACGAGAAGACCCTCGCCGTCGGCATCTCCCAGCGCACCCAGGCCGCAGCCATCGACGTCATGGCCCAGAACATCTTCTGGAACTCCGACTCCAAGGTCGAGCGCATCCTGGCCTTCGACATCCCGGTCTCCCGCGCCTTCATGCACCTCGACACGGTCTTCACTCAGATCGACGTCGATAAGTTCACGATCCACCCCGCCATCATGGGCACCCTGCGCGTCTACGAGCTGACCGCCGGCAAGAACCCGGGCGACGTGAACATCCGCCTGATCGAGGACACCCTCGAGCACGTCCTGGAGGACGCCACCGGCGTTGACCAGGTCAAGCTGATCCCCTGCGGCGGCGGCGACCCGATCGCGGCCTCCCGCGAGCAGTGGAACGACGGCTCCAACACCCTGTGCGTCGAGCCCGGCAAGATCTGCGTCTACGCCCGCAACACCGTCACCAACGACGTGCTGTACAAGGAGGGCCTGGACCTTCTCGTCGTGCCCTCCGCCGAGCTCTCCCGCGGCCGTGGCGGCCCGCGCTGCATGAGCATGCCCTTCTGGCGCGAGGACCTCTAAGGTTTTCAAAGACCCGTACAGGTCTTACTACAAACATCTAGCTGCCATTAGATGTCTCCCATTGGGGCGGTGCGGATCTTTCGCACCGCCCCATTCATGTTTAATGACGCTAAATGAAGATCAGATAAGGTGGCCATGGATATCAAGACAATCGGTGTTGAGGAATGGCTCAACGTTTGGGAGAAGAGTGCTACCTGGGATATCGCTCAGTCGACGATCTCGTCGCTGACCATGGGCGAGCTTCGCGCACTGGACGAGCAGGACGGCGCCACGTTCTACGAGCGCCTGGATCGCGAGAAGATGAACTACGGCTGGATCGAGGGATCGCCGGAATTTAAGGCCGAGGTCGCCAAGCTGTATCGTCGCGATGTCAATCCCGATCACATTCTGCAGACCAATGGCTGCACGGGCGCCAACCTCAACGCCATCATGGCCGTTGTGGAGCCCGGCGATCACGTGATTGCCGAGTGGCCTACCTATGCGCCGCTCTACGAGATTCCGCGTACGCTGGGTGCCGAGGTCGAGTATTGGGAGCTCCGCGAGGAGCTCGGCTGGAAGCCCGATATCGATGAGCTCAAGCGCTTGGTGCGCCCCAACACCAAGCTCATCTGCATCAATAACGCATCGAACCCCATCGGTACGGCGCTCGATGCCGATATGCTCGGGCAGATTGCCGAGATTGCCCGTTCGGTGGGCGTCTACGTGCTGTGCGACGAGGTGTATCTGCCGCTCGAGAACACCGAGTCCTTTATGTCGATGGCCGACGTGTACGAGAAGGCCATTGTCACCAACTCGGTGTCCAAGACCTATTCGACGCCTGCGGCCCGCGTGGGCTGGGTCGTGGCCAACGAAGAGGTGTCCAACCGCATCCGCACATATCGCGACTACACCATGATCTGCGGCGGCGTGTTCAACGACGCCCTGGCGACCTACGTGCTCGAGCACAAGGACAAGATTCTCGAGCGCAACCGTAAGATCGTGTTTGGCAACCGCGATATCGCACAGGCTTGGATTGATACGCAGGACCGCGTTTCCTGGACGGCCCCGCAGGGCGTATCCACCTCGTTTATCCGGCTGGATATTCCCGAGGACGACGAGGAGTTCTGCAAGCGCCTGTTGGCCGAGAGGGGAGTGCTGCTGGTTCCCGGTAGCCGCTTTGAGCTTCCCTGCGGCGCACGCCTGGGCTACTGCCCGAGCGAAGACGTTCTTCGCGAGGGCCTGAGGCTTCTGGGTGAGGCGCTGGCCGAGTTCGATCGATAGGATCACGACTTCCTTCGAAGTCCGTATTCAAATTGGCCGACGATAATCGATAACAGACCCGTTTCCCAAGGGGAAGCGGGTTCGTTTTTCTATACCGAGAAGTCAAGTTGTTACAAATGGGGCCGTAAAGCGAGCCGGTATCCGCTGGGCCTTATACTGAGCTTCCGGTGAACGGTATCAAGCGTCTGGTAAACGGTAATTTGTTTACCAGAAATGAATAGGACAAACTTTTTTCTGAATAAAAATGAAAATGGTTGAGACGCGGCATGAATCGCTAATTCTATTCATAGCTTTATTAGAAATATGCAATTTGAGGGTGGTTTAATAAAGTTAAGTTCCATTTGCTATTTGGATTGAAAACGCGTTTTAGCACGTAAATAAACTTTATTAAATCAAAGTGTGCCATGCGTGAAGTATATGTGTATGCCGTTCACCCCTCATATAAAACCGTTCGGGGGCGAGGTGGAAGTATGGACTGATTTTGGATATAAATATGTCGTCAGCAATAACGCCTCACACGGAGGGGCGCTAACGAATCGGCCCTGACAGGGGCCCGAAAGAAAGGTAGGAGGCCATGACGAAAGGTCTGCACGTGCCTTCCGAGATCGGCAAGCTCAGGAAGGTCTGCCTGCACCGTCCCGGCGACGAGCTCCTCAACCTGCCGCCCGACGAGCTCGAGCGACTCCTGTTCGACGACGTCCCGTTCCTGGAGGTCGCGCAGCAGGAGCACGACACCTTCGCCCAGATCCTTAAGGACCAGGGCGTGGAGGTGCTCTACCTCGAGAACCTCGTCGCAGAGGTGTTCGACCAGGTCCCCGGCGCCCGCGCCGAGTTCACCGACCAGTACATCGCCGAGGCAGGCATCCGCGGCCAGCACATGCCGCAGATCGTCCGCGAGAAGCTGGACTCCATCGAGGACAACCTCGAGTTCGTCAAGAAGACCATGGCCGGCATGACCAAGGCCGAGATCGACATGCCCCTCACGGCGTCCACGACCCTCGACTCCCTGGTCAACTCCGAGTCCGAGTCCGACCTGATCATCGACCCGATGCCCAACCTCTACTTCACCCGCGACCCGTTCGCGGTCGTCGGCGAGGGCGTCAACCTCAACCGCATGTACTCGGTCACCCGCAACCGCGAGACCCTGTACGGCAAGTACGTCTTCAAGTACCACCCCGACTACAAGGACGTCTCCCTGTACTTCCGCCGCGACTGCCAGTTCCACACCGAGGGCGGCGACGTGCTGAACATCAACGAGAAGACCCTCGCCGTCGGCATCTCCCAGCGCACCCAGGCCGCAGCCATCGACGTCATGGCCCAGAACATCTTCTGGAACTCCGACTCCAAGGTCGAGCGCATCCTGGCCTTCGACATCCCGGTCTCCCGCGCCTTCATGCACCTCGACACGGTCTTCACTCAGATCGACGTCGATAAGTTCACGATCCACCCCGCCATCATGGGCACCCTGCGCGTCTACGAGCTGACCGCCGGCAAGAACCCGGGCGACGTGAACATCCGCCTGATCGAGGACACCCTCGAGCACGTCCTGGAGGACGCCACCGGCGTTGACCAGGTCAAGCTGATCCCCTGCGGCGGCGGCGACCCGATCGCGGCCTCCCGCGAGCAGTGGAACGACGGCTCCAACACCCTGTGCGTCGAGCCCGGCAAGATCTGCGTCTACGCCCGCAACACCGTCACCAACGACGTGCTGTACAAGGAGGGCCTGGACCTTCTCGTCGTGCCCTCCGCCGAGCTCTCCCGCGGCCGTGGCGGCCCGCGCTGCATGAGCATGCCCTTCTGGCGCGAGGACCTCTAAGTCTTTCCGTTTCCGGTGCGGTCCCCCTACAACCGCACCGGTTTCGCCCGTCAAACGGGCAACACTAATACTTACGTAATTCATTTCTTCGAAAGGAAACGAACCATGGGTGTTAACCTCTCCGGCCGTAGCTTCCTCAAGCTCCTCGACCTCACCACCGAGGAGATCGAGTACCTGCTCAAGCTCTCCAAGAACTTCAAGGACATGAAGCGCGCTGGCGTTCCGCACCGTTATCTCGAGGGCAAGAACATCGTTCTGCTCTTCCAGAAGACCTCCACTCGTACCCGCTGCGCCTTCGAGGTCGGCGGCATGGATCTGGGCATGGGCGTCACCTACCTCGATCCGGGTTCGTCGCAGATGGGCAAGAAGGAGTCCATCGAGGACACCGCCCGCGTTCTCGGCCGCATGTATGACGGCATCGAGTTCCGTGGCTTTGCCCAGGACGACGTCGAGGAGCTTGCCGCTAAGTCCGGCGTGCCCGTGTGGAACGGTCTGACCACCGAGTGGCACCCCACCCAGATGCTCGCCGACATCCTGACCGTCCAGGAGAACTTCAACTACGACATCAAGGGCAAGACCCTCGTCTTCATGGGCGACTGCAAGAACAACGTCGCTCGCTCCCTCATGGTCGTCTGCTCCAAGCTCGGCATGAACTTCGTGGCCTGCGGCCCCGAGGAGTGCATGCCCGCTGACGACGTCATCGAGGCCTGCAAGCCTATCGCTGAGGCCAACGGCTGCACCATCAAGCTGACCACCGACGTCAAGGACGGCGTCACCGGTGCCGACGTTCTCTACACCGACGTGTGGGTCTCCATGGGCGAGCCCGACGAGGTCTGGGCCGAGCGCATCGCTCAGCTCACCCCGTATCGCGTTACCTCCGAGGTCATGGCTATGGCCAACCCGGGTGCCATCTTCCTGCACTGCCTGCCCAGCTTCCACGACACCAACACCACGATTGGCGCCGAGAAGTGCGAGCAGTTCGGCATCACCGAGCAGGAGGTCACCGACGAGGTCTTCGAGAGCCCCGCTTCCAAGGTCTTCGACGAGGCCGAGAACCGCATGCACACCATCAAGGCTGTCATGTACGCTACGCTCAAGTAAGAGCATCTAGCATCTCGCTCGGGGTGCATTGCTGCGCACCCCGAGCGCTTTTGTCTGGTAAAAATCTCGCATCGAGCGACATGCACGGCACGGAAGAGCCGCTTCGGGCGAGATCAGTAATTGATTTATGAAGGGGGGATGAGAACTATGACTGAGACCGCTAAGAAAAAGCGCGGTATGCCTTCATCGTTCACCATTCTTCTTGCTCTGCTGGCAATCGTCGCGGTTGTTACCGTTATCGTCTCCGGTACGTCCGGTGGCGCGGTTACCGCTGCCCGCTTGAGCGATTTCTGCACCGCCCCGGTCAAGGGCTTCGCTGACGCTCTGCCCGTCTGCCTCTTCGTTATGATCCTCGGTGGCTTCCTCGGCATGATGACCGAGACCGGCGCCCTGGACAACGGCATTGCCGTTCTGGTGCAGAAGCTTAAGGGCAATGAGATCATGCTCATTCCCGTGCTGATGCTCATCTTCTCCCTCGGTGGTACCACCTATGGTATGTGCGAGGAGACCGTTCCCTTCTACGCCCTGCTCGCCGCCACCATGATGGCTGCTGGCTTCGACCCCATGGTCGGCGCTGCTACCGTCCTGCTCGGCGCTGGCTGCGGCTGCCTCGGCTCCACGGTTAACCCGTTTGCCGTCGGTGCTGCCGTTGACGCTCTGACTGGCGTTGGCATTGAGGTCAACCAGTCCATCATCATCGGCCTCGGTGCCGTCCTGTGGATTGTTACCACCGCTATGTCCATCTTCTTCGTCATGAGCTATGCCAAGAAGGTCAAGGCTGACAAGGGTTCCACCATTCTTTCGATGCAGGAGCTCAAGGACGCCGAAGAGGCTCACGGCAAGGCTGCTTCCGAGGTTAACAAGGAGGTCAAGCTCACCGGTCGTCAGAAGGGTGTTCTGATCGCCTTTGCCTTCACCTTCGTCGTCATGATCGTCGGCTTCATCCCGCTGGCCGATCTCAACGAGGGCGTCGCCAACTTCTTCGATGCTGGCGCCGTCTATGACGCCGACGGTAACGCCATCGTTCAGGGCTGGTCTGCCCTGATCACCGGCCTGCCCATTGGCCAGTGGTACTTCGATGAGGCTTCCACCTGGTTCTTCCTCATGGCTGTCCTGATCGGTATCATCGGTGGCCTGTCCGAGAAGCAGATCGTCAACACCTTCATCACCGGCGCTGCCGACATGATGTCCGTTGTCCTCGTCATCGCTCTCGCCCGTGGTATCTCCGTCCTCATGGCTAGCACCGGCCTCGACGTCTACGTCCTCGACGCTGCCGCCAATGCTCTGTCCGGCCTGTCCGGCGTGATCTTCGCTCCCATGAGCTTCCTGGTCTACTTCGGCCTGTCCTTCCTGATCCCCTCGACCTCCGGTATGGCTACTGTCTCCATGCCCATCATGGGACCGCTGGCTGTTAAGCTCGGCTTCTCGCCCGAGGTCATGGTCATGATCTTCTCCGCCGCCATCGGCGTCGTGAACCTGTTCACCCCGACCTCTGGTGCCATCATGGGCGGTCTCGCTCTGGCTAAGATCGAGTGGACGACCTGGCTCAAGTTTGCCCTTAAGCTCATCGTCGCTCTCTCCGTCGTCTGCGCCATCATTCTGACCGTCGCCTGCGTGATGCTCTAAGTACCCCTTGGGTACCCCACGGAACCTTGACGATCCTATAACGGATCACCTGGTCATCGTCTTTCCGGTGGGGTAAACCCACCGGTAGACTCCTACCTTTAGCCCCCTCCCGTTCCGTGCGCGGGAGGGGGCGCACTTATGTTCCGCGGTTTTACCAAACCGCGGAACCACTCGACGCTGTGCGCCGCCCAGAACTACAATTTGTCATTCAAAAGGCAAGGCATGACCAAAAGGTCTATGCCTTGCCTTTTTCATGCCAACTTGTACGTTCTGGACGGCGCTCGCTGACTTATGCTCAACCTGCGACGCTGTTATTGTTGGTGCAGGGGAACAGCTTGCCCGCTCTGGTGCCCGTTCGTTGACTTTGGCTCTGCCTGTGACGTTTCCATTGTTGGTGCGGAGTGACTTGGTTCCTGCTTCAAATTAGCTATCCCGGGTCCCCGGTGGTTGCGGTGGCGTGTTTGGTTGGTGCCTGTTGGTGGCCAGGCCCTTGCGAGGGGCAGGCTCCGTTATAATCGCCTAGAACATTAAATGGAAACGGGACGGGAGCCATACATGCGCCAGGGTTTCGACAACGCGAAGTATATCGAGCTGCAGGCTGCTCACATTAAGGAGCGCATCTCGCAGTTTGGCGGCAAGCTGTATTTGGAGTTTGGCGGCAAGCTGTTCGATGACTATCATGCCAGCCGCGTGCTACCGGGTTTTGAGCCGGACAGCAAGTTCCGCATGCTCAAGAGCATCGCCGACGATGTCGAGGTTATCATCGCGATCAACGCGAACCATATCGAGAAAAACAAGGCTCGTGGTGACCTTGGCATTACCTATGACGAGGATGTGCTGCGCCTGGTTGACCTGTTCCGCGGCAACGGCTTTGCTGTCGCGGCCGTGGTCATCACCCAGTACGCTGGACAGCCCGCTGCCGATGTGTTCCGCAACCGCCTGAACGCGCTCGGTATTCCCGCCAAGCTGCACTATCCCATCGAGGGGTATCCGCACGATGTCGATCTGATTGTGTCCGACGACGGCTATGGCAAGAACGAGTTTGTCGAGACCACCCGACCGCTCGTTGTCGTGACGGCGCCCGGCCCTGGCTCGGGCAAGCTCGCCACTTGCCTGTCTCAGCTCTATCACGAGCACAAGCATGGCACGGCCGCCGGCTATGCCAAATTCGAGACCTTCCCGGTTTGGAATCTGCCCCTTACGCATCCGGTCAATATTGCCTACGAGGCCGCCACGGCAGACCTCGATGACGCCAACATCATCGACTCCTTCCACCTGGAGGCCTACAACAAGACCACGGTCAACTACAACCGCGACGTCGAGGCCTTCCCGGTAGTCCGTGCCCTGATGGAAAAGATCCTGGGCAAGAGCCCCTACCAGAGCCCTACGGACATGGGCGTCAATATGGTCGGTTTTGCCATCACCGATGACGATGCCTGCCGCGACGCCTCCAAGATGGAGATCGTCCGCCGCTACTTTACCGCGGTCGAAAATGTGCGCCGTACCGGCGTGGGCGATGAGCAAGTCGACCGTCTCAAGATTATTATGAAGAAAGCCGGCATCGATAAGAACTACTCACCGGCGCGCTCGGCGGCCCTCACCAGGGAGCAGCTGACGGGTGGTCCCGTGGGTGCCATGGTCATGCCCGATGGCTCCGTGGTGACCGGCAAGACCTCCACGCGCCTGGGCGCCGCAAGTTCGCTCATTATGAACGCCCTCAAGCATGTTTCGGGCGTCGACCTTGAGCTCGAGGTCATTAGCGATGAGGCGATCGAGCCCATCAGCAAGCTCAAGACGCATTTCCTGGGTAGCAAAAACCCGCGCCTCCACACCGACGAGACGCTTATGGCGCTGTCGATCACCTCGGCCACGAGTGAGACGGCCGCTCGCGTCCTTTCGGGCCTGGAGCAGTTGCGCGGTTGCGATGCCTTCTTTAGCGTGATCATCTCGCCGACGGACGAGACGGTACTGCGCAAACTGGGTATCAACGTGTGCTGCGAGCCCAAGTTTGAGCGCCGCGGTTTCTTCCATCGCTAAGTTTGAAGCGCCGCGGTAATTGCATTGCATTTTGGCCGTATCGGGTTAGCGCCCGGTACGGCTTTTTGATCAATAAAGCGCCTATTTCGGCGAAAAATAGCCGTTTACCTGCCTAGAAACAATTTGAGCGGTATACAATAACCGTAACTGTTTCATCCTTAGCGGGATGCCGCATGATGGATATTACCTGCCATCGTGAGGTGTGTCGGTCGCGCACGGCGCGTTAGATGCTCGTGCTCGGTTTGAGGAGGCTGCTATGGCGGGCAAGGGTCGTGCGAGTGTCAACGATATGAAGCGTGTCGAGGTGCTGGTGTTGATGGAGATCGACCAGCAAACCGAAGACAATGGCGGGCCGTATGGTTTCTCGCGCAAAACGCTTGCCGAGCGCGTGGGGGTTTCGCCGTATCGTGCCCGCGCCGCAATCGATCGCTTGGATTCCGAAGGCATGATTGATGTCGTCTCGCGTTATAGCGACGACGGCGGTCAGCTTGCAAATGGCATTTGCCTCACCGAACGTGGCGAGTGGTATCTTGAGGGCGTCCGTACCGGCATGCTCGTTCAGGAAATGCTTGAGGATGAGGCTGCTGATCGATAGCAGCATGTAACCCTTGCCATAGCGACGCCACCCGGGAAACCGGGCGGCGTTTTGTTTCAAGATTGAGAAATGCAACCGCACGCGAGAAAAATTGCGAACGGTCCGCGGCGCGAGTATTACAATGAAGACCCGTAAGATGTGTATGGATAACTTCTACGGGAAGCGCAGGTAACTCAATATGACCAAGCATGTGTTCGTGACCGGTGGCGTAGTTTCGTCTCTGGGCAAGGGTATTACCGCGGCCTCGCTGGGCCGTCTGCTCAAGTCGCGTGGCTACAAAGTAACGATGCAGAAGGCCGACCCGTATCTGAACGTCGACCCTGGTACCATGAGCCCGTTCCAGCATGGTGAGGTCTTTGTAACCGAGGATGGTTACGAGTCCGACCTGGACCTGGGTCATTACGAGCGCTTTATTGATGAGAACCTGACCCGCGATTCCAACTTTACGACCGGTGCCATCTACAAAAGCCTAATCGCCCGTGAGCGTCGCGGCGACTTTTTGGGCGGTACCGTGCAGGTGATTCCCCACGTCACCAATGCCATTAAGGACAAGTTCCGCCGCATCGAGGAGCAGACCGGCTCCGATGTAGTCATCACCGAGCTGGGCGGCACGATCGGCGACATCGAGTCCCAACCGTTTGTGGAGGCCATCCGTCAGTACCGCAAGGAGGCCGGCCCCGAGAACGTCTGCTACATCCACGTGTCGCTCGTTCCCTATATTGCCGCCGCCCACGAGGTCAAGACCAAGCCCACGCAGCATTCCGTCAAGGAGCTCCGCAGCTTTGGCATCCAGCCCGATATTATCGTGCTGCGCTCCGACCACCATATCGATGACGCTATCCGCGGAAAGATCGCAAGCTTCTGCGACGTCGACACCGATTGCGTCTTTACCAATGAGGACTGCGCGAGCATCTACGACGTGCCGCAGCTGCTTGCCGAGCAGGACTTTGACCTGCGTATTTGCGAGCGCCTGGGCCTGGACCCGCGTGAGCGCGACATGAGCGAGTGGAATGAGTTCCTGCGTAAGCAGAACCATGCCAATCATCACGCCGATAAGGTTAAGATTGCCGTCGTTGGCAAGTACACGCAGCTGCCCGATGCGTACCTGTCGGTTATCGAGGCCCTGCACCATGCGGGCGTCTTCTACGATCGCCATGTGGACGTCCAGCTGGTCGACGGCGAGAGCCTCGACGAGCAGAATGTCTCCGAGGTTCTGGGCGACGCCTCGGGCATCCTGGTCCCCGGCGGCTTTGGCAAGCGCGCCCTGGAGGGCAAGATCCTCGCGGCCGAGTTTGCCCGTGAGCACAAGATACCGTATCTGGGCATTTGCCTGGGTATGCAGGTCGCCGTGTGCGAGTTCGCCCGCAATGTCGTTGGCCTTGCCGGTGCCAGCTCCTCCGAGTTTGATCCGGACGGTCCGTATAGCGTCATCGATCTGATGAGCTCGCAGGAGGACGTGACCGAGAAGGGCGGCACCATGCGCCTGGGCGCCTATCCGTGCAAGCTCGCCGCCGATACCCTTGCTCGCGAGGCATATGGCGAGGAACTCGTCTACGAGCGTCACCGTCACCGCTTTGAGTTCAACAACGCTTTCCGTGACCAGCTCGAGGACGCCGGTTTGGTTATCTCGGGTCTGTCGCCCGACGAGCGCCTGGTCGAGATGGTCGAGCTGCCGCGCGACGTTCATCCGTGGTATGTGGCAACCCAGGCTCATCCCGAGTTCAAGAGCCGCCCGACCAACCCACAGCCGCTGTTCCGCGAGTTCGTGCGCGCTTCGATTGGCCAGCACGAGGGTGTCGACCGTCTGCAGGTGACGCCCATGAACCTCGCTACGGACTAAGGGTGCCGGCGAATAAGGAACATACCGAAGCTACTCCCTCGTCGCTCGCCGTGGCGGCGGGGGAGTATCTCGATTACCTCGCGGTCGAGCGGGGCTTGGCGCGCAACACGATTGCGGCCTATCGTCGTGACCTGACGACGTACTGCGCCTATCTGGAGCGGGCGGGTATTGTGTCTTTTGAAGAGGTGACCCGTCAGATCGTGGAGGGCTTTGTCGCCGACCGTCGCGATGGGGGCTATTCCGACGCCTCGGTGGAGCGCGCGCTTGCTGCCGTGAAGGGCTTGCATGCCTTTTTGGTGCGCGATGGGGCCGTGGCCCAAAACCCGACGGCGGCGTTGCGCCTGCCTAAAAAGGCTGAGCGTTTGCCGGAGTATCTATCGGTGGAGGATGTCTCGGCACTGCTCGATCAAGACTTTCCCGAGGGCGAGATGGGACTGCGCGACCATGCCATCTTGGAAGTGCTCTACGGATGCGGTTTGCGTGTGAGTGAGCTGGTTGGGCTCGATGTGGGCGATATCCATATTGACGATGGCTTTGTACTCGTTCGCGGTAAGGGCTCAAAGGAACGCCTGTCCCCACTGGTGGGAAGCGCGGCGCGAGCTCTGACGCTCTATGTAACTGAGGGACGTTCTCGCTTGGCGGCTCATGCCCGCGGAACCGAGACCTCGGCGGTCTTTTTAAATAAGAACGGACGTCGCCTGTCGCGCCAGGCCGTGCATGCGATATGCGAGCGGTATGGGCGTCAGGTGGGGCTGGTGGGGCTCCATCCCCATACCTTGCGCCACTCCTTTGCCACCCACATGCTCGCGGGCGGTGCCGACCTGCGTGTGCTGCAGGAGATTTTGGGCCATGCCGATATTTCGACCACGCAGGTCTACACGCATGTCGACCGAACGCAACTGACCGAGGTCTATCTGGCGGCGCATCCGCTAGCACATCGCTAGCACCTCGCTGACCTGCATATTTATAAATACTAAAGGGGCCGGGCCCCAGATTGCTGAGACGCACTTTTGCGCGCATGGGCAATCTGGGGCTCGTCCCATTTTTCGCTAGACACCGACGCGGCGGTGGGCCGTGTGTACCGTGGGTGGGGGAGTTTGGGGGCGATGTGAACAGCGTGTAAAGGGACGTAAAAATCGCCTCAAGGTCAACTTGAAGGTTGAGGTTCGCGGGCGTGGTTCTACAGGTGGCATCCCGCCTTTGCTGCAAACACAACATATTGTGTTTTCGAACATATGCTCGGGGGTGTTTTACAACATATTGGGGGTGGAATGGTGGGGAGGGGTGGGGGAAGGGGTGGGGAAAGGTGTTGAAAAATGGGGCGGTTCCCCATATTATTGATGACGTCGACAGGCGGGGTGGTTCCCCGCGTACGTGCCATCTGAGTAACCGAGGGGAGGGCGCACATGGGAATGACTGGTGCATACGAGCGCAATCTCGATGCAAAAGGTCGTCTGTCCCTGCCTGCACCCCTTCGCGAGGAGCTTGGAGAGCACGTTCGCGTGTTCAAAGCCCTGGATGTCGATGCTCTGTACGTGTTCTCTGCCGAGGCCTTCGATAAGTGGGTCGAAGGACTCTTCGCGGGTCGTGAGGGCCACGAGGGTTTTAACCCGCGTGACATTAACGACCAGAAGCTCATGAGGGCGATCAACAAGCGCACCACGTCGATGGACGTGGACAGCGCGGGTCGTATCGGTCTTTCTGAGTCTCTCCGCAAGCAGGCGAGCCTCGACCGCGAGGTCACGGTTGTGGGCAACTACGACCACCTTGAGGTTTGGGATCGCGCCGCGGCCGATGAGGACGATGACGATGAGGCCCTGCTGGACCTCTTCTTCTCGTAAGGGCAAGGCACGGGTAACGGATGGAGCGTGGGATCTTGACACAAGAATATCGGCATGAACCTGTCATGCTCGGCGAAGTGCTTGAGTCGCTGCGGCTAAAGAGCGGCTCCGTTGTCTGCGATTGCACCCTTGGCGGTGCCGGCCATTCGGTAAAGATGGCCGCGCAGGTGGGGGAGACGGGCCTTTTGCTCGGCGTCGATCAGGACGACATGGCCCTCGAGGCCGCTGGCGCCCGTCTGGACCGCGAGGTTCCCGGCGTTCCGCACCAGCTGCTGAGGGGCAACTTCGGCGACTTGGACGAGCTGCTTTGCTCGGCCGAGGTGCCCGGGGTCGATGGCTTCCTGTTCGATTTGGGCGTTTCGTCACCGCAACTCGATATCCCTGGCAGGGGCTTTTCGTATAACGAGGACGCCCCATTGGACATGCGGATGGATCCGGGTAATAACACCTTAAACGCAGCTGAGGTCATCAACACCTATAACGAACACGACCTCGCCCGGATTCTACGCGTCTACGGCGAAGAGAAGTTCGCCTCGCAGATCGCGCGCGAGATCGTGCGCCGCCGCGAGCAAGAACCGATCGAAACCACCGGGCAATTTGTCGAGATCATCAAGGCGGGTATCCCGGCTGCCGCTCGTCGGCATGGCGGACACCCGGCCAAGAAAAGTTTCCAGGCCATTCGCATCGAGGTCAATCACGAGCTCGATGTGCTCGAACGAGGGCTTGATGCCGCCACCAGGTGGCTCAACCCGGGCGGACGTATCTGCGTCATCTCGTATCACTCGCTTGAGGATCGTATCGTAAAGAATCACTTTAAGGAGATGAGCCAGGGGTGCACGTGTCCGCCGGAGATTCCGGTGTGCGTGTGCGGCAACGTGCCGATACTCAAGGTCATCACCCGCAAACCCCTGGTTGCCCAGCCTGATGAGGTTGAGCGCAACCCTCGGGCGAGATCAGCCAAAATCCGCGTGGCGCAGCGTCTGTAGGCGCGACCGCGCGATATTGGACCTCCCGCTCGCACCATAAACGAAGCTTAAACACACTACCAACGTACTCGGGATGGGAGGCGGCATATCATGGGCTACAACACTTCAAACGCAGCACTCGCCTATGATATGAACGCCATGCCCGCCTATCGTGAGACGCCGCAGGCCCCCGTTGCTCCCCGTGAGCAGCGCACGCCGCGCTTTGATGTCTACACGGGCGCGGGCCGTCAGGCAAACCAGGCGGTAAGCCCGGTTTTCATGAGCGTTCTTAAAACGTTTTGCATCATTGCGGCTATCTTCATGACGATCGGCGTCGCCCGCGTGGCGCTCGCCGGCGTTACGGCCCAGGTGCTCAACAGCAACGCCGAGCTTACCAACACGCTCGAAAAGGCGACCGATGAGAGCTCCGACCTGGAGGTCATGCATTCGGTCTATGGCGCCGACACGCGCATTCGCGACCTTGCGGGCGCTTATGGCATGGTGGAGCCCAGCGAGAGCGTTACGCTTGACTTTTCGCAGGATGCAGCCGCGGGCGCCAACGCGACCGCGACCGCTCAGTAGCAAGACGGTAGCTGAGTATGACAAATGACTATCGCCGCGGTTCCGATGGGGGCCGCGGTTCTGGACGTCCCTCGTCGCGGGGACGTTCTGGTTATCAAGGAACGGGTCGGCAATCTTACAACGCCGGGCGGTCCCGTGGCAACGACCCGGCGTCGCGACTTCGCGGCTCGGGTGGCCCTCAAGTGCATAACACCAGGTCGCGCAAGAGTTCGTCGACCGAATGGCTCACGGGCACGCCGCTGCCTCGCCGCAAAGCCGTCATGGGATTCATCGGGCTTGGCTTGGGCTTGGGCGTCTTTCGCCTTGCCGACTATCAAATTGTCGAAGCCGATAAACTGCGCGAGCGTGCCGATGCGCGTCGCCTGCTTGCGCAGACCCTCTATGCCAAACGTGGCACCATCTACGACCGCAACGGTAACGTGCTGGCGTCGTCGGTCGAATGTCGCAACATCGCCGTGAACCCGCAGCTTGTCGAGGACGTTGACAAGACGGTGTCGGCGCTGGTCAAGGCAATTGGAATCGATAAAAAGACCTGCCGCAAGCTCGTCGAGTCCGATGGAACCTGGGTGTATATCAAGCGCCAGGTGGACGAAGACGATGCTGTGGCGCTGGAGAAGAAGAACCTGCCCGGCGTGCTTTTTGAGCAGGCCATGAAGCGCGTATATCCATACGGCAATCTGGCATCGCAGGTGCTGGGTGTAGTGAATGTAGACAACGACGGCTTGACTGGTCTCGAAAAGCAATACAACAAGCTTCTGACCGGCACGAACGGTTCTCTCGTACGCGAGCGCGCGAGGGACGGCAGCTATATCGCGGGCGGTGCCTATAAAAAGGTGGCTGCGGTCGACGGCGTTGATATCGTGACGACGCTCGACGTCAATATCCAGCGTGCGGCCGAGGATGCCCTGGCAGAGGCAGTTGAGAAGACTAAGGCCAAGAACGGCTCGGCGCTGGTCACCGATCCTACGACAGGAGAGATCTTGGCAGCCTGCTCGTATCCGACCTACGACCAGACCGATTTGGAAAACGCCAAGACCGAGGATATGAACCTGCGCCTGGTTACCGACGCCTACGAGCCCGGCTCGGTCTTTAAGACACTCGTGGCGGGCGCCGGCTTCGACTTGGGCGTCGTGCGATCGAGTACGTCGTTTGAGGTGCCGGCGAGCATCAAGGTGGGCGACGATACCGTCACCGATGCCGACAAGCGCGACTATGCCATGACCATGGATGTGCGCGAGATGATGCGCCGTTCGTCCAACGTGGGCTTTGTCCTGGTGGGGCGCAAGATCGGTGCCGACGACTTTGCCGCCTATGTGGACAAGTGGGGCATCGGTCACAGCTCTGGTGTAGATTTTCCGGGCGAGAGCCTGGGCATCGTCAAGGAGCGTGACCAGTATGACGGCGCCACGCTGGGCTCGATGAGCTTTGGACAGGCGCTGTCTGTCTCGCCGATTGAGATCGCACGTGCCGTGGGCGGCATCGCCAACGGCGGCGTGATGATGACCCCGCACTTCTATAAGTCCAGCAAAGGCGACGAGAAGGACTGGGGCGAAGGCGAGCGTGCGATTTCTGAGGATGCAGCATCCCAGGTGACATCGTGCATGCAGACGGTCGTGTCTGAAGGCACGGGCGTTGGCGGCGCAGTTGACGGCTATGACGTGGCGGGCAAGACCGGCACGGCCGAACGTGCCGACGAGAACGGCGGCTACCTCAAGGAGAACTACATGTCGTCCTTTATGGGCTTTGCGCCGGCACAATCACCCAAGGTGCTGTGCTATATCACGCTCGACGGAACGCCGAGCGGCTCAGATGCCGCTGCGGTGCCGTTCCAGTCCATTATGGCCAACGCGCTCGACGTGCTGGGCATCCCGCGCACGAAGTAGGGGGTTACAATCTTTGGGGCGTGGTTTGTTGTCCCATATGAGGGGTGTTCACATGCCCTGCACCACGCATGCGCGGCGCTGGGATACAATACGCCGATAGCATTATTAGGTTTACAGGGGAGCTGCAATGATAGAGATCGCCGTCAACAACCTCGCGGCCGCAACAGGGGCCCGAACCGTGACGGGAGAAGTCGATCGGGTATGCCGCGGGTGCGTTATCGACTCGCGCCAGGTCGAGGAAGGGACGATTTTCGTCGCCTTTCCCGGTGAAAACGTCGACGGCAATGATTTTGCTTCCCGTGCCGTCCAGTCGGGTGCCGGCGCCGTCGTGATGACGCGTGAGCCCGATGCCGAGTTGGTCTCGCTGGCGCAGGACAAGGGATGCGCCATCCTGCTGACCGATGATCCCGAGGAGTTTCTGCTTCGTTTGGCGCACGCGTACCGCCTGGAGCTTGGCTGCCTGGTCGTTGGCATTACCGGTTCCATCGGCAAGACGACGACCAAGGACGTGCTCGCCGCTGTACTCGCCAAGCGCTATCGTGTCTGGGCCACCAAGGGCAATTTCAATAACCTGATCGGCATGCCGCTCACGGTGCTTTCCGCCCCGGCCGGTACCGAGGTCCTGGTGCTCGAGATGGGCATGAACCATTTCCACGAGATCGAGCGCCTGTCCCAGTCCGCCAATCCCAACCTTGCCATCGTGAGCAAGATCGGCACCTCTCACATCGGCATTTTGGGCAGCCGCGAGAACATCGCCCGCGCTAAGGCCGAGATTGTCCAGGGTATGTGCGCCGCCGGCGACTTCTTGCCGCTGCTGGTTTTGGGCGGTGAGGACGACTTTACGCCGTTCATTCGCGATACGTTCGCCCGGCCTGCTGGTATCGATGTGATGCTGGCCGGCGTCTCGGACGATGATGAGGTCCGCGCCCGCGAAGTTCGTGTTGATGACGAGGGCCGTCCGGTCTTTACGCTCGATTTTGGTCAGGGCGAGACAATCGATACCATGCTTGCTATCCCCGGCGTGCAGTCCGTTCCAAATGCCGTTAAGGCCGCCGCGGTTGCCTATCGCCTGGGCGTGACGCCCGAGCAGATCGATGCTGCCTTTAGGGGCCTCACAATCACCGGTCACCGCCAGGAGATCAAGCGCGCCAAGAGCGGTGCACGCATCATCGATGACTCCTATAACGCCAGCGCCGAATCGATGGCAGCCGGTCTCGATCTGCTGTGCTCGCTTTCGTGCGCGGGGTCTCGCATGGCGATCCTGGGCGAGATGGGCGAGATGGGCGATGAGGCTCCTCGCATGCATGAGCTCGTGGGCGCCTATGCCGCCGCCAAGAAGCTCGACATGCTGGCGTGCGTGGGTGGTGAGCTGGCCCAGCTTATGGCCGATGCCGCGCGCATGATGGGCATGGACGAGGACCGCATCCAGGTGTTCTCCGATTATCAGCAGGTGCTCGACCGCATGGGCGGCGCGCTTGAAAAACATGATGTTGTACTGGTCAAGGGTTCCCGCTTTGTTGAGCTCGACCGCTTTGTGGAAGGTGTGTGCTAGCCCATGTTCGGCAATCCCTCGTATCCAACGTATCAGGCTTTTTTGGGGCTTGGCATCGCCGCAGCCATTGCGCTGCTGCTCATGCCGTGGTGGATTAAGCTGCTCAAGGTCGAGGGTATCGGCCAGCAGGTTCGTGCCGACGGCCCCAAGCGTCATTTGGTTAAGCAGGGAACGCCCACCATGGGTGGTGTTGTCATCCTCGTCGCGATCTCGCTGACCTGCCTGCTGATGGGAAAGCTCACCACCGAGCTCGTGCTCGTGCTGCTCGCCACGCTGGCGACCGGTGTGCTGGGCCTGATCGACGACCTGACCTCCGTTACGCATGGGCGCTCGCTCGGTCTGACGCCTCATGCCAAGATGATCGGCCTAACCATTATCTGTGTCACCTTTACGGTACTTGCCGTCAACTGGTGCGGTGTCGCCCCCGAGATTCGTTTTCCCGGTGGGTTGACGATCGACCTTGGCGTGCTTTCGACCACCATCTGCGGCTATTCGTTCCCGTGGCTCTATATTGTCTTTTGCTGGCTGATGATTGCCGGTCTTTCTAATGCCGTGAACCTGACCGATGGCCTTGACGGTCTTGCTGGCGGCACCTCCATGATCGCCATGCTTGCCATGGCTGCCATGGCGTTTTTGCACGGAGACGTGAACCTGTCCATCTTCTGCACCGCGTGTGCCGGTGCCTGCTTGGGCTTTCTGTGGTTCAACTGCTATCCGGCGAGCATCTTTATGGGTGATACCGGCTCGCTTGCTCTGGGCGCCGCGTTTGCCTGTACGTCCATCATGACTAACACCGAGGTCGTCTCCCTCATCATCGGCGGCCTGTTTATCGTTGAGACCCTGTCGGTCATGATTCAGGTTGTCTACTTCCACTTTACGCACAAGCGCGTCTTCCTTATGGCGCCCATCCATCATCATTTCGAAAAGAAGGGTTGGGCCGAGACCAAGGTCGTCATCCGTTTTTGGATTATCGCTGCGGCATTTGGTGCCGTTGGCCTTGCTCTGTTCTTCCAGTTGGGATAGTGGTCTTTCATGCCTCTTGCTGATGTCTTTAGCCTGCTCGTTTTGGGTCAGGGCAAATCCGGCCTCGATGTCGCCCGCTGGGCGCTGGCACATCCAGAGCGCGTAAGCGCCGTTACCGTGTATGGCGGCGGCACCTCTGAGCCCAATGACGCCACGCGTGCGCTCGAGGCTGCTGGTGCGTCGTTTGTCTATGGGACCGAACAGGTCGAGGGCGCCTATGACGTATGCGTGACGTGCCCGGGCATCTCGGAGTTCTCGGGCTTCTTTAAGGCCGGGCGCGAACATGCCGCTCAGATTATGGGTGAGCCAGAGTTTGCCTATCGCCTGTCGCCCGATAACTGGATTGCCATCACGGGCACCAACGGTAAGACGACCACCACGTCGCTGACTGATTATCTGCTCAAGGCTGCCGGCGAGGCCAGCGTAGCTGTCGGCAACATCGGCGAGCCGCCGGTCAACGAGATTGACGGCCGAGCCCACAACGAGTGGTTTGTGGCTGAGCTCTCGAGCTATCAGATTGCTACGACCACCGAGCTCCACCCTCGCGTGGCAGTGCTGCTCAACATCACTCCCGACCACTTGGGCTGGCATAAGAGCCATAAGAACTATGCGCTTGCCAAGATCAAGCTGTTTGACAATATGGTCGATGACGATCTGGTGGTTGTCGACGTCGAAGACGCCGGCATTCACGAGTTCGATGAGTACATCTATACGCCGGGTCGCCGCATCTGCAAGGTCGCTTTTGACGAGCCCGAGGGTGCAGACGCCGCCTTTGTGCGCGACGGCAAAATGGTCGTGCGCCTGAAGGGCGTCGAGACTCAGCTTGTCGCCACGTCCGAGCTCAAGATCTCGGGCCACCACAATGTCATCAATGCCTTATGTGCCGCCACGGCTGCTCTGGCCGTCGGTGCCGATGTCGATGGTGTCCGCCGCGGTCTGGCCTCGTTCCAGCCGCTCGAGCATCGCGTGGAGCCGTGCGGCGAGATTGACGGTGTGCGCTACGTCAACGATTCCAAGGCGACCAACACCGACGCGGTCGAGAAGGCACTGACGGCATTTCCCGATGACGACGTGATCTTGCTGCTCGGCGGCCACGATAAGGGCACGCCGCTCACGGACTTCGCGCGCGTTGTTATGGATAACGTGCGCTCGGTCGTCTGCTTTGGCGATGCGCGCGAGCGCTTCACCGCCGCTATGGACGAGGCCGATGTCGATGGCGATGTGGATATCGCCCAGGCGGATGACCTACGCGATGCCGTGGACGTTGCCCGTTCGCTGTCTAGCCGTGGCGACGTGATCTTACTTTCTCCTGCCTGCTCTTCGTTCGATGAGTTCTCGGGCTATGAGGAGCGCGGCCGCGTGTTTAAGGACTATGTGGCGCAGCTTGCCGCTGCGGCGAAATCGCAAATGGAATAGGGGTTGCCGGTGAGAGAGGAGAGCCCCCGACAAGGTATGAGGAGGCCCGACTCGGACCGTGCTTCCTCGCGGCGCAGCACACCGCGTTCCGGTCGCGGCGGGCAGACGTTTAGCGAACGCTATATTGCCGGCGTTCCCGCCCGTATCATGCGCCCCCGTCTGATATTCATGGCCTGCCTGTTTACCTTGGTGTGCTTTGGCCTGCTGATGGTGTACTCGGCGTCTTCGGTCGAGGCGCTGCACGAGAATGGCTCGGCGACGTTTTTTCTGTTTCGGCAAGCCGCGTTTGCCGGAGTTGGCGTGCTGGCTATGGTTGCCATCGTGCGCATCTTGCCGGACAGTTGGTTTGGGGAAGACGTGCTCAGGATCTTCCTCATAGGCATGATAGGGCTACTGTTTCTGGTGTTCTTGGTGGGCAGCGGCAGCCGTGGCGCCACGCGCTGGCTCAACATCGCCGGCATTCAGTTCCAGCCTTCCGAGTTTTTAAAGCCATTTGCCATTGCGTATTCGGCCATCATGCTCGATCGCTTCTTTTCGCCCGGTGGCAACATCAACGAATTCCTTCGCAAGATGGGCATCTACCTGGGCATTTCGCTCTTTCTGATCTTTATCCAGCCCGATTTCGGTACCGTCCTGATCATCCTGTTGACCCTCATGTGCATGGCGTTGTTTGCGGGTCTCGACCCCAGATTTATCATCGGCGTGCTAATCTTCGGCATTCTCGTGATCGTGATTGCGCTTGTCGCAGAGCCATACCGTATGGTGCGTATTCAGGTTGCCTTGAACCCTTGGGCCGACGAGTATGGTGACGGCTATCAGGCCACGCTTGCCATCATGGCCTTTGCCTCGGGCGGTCTGTTCGGCCGTGGCATCGGCAACTCAACCATGAAGTACTCGTATCTGCCCGAGGCGCACAATGACTACATCCTGGCCATCATTGGCGAGGAAGTCGGTTTTGTCGGAACCGTGCTGTTCTTCTTGGTGTTTGCGATGCTGATCTACTCGGCGTTTCGCATTGCCGAGCAGGCGACCGATCGTCGGGGCGCGCTCATGGCGTCTGGCTCCGCGGTCATTCTCGCGGTGCAGTTTTTGATCAATGCGCTGGGCATCCTCAACGTGTTTCCCATGACGGGCAAACCGTTGCCGTTTATTAGCTACGGCGGTTCGTCGATTATTGTGTCGCTTATGCTTGCCGGTCTGATCCTGCGCGTTTCGTACGAGAGCGCCCGTCGCGATGAGTACGACCGTCGCCGCGAGAGCTTTGCCGTTATGGATGAGAGTACCGCCGGCGTGCCCCACGTACGCGGCGAGCGATCTTCGCGTAACGGCTTTACCGTTCTGGATGGCTCTGCGACCGAGCCGGCAGCTCGTCCACGTCCGCGGACGGCGCCGCAAGGTCGTCCGCAGCGCCCCAGCCCTCGCAGCGCGGGCGGCGGATATAATCGAATCGATTTGAACTCGGACCCGTCGGCGCGTTTGCGCACCGACGACCAGGGACCGCGTGTACGAAGGGACTACCATGACCGATAAGATGACCGTTGCTATTGCAGCCGGCGGCACGGCAGGACACATTAACCCCGCGCTCGCTTTGGCCGAGGAGCTGCATGACCGTGGCCACCACGTTGTGTTCGTGGGCCAGTCGCGCAAGCTCGAGGGTCGTTTGGTCCCCGAGGCTGGGTTTGATTTTGTGCCCATTACGGTCACGGGCTTCGACCGCTCCCGTCCTTGGACGGCGCTGACCTCGCTGTGGCGTGTCAATAAGGCCAAGCGTGCGCTCGCCAATCATTTCTCAAAGGTCGGCAAGCCCGATGCCGCCATCGGTTTTGGTGCCTATGTCGAGGTTCCGCTGCTTGGGTGGTGCAAGGGCGCAGGCGTTCCGTATCTGCTGCATGAGCAGAACTCTGTTCCGGGCCTGGCCAACAAGATGATGAACTCCCACGCCGCCCGCGTGTGCATCTCGGTGCCGGCAGCGCGTTCGGTCTTTGAGCGCGAAGGTGACCCTGACCACGTGCTCATGACCGGCAACCCCGTACGTCGCTCGGTAATCGAGGGCGATCGCGCTCGCGGCCGCAAGGCACTTGGCGTTCCCGAGGACGCTACGCTGCTGCTCGTCTTTGGCGGTTCACTTGGCGCCCAGCACCTCAACGAGCGCGTGGTTTCGCTCAAAAACGAGCTGCTTTCGCGCAAGAACCTCTATGTGTTGCATTCGACGGGTGCCGACGGCTTTGAGGAGACCGAGCGCGCTTTGGCGCTGACGCCCGAGGAGGCGAAGCGTTACCGCGTTCAGCCTTACATCGACAACATGGGCGATATGCTGGCTGCTGCCGATTTGGTGCTCTCGCGTTCGGGCGCATCGAGCGTGGCCGAGATCGCTGCGCTCGCCGTGCCCTCGGTGCTCGTGCCGTATCCGCATGCGACGGCCGACCACCAAACCACCAATGCCCGTTATCTGGTCGACGCCGGGGCCGGTGTGCTCTGCGCCGATGCCGATATCGATGGTTCTGCCTTTGCCGATGAGCTGCTGCACTTGGTCGATGACGCGGCGGCGCGCGACGCCATGCGTCAGGCGGCACGTGGTCTGGCTCAGGATAGGGCCGCCGCTCTTCTGGCGGATGCGGTAGAGGGTTTGCGTTAGTTAGACGGGATATCGTCGGTCGCCCTCGCGCTGATGCGGTAGGTGCGGTACAGTTAACGGGTTACAGGCAGTGTTTACGCAAGGAGTACACGAGCACATGGCTGATTCCCAGACTGCAACCTCCGCGCCCGAGTTTAAGAGCGCCCACTTTATCGGTATCGGCGGCGCCGGCATGAGCGGCATCGCCCTCGTTCTGCACGAGCGCGGTTATGCCGTTACCGGCTCCGACCTTAAGACGTCACGTTATATCCGCCAGCTTACCCGCGCTGGTGTGAAGGTGCATGTGGGCCATGAGGCCGCCACGATCGACGAGGTCAAGCCCGACGTGGTTGTTGTCTCTACCGCTATTCCGGAGTCCAACCCTGAACTCGTGCGCGCTCGCGAGCTTGGTATTCCCGTGTGGCCCCGTGCCAAGATGCTCTCTGCTTTGGGCCACGGCTACACGACTGTCGCTGTTGCCGGCACGCATGGCAAGACCACCACGTCTTCGATGTGCGCCACCATGCTCGACCGCATGGGTCTGGATCCGAGCTTCTTGATCGGCGGCATCGTCGAGGGCTATGACACGAACGGCAAGAACGGCTCGGGCGACTACTTTGTCGCCGAGGCCGACGAGTCCGACAGCTCCTTCCTGTTCCTGAACCCCAACGTAGTCATTGTGACCAACGTCGAGGCCGACCACCTCGATCACTACTCGGGTATCGAGGAGATCGAGGCAACTTTCGCCAAATTCATGAGCCTGGTGGGCGAGGACGGCACCGTCATCGTCTGCGGTGAGGACCCGCATCTGGTCGAGCTCGCCAAGTCGACGGGCCGTCACGTGCTTTCCTACGGCTTTGCCGAGAGCAACGACATCGTCTGCATGCACCCGGATGTCAAGGGCATCCAGAGTGACTTTATCGTTCGCTTTGAGGACGGCACTGAGCGCGCTGTGGAGATCAAGAGCAATCCCGGTCGCCACAACATGCTCAACGCCACGGCGGTGCTCACCGTCGCCCATGTCCTGGGCCTTGACATCGACGCCGCCGCCAAGGCGCTCTCGAGCTTTGAGGGCGTCCGCCGTCGCTTTACCCACGTGGGCGATATCGATGGCATCACCGTGGTCGATGATTACGGCCATCACCCCACCGAGATCAAGGCGACGCTTGCTGCCGCTTCGTCGCTGGGTTACAAGCACGTCGACGTCGTGTTCCAGCCGCACCGCTATTCGCGCCTGCAGGCCCTGTGCGACGACTTTGCCGATGCATTTGCCAATGCCGATAAACTGCTGCTGATTGATGTGTTCTCGGCTGGCGAGATGCCCATTCCGGGTGTCACCTCTAAGATGCTCGCCGATACCGTGCGCGCCAAGCATCCTGGCAAGGAGGTCGTGTACTGCTCCAGCCGTCTTGAGCTCAATCAGGAGCTCGAGCAGATGGTGGGCGAGGGCGACCTGCTGCTCACCATGGGTGCCGGCGACGTTACGACCGTCGGTCCCGAGTTCATTGAGTATCTGACTGCCAAGAAAGACGCTTAAGTCTAATGGGTCTGTTTAACGCCGTCATGGCGCTCTCGGGCATGATCGACACGGATGTGATCGAGGACGAGCGCCTTGCGCGTCATACGAGCTATCGTATCGGCGGCAAGGCCGACCTCTTTGTGACGTGCCATAGCTATCATGCCCTCCGCCGCGCCGTGGCGGTGCTCGATCGCGAGCAGGTGCCGTGGGTCATCATCGGCAAGGGCTCCAATCTGCTGGTTGCCGATGGCGGTTATCGCGGTGCCGTCATTTCGCTCGGACGTGAGTTCCAGCGCACGGTTGTTGCCGATGACGGTTGTACGCTGACGGTCGGTGCGGGCGTGATGTTTGCGCGCCTGGTCAACGATGCCCTGTCGCGTAGCCTCTCGGGCCTTGAGTTTGCCGTTGGCATTCCTGGTTCGGTCGGCGGTGCGATATCTATGAATGCCGGCACGCGGACCGAGTGGATTGGCTCGCTGGTTGAGGATGTCGTAACGTTTGACCCGGCATCCGGTATCAAGCATTATGCGGGGTCCGAGATCTCTTGGGGCTACCGCGAATGTAGCCTTCCCCGCAATGAGATCATCCTCGAGTGCGTGCTCAAGCTTAAACCGGCGCTCAAGGCCGACATTCGCGAGCGCATGGAGCGGTACCTTACAAGGCGCAAGCGTACGCAGCCCATGGGTCGCGCATCCTGCGGGTCTGTCTTTCGCAACCCGCCCGATGCGAGTGTGGGCAAGCTTATCGAGGATTGTGGATTAAAGGGTTTTTCGATTGGCGGCGCGGAAGTTTCGCCCGTTCACGCTAATTTTATCGTTAATAACGGAACTGCCTCGGCCGATGACGTTGCCGCGGTTATCAGACATGTGCACGGAAAGGTGAGGGAGGCGTATGGCATCGAGCTCAGACCGGAAGTTAAATTCCTCGGCTTCTAGAGCATCGAAACCCACCTTCCGCCGCGCCGGAGGGCGTTCCGGCGCGCCTGCCAAACCTCAACGCAATACCGTCGCGCACTCTAAGTCTGTCGGGCATGCTCGACAGACCAGTCGTCCGGTCGTCGGCTCGCAGCTCGGTAATCGTCCGGCCGCAAAAAAGTCCTCGCGTCCCTCGGTGACGTCAAAGCCTGTTATGGGCGCCAAGCCTGCCCGTCCCATGGCAGCCCCCAAGCCCTCGACGGGAACTAAAGCGGCGCGTCCAGGTCTCATGCTGGGCGCATCGAAACCGCGCTCGCTGACATCGGTGCCGGCTACCGCCAAGAAGCCTTCGAGTAAAAAAGGTTTCAACCCGTTATCTTCACTTGGAGCGATGGCAAATAAAACATCAGACGCCGCTTCTGTCGTTACAGGCAAAGGCAAAATCGTGGGCGGCGTTCTGGCCGTCTTGGCCGTGCTCGTCGTCGTTGCCATCGTGGTGATCAACTCTGGACTGTTTACTGCCACTGATATTCAGATTCAAGGCAGCGAGCATGTGACGAAGCACGATGCTATCCAGCTGATCGACTTGCCCGAGGGAACGTCGCTTTTTAACGTCGATCCCGACCAGATTACCGAGGATCTCAAGCAGAACCCGTGGGTTTCGGGCGTGGATGTCCAGCGCCAGTTTCCCCATACGCTTATCATCACGCCGACGGAGCGTAAAGTTATCGCCATTGCGTATATCAGCTCCGACGACCTTGCCTGGGCTATCGGAGACGATGACACCTGGATCGCCCCGCTGTCGACGTCGGTCGAAGTGGACGACCAGGGCAACGTCATCACGACAGGGCAGGGCTCAAATACCTTGACCGGAATCGATGCCGCGCTGGCGCTCGCCAAGCATTATGGCGCGGTGTTGTTGACTGATGTCTCGGCGGATGTCGCTCCGGTTTCCGGCCAGGCGGTGAACTCCAAAGCCGTTAAGGCCGGCCTGGATTATGTGCGTGGTTTTTCGAGCGAGTTCTTGGGACAAGTCAAGGATATTTCCACGCCTTCGGTCGAAGCCATCTCGGCAAACCTCAATAACGGCATTGAGGTGTCGCTGGGCGATTCGGACGATATCGCCAAGAAGGAACGCGTAGTCACCAAGTTGCTTTCGCAGGTAGAGGGCGTAACGTATATCAATGTGCGCTCTCCGGGCAACTACACATTTAGGAATGCTCCGACCTCGTAGCGCTGGTTGATGCTTTGTTGAGGGGCCATACCACGCCGTTTATCTGGTTTGTTTGGTTTTCACGGTCAATTATTTGACTGATACGTTCATAATGTGCAAACATAATACGGTTTACCTTTGCATTTACTTTCAACCTGAAGGTTAATGTGCGCAGGGGTCGACCCATGCTATGGCTATAACCTTTGTTCGGAGGACCGACATGCACGAGACAGAGATCAACAACTACCTTGCCGTCATTAAGGTGGTCGGCGTCGGCGGCGGCGGTACCAACGCGGTCAATCGAATGATCGAAGAGGGCATCCGCGGCGTCGAGTTTGTTGCCATCAACACCGATGCTCAGGCACTCGCGATCTCTGATGCCGATATCAAGGTGCACATCGGCACCGACCTTACCCGCGGCCTGGGCGCCGGCGCCAATCCCGAGGTTGGCCGCAAGGCTGCCGATGAGTCCCGCGACGACATCGCCGAGGCGCTCGCTGGCGCCGACATGGTGTTTATCACCTGCGGCGAGGGCGGCGGCACCGGTACCGGCGCTGCTCCCATCGTTGCCGATATCGCGATGAACGAGGTCGGCGCACTGACCGTCGCCGTCGTGACCAAGCCCTTCACCTTCGAGGGCCGCAAGCGTAAGAAGAGCGCCGAGGAGGGCATCAAGACCCTCTCCGATTGCGTCGACACCATGATCGTCATTCCTAACGATAAGCTGCTCGACATCGCCGAGAAGAAGACCACCATGCTCGAGGCCTTCGCGATTGCCGATGGCGTCCTTTCCCAGGGCACCCAGGGCATCACCGACCTCATCACCGTCCCCGGTATCATCAACCTGGACTTCGCCGATGTTAAGACCATCATGAAGCAGGCCGGTACCGCCATGATGGGTATCGGTACCTCTTCTGGGGATACTCGTGCCGTCGACGCTGCCCAGCAGGCCATCTCCAGCCCGCTGCTCGAGAGCTCCATCGATGGTGCCACGCGCGTGCTGCTCTCCATCGCCGGTTCCAAGGACCTGGGCATCCAGGAGATCAGCGACGCCGCCGACGTTGTCGCCAACGCCGTCGACCCCGAGGCTAACATCATCTTCGGTACCGTTGTCGACGAGTCCCTGGGCGATCAGGTGCGTATCACCGTCATCGCTACGGGCTTCTCCGACTCCAACGTCAACCGTCAGGATGAGCTCTTTGCTGCTCAGCAGTCTCAGAGCAAGGCCGCTGCCTCCGCTGAGCCGCAGCGCACCGCTCCGGCTGCCAGCCCGGCTCAGGCCGCTCCGACCCGCAACGTCGGTGGTACCGAGCTGCCCAACTTTGGCAACGACCAGTTCGAGCTTCCCGACTTCCTGAAGCGCGGTAGCTTCTAGTTCGTTTTTCTCAACGACCTGCACGGGGTGTGTCCATTTGGATGCACCCCGTTTTGTTTCTCGTTTGTAAACGAAAGCCTCCAATCTCCTTACGTTCCCTTTACGTTTGGTCCCTACCGCTGCGGGTATCCTTTTAAGGAAGTATGACAGCCGTATAAACGCGGACTGCGCGGCGACGCCGCGGTACTTGTGTTATTAGGAGGCTTTAGTATGGCAGCACGTGCGGACAGGGTTTCGCGTGTCGACCATGATGGAGTTACGTTGGTGGAGGGCGCGACATCCGATGTCCGCTTTGCCTTTACCGAGCGCACCGGTGGTGTTTCCGAAGATGCGTACTCCTCGCTCAACCTGGGCTCGCATGTAGGCGATGACCCCTTTGCTGTTCAAGAAAATCGTCGTCGAGCGCTCGAAGCTATGGGCGCCACTGAGTGCGAGCATAATCTGCTCGTGCCCAATCAGGTACATGGTGACCATATCGTTACGGTGACTTCGAACGGTGCCGACGATCTTGAGGCTGTTCGCGAGCAGATTGCCGAGGGCTGCGATGCCATCGTCTGTACGGCCCATGACGTGCCCGTGCTGCTCTGCTTTGCCGACTGCGTTCCCGTGGTGCTGGTGGCCCCTGGCGGATTTGCCGTGGTGCACTCCGGTTGGAAGGGCACGATTGCACGTATTTCTGCCAAGGCGTGCCAGGCGCTTTGCGATGCTGCCGGCTGCGATGCGAGCGACGTTTCCGCCTATATCGGCCCCCATATCTTGGCTGACGAATATGAGGTATCCCAGGAACTCATGGATCGCTTTGCCGTCGAGTTCTCTTGCATCGATGCGAGTGCCTCTCGCATGCTCGATCTTTCCGCTGCCATTTGTGAGGCGCTGGTAGATGCCGGTGTGGACGCGGATAATATCGTGGATACCCAGCTTTCGACTGTGCGTCAGAACGACCGCTTTTATTCCTACCGTAACGAGGACGGCACCTGTGGGCGCTATGCTGCGATCGGCGTGATGCTATGAGAAAGATCGTATCGGTCCTGAGCGCCGCTGTGCTTACGCTTACGCTGTGCGCCTGTTCTTCGGGATCTTCTACCTCTTCCATTACCGTGGCCGGCTCCACGACCTGCCTTCCTATCGCCGAAATTGCGGCAGAGGGCTTTAAGGAGGAGACCGGCATCGACGTGCTCGTTTCCGGTTTGGGCTCTTCCGCTGGCATCGAAGCCGTCAGCGCTGGCACGGCCGATATCGCCAGCTCCTCCCGTGGACTCAATGCCGACGAACAGGATCTGGGCCTGACTCCCATCGTCATTGCCCACGACGGTATCGCGGTCATCGTGAACGAAGACAACCCCGTCGATAACCTCTCGACCGAGCAGCTCCGCGATATCTATGCCGGCAAGATCACCAACTGGAAAGAAGTCGGTGGCGAGGACCTGAGGATTCAGGTTATCAACCGAGATGAGGCGTCTGGCACGCGTGAAGCCTTCCGCACCATCGTGATGGACGGCACCCCGTTCGATCGCCGCTCCGCCGTTCTTTCGGGCACGGGCCAGGTGCGCGACGTGGTATCTCGTTCGCGCGGGGCTATCGGCTACATTTCGCTGGGCTTCGTCGATGGCCTCAACGCCAAGACCTCGGTCAAGGCCGTCTCGGTCAATCATGTTGAGGCGTCCGAGAAGACGGTCGCGAGTGGCGGCTATCCCATCTCGCGCGACCTTTACTTCTTTGTGAAGGGTGCGCCTTCGCAGCAGGCGCAGGATTACATCGACTACGTGACGTCCGAAAAGATGGACAAGCAGATTCGCGAGGCGGGCTTTATTCCCGTCACCAACGACGAGAAGGGGAGTGAGTAGCATGGAAGCACAGGAAAACTCCCAGACTGAGCAGAATGCTCAGGCGCCCAAGAAGCGCGAGCTGGCGCTCGTATCGCGCAGCACCTATATCAAGGAGAAGGCGCTGCAGTGGATTTTCTTTGCCTGCGCGTTCTTGGCGGTTGTTACCGTCATCCTGATTTTTGTCTTTACCACGTACTCGGCGCTGCCCGTCTTTACCGACATCGGTCTGGTGAACTTCTTTAGCTTTACGTGGGCGCCCTCTGAGGGCCACTACGGCATCGTGTCGCTGCTTGCCGGCTCGGGTCTGGTGACCGTCGGTGCGCTCGCCATGGGTGTGCCCCTAGGCGTGGGCACGGCCGTGTATCTGGTCGAGATCGCCAGCAAGCGCGTGCGCAAGCTCATCAGCCCTGCCGTTGACCTGTTGGCCGGCATCCCTTCTATCATCTATGGCTTCTTTGGCATGATCATCATCCGTCCGTTTATCGCGCAACTGACCGGTGGTCTTGGTTTTGGTGCGCTGACGGCGTGGTTCGTGCTTGCCATCATGATCGTCCCTACCATCACCACGCTCACCATCGATGCCCTCAATTCCATTCCCATGGGTATTCGCGAGGCATCGTATGCCATGGGTGCTACTAAGTGGCAGACCATCTATAAGGTCGTGCTACCTGCCGCCAAGCTGGGTATCGTGGATGCCATCGTGCTGGGTATGGGCCGTGCCATCGGCGAGACCATGGCCGTGCTCATGGTCGTGGGTAACGCCCCGGTTATTCCCGACAGCATTGCGAGCCCCATCTCGACGCTCACGAGCCAGATCGCGCTCGACATGAGCTATTCCTCGGGTCTGCACCGCTCGGCGCTGTTCGGCATGGGCGTGGTCCTGTTTATCATCTCCGCCACGCTGGTGGGCATCGTCCGTCTGATTTCCAAGAAGAAGAGGGGGTAGGCTATGTCCGATTCCGTTGACACGACGGTCGATACGACCTCGTCGCGCGAGCGCATCAAGCGTGCCCTTTCCCATGGCAAGAAGGGCCGCATCAACAAGGACCTGTCCAACAAGATCATGCTTGGCGTGTTCCGTGCCGCGGCATACATCACCACGCTGGTGCTTGTCGCTATCATTGCCTATGTGGTCATTAACGGCCTGCCGCATATCTCGCTCGACTTTATCTTCGGTTGGCCCCAGGGCGTCAACGCCGAGGGCGGAATTTGGCCCACGATCGTCTCGACCGTCTATGTGACGGCGCTCGCCATGCTTATCTGCACGCCGATTGCTGTGCTGGCAGCCGTCTATCTGGCCGAGTACGCCAAGCAGGGCAAGGTCGTCGAGCTCATTCGCTACGCTGCTGACGCTTTGGCCTCGGTGCCCTCCATCGTTATGGGCCTGTTTGGCTACGCCTTGTTTGTCGAGGCCATGGGCCTGGGCCTTTCGATGGTCTCGGCCGCTCTGGCGCTCGCGCTCTTGATGCTTCCCATCGTCATGCGCACCACCGAAGAGGCCATTCGCGCCGTCCCGCGCTATATCCGTTGGGGCGCGTACGGCCTGGGCGCCACCAAGTGGCAGGTTGTCTCCAAGATTGTGCTTCCTTCTGCCTTTGGCCGTATTGCCACGGGCATCGTCCTCGCCATCGGCCGCGCCATTGGCGAGACCGCCGTGGTGCTCTACACCATGGGCCAAGCCATCAATCTACCTATTTCGCCGCTCGATTCCGGCCGCCCCATGACGGTTCACCTGTACCTGCTTGCCAACGATGGCATCAACATGAACGCAGCCTACGGCACCGCGCTCTTGCTGATGGTGATCATTCTGGCCTTCAACCTGTTTGCGCGCTTCCTGTCGCGCAAGCGTCGCTAGTTAAGGAGTCCCATGTCCGTTTATCAGTCCGCTCCCACGCTGGAGCAAGCGGCCATCACGGCCAAGGATTTCAACTTTTGGTACGGTGACTTTCATGCGCTGACGGGGCTTGACCTCAACATCGCCAAAAACGCCATCACCGCCTTCATTGGCCCTTCGGGCTGCGGCAAGTCGACGTTTTTGCGCTGCATCAACCGCATGAATGATCTGATCGAGGGTACGCGCGTCGAGGGCACCATGACGCTCGACGGCAATGATATCTATGCCGAGGGCGTCGACCCGGTCGACCTCCGTCGTCGCGTGGGCATGATCTTTCAGCAGCCCAACCCGTTTCCTAAATCCATCTACGAGAATGTCGCCTTTGGCCCTCGTCTGCAGGGCGTGACTAGCAAAAGCGACCTCGATGACATCGTGGAAGAATCGCTCAAGCGCGCCAACCTCTGGAAAGAGGTATCCAATCAGCTCAACAAGGATGGTTTGGCGCTCTCGGGCGGTCAGCAGCAGCGTCTGTGCATCGCGCGCGTGCTTGCGGTGCAACCCGATGTTCTCCTGATGGACGAGCCCTGCTCCGCCATCGATCCCACATCCGTCTCTAAGGTCGAGGATCTGATGACCGAGCTGGCGCCCGAGATGACGATCATCATCGTCACGCATTCAATGCAGCAGGCAGCTCGCATCAGCGACTACACCGCATTCTTCTTGCAGGAAGTTGCCGGCGAGCCCGCCACGCTCATCGAGTATGGTCAAACCGACGCGATCTTCACCAGCCCGGTGGACTCGCGGACGGAAGACTATATCACCGGCCGCTTTGGCTGATCGGTGCGACTAGTCCCAAGCCGTCGGACCTGGTCCGGTGCGTATTCACTGTGCGGGCTGCATGACCGCACCCAACTGATTGGAGTGAACCATGCGCAAACTGTTTTCCCGTCAGCTCGTCGAGGCCCGTCACGAGATGCTGAGCATCTATGAGGCCGTCGATCTGGCTCTCCACGATGCCGTGAAGGCCTATGTGACCGACGACCGCAAGCTCGCCACCAAGACCAAGAAACGCACGCTTTCGATTGACGCGCGCTGCGCCAACCTGGAGGCCGTCTGCTACAACCTGATCGCCACGCAGTCACCGGTCGCCTCCGACTTCCGCCTGCTTCAGACGATCATCTATGTCGACTTTAACCTGCAGCGCATGACCGATAAAGTCCGTCAGATCTGCCGTGCCACGCGTCATATGATCAAGGCCGACATCTCGCTGCCCAAGGAGCTTGTCGGCACGGTTGAGGCCGAGGCTGAGGCCGTCTACCAGGTGCTGGGCTCTTCGCTTTCTGCGCTCGTTACCAATGACATGTCCATCATCTGCAACCTGGCCGTCGAGGACGAGTCAGTGCACGCTGCCTACGAGAAGTTCTTCCGCACCTTTAACCGTATGGATACGGGCGACTTTATGGACGACGACAGCAACTATGACGACCTGCGCCGCGCCATCATGGTTTCGCGCTACCTCGATCGCATCGCTTCCATTTCCATCGATGCCGCTTGCCGTCTGACCTTCCTGTTGACTGGTCAGCGTATGAACGCCGGCGATATCGCCCGTGTGGACGAGGATGAGCTCGAGAGCATGCGCGTGCCTTCGGGCGAGGGTGTTATCATGAGGCCCGCCGTCGACGCGCGTTACGTTGCCAAGGTGCCCGCCAACGAGGTCAGCGAGGGTCTTCGCTACCTGCTCGATCATCTTGAGGACGAGGACGATGGCGAGGACGACGAGGAGTAAGTAGCCCCGTTCGTCGAAAGATTGTAAATACCTAAGTGAGCGCGGCCTTGCACATGCGGGGCCGCGCTCTTGCGTTAGCATGGGACTACTTGTTTGGCTGTCAGCGGAGGCGATTGGCAATGGATAACTATTTGGATTTGATGCGCGCTCGCCGCGAGCAGATTCTGGAACGTTTTTATGCGGCGCTCGATCGCGCGGGCCGCCCCCACGACGCCGCGCGCCTCATTGCCGTGTCCAAGACCGTTGGTGTCGATGAGACTGTTGCTGCCATCCAGGCGGGGTATCGCCATTTTGCCGAGAACCGCCCGCAGGAGCTGGTTCGCAAGCTCACGGGTCTGGCGGAGCATCCGGAGCTGCCCGAGGTGCGCTTCGATATGATCGGCAACCTGCAGACCAATAAGATCAATGCGGTGCTGGGCTCAGCCGAGCTGATTCACTCGGTGGGTTCGCTGCATCTGGCACAGGCGATCTCGAGCCGTGCTGTCCGCAAGATTGAGGCAGGCGAGCTCGCCGGCCCCCAGCGTGTGCTCATCGAGGTCAATGTGAGTGGTGAGGAGTCGAAGGGAGGCTTTTCGCCCGATGAGATTCGCGCCGCCGCGGGTGAGCTTGCGGAACTTGAGGGAATTTGCGTACAGGGGCTTATGACTATGGCGCCCCGGGGGAATAAGGATGTGGCACGCCGCACCTTTGCGGGGCTTCGTGAGCTGAGGGATGAGCTGGAGGCGGCGCATCCCGATTTGAACCTGCCTGAGCTTTCCTGCGGCATGAGCGAGGACTTTGAGCCTGCCCTCGAGGAGGGCTCTACGCTCGTTCGCCTGGGCAGGGTAGTATTTAGCCCGGAGTTTGCAGTAAAATAAGGCTCTGAAGTGCGCACTGATTATCGGGGCGCCTGCACTAAACCGCGAGAGGACACAACCATGGGCTTCCTTGACGAGATTAAAAATAAGATGCACCTGGGCGGCCAGCAGGGTTACGACCAGGGTTATGGCCAGGACGACGACTACGGCTACGATGACGGCTATGACGATAGTTATCAGGGCAACGGCTACAGCGGTGCTTCGGGCGAGGGCTTCTACACCCAAGACGAGCCGAGCAACGGCCTGCTTGGTCAGACGCGCCGCGGTGAAGCTGAGTCGGTTGCCGTGTATACGCGCTCCGGTCAGCTGGTCGGCGATGACTCCCGCCATGCCACGACGTATAACCCGCCTTCGCGCTCGCAGGACAGCGTTGCGAGCGGTTATCGTCCTGGTGCCTATGACACGCCGTCGAGCTACGCCGAGAACACCCGCGCCCGTGCCGCCGCTGCACCCGCGCCTGCACCGAGCGATGCCTCGGCCTATGCGAGCAATATCATCAACGCCACGCCGCAGCTGCCGGCCTATGTCCTGCGCCCCGAGAGCTATGACGACGTGGAGACCGTGGTGCGCCGCGTTCGCACCAAGCAGCCTGTCGCACTGATTTTTGTTGGCGTTCGCACCGAGGTCGCCAAGCGCGTCCTGGACTTTAGCTATGGCTTTGCCTGTGGCCTGGGCGCCACGGTCAAAGAAGTGGGCGATCGCGTATTCATGGTGCTGCCCGCCGGCTGCGAGGTTAAGGATTCGGACCTCAAGAAGCTTCGTGCCGACGGCTACCTTAAGTAAAGACAAGACGAGGAGATTCCCATCAACATCTACACTATCGTCCAGCTGGTCAACACGCTGTTCAACTTCTATTCCACGCTCATTGTCGTCTACTGCTTTATGACGTGGATTCCCATGAAGCAGGGTGGTTTGCTTCAGGATATTGCTGCGGTGCTCGATAGCGTGTGCGGTCCGTGGCTCAACCTGTTCCGTCGTTTCATCCCGCCGATGGGCGGTATCGATTTTTCGCCGGTCGTTGCGATTATTGCGTTGCAGTTGGTGCAGAGGCTGGTTCTGCAGCTTCTTATAGGTATACTCGTATAGAACTGACTTAGTAACTTACGTCGGGCGTGTAGCGCCGAGGCGATGAAAAAGGAGACTTGTTATGGCTATTACCCCTGCAGACATCCAGGCTCAGACTTTCTCTGAGGCCAAGCGTGGCTACGATCCCGCCGAGGTCGACGTCTTCTTGGAGACGCTGTCCTCCGAGGTTGACGCTATGCTCGCTAAGATCGTCGACCTTAAGGGTCGCCTGACTGCTACCGAGCAGCAGCTTGCCGATGCGCAGGCTCAGCTTGCCCAGGCTCAGGATGCCACCGCCCAAGCCGTTCCTGCCGCCCCCGTGGCTGCTCCCGCCCCTGACTTCTCCGCTCAGGAGCGCCAGATTTCCGCTGCCCTGATCGCTGCCCAGCAGACCGCTGAGACCATCGTCAACGATGCCAACGAGAACGCTGAGCGTATCCGCAACGAGGCTGACGCTAAGGCACGCGAGGTTATCCGCCAGGCTCTGACCGAGAAGCAGGCCGAGCTCGAGGAAATCGATCGTCTCAAGGCTTCCCGCGAGGAGTTCAAGGCCGAGTACCTCAAGCTCATCCAGCACTTCATGGACGATGCCCAGAACTCCTTCCCGGCCGACCTCATGGCCTCCACGCCGGTCGGTTCTGCCGCTTCTCCTGCGGTGACTGTTCCCGCCGAGCCGCTGCCCGTCGCTGACCCGGTTGTCCCCGTGGCCGATCCCTTCGCCCCGATCGACAACTTTGCCGCCGACGACCTGGACTAGCATCAGAGCTACAATCTAGTGTCCTTAAGAGGAGCTCGCACCTGCGGGCTCCTTTTTTGTGGCTGTATACGGGTTGGGAAACAAAACGCCGAGCTCTGCATGCGATAGGACAGAACTCGGCGAAGGGCGCGTGGTAAAAGGTAGTTTTTAAGGTATGTCTAAAAACTACTTGAGGAGGAAGTTGGAGAGGGGAATAGTGCGGGCCTCGCGATGCTCGGGATCGGCGATGTGGTCGGCGGGATAGCCACAGACGAGCATGTGATAGGGATAGACGCCCTTGGGCAGATTGAACTGCTCCTGTGCCACCTCAGGCTTAAAATGGCATACCCAGCACGTTCCCAGGCCCTGCTCGGTGGCCTCCATCATCATCTGGTCGCACACGATGGACGTATCGATTTCACTGGAATTCATCTGGTCATACGGGCGCACCCAAGCATCATCGGTAACGCTGCAAATAAGGAAGACAAGCGGAGCTCCAAAGATAGACCCATCACGAGCAAACCGAGGCTGACAAGCAGCAGCCTTCTCCAACAGCTCAGGCGTATCCAGCACCATCACACGGGCTGGATGATTATTACAAGCAGAAGGAGCAATCCGCCCCGCCTCAACAATGGCATCCACTACCGACTGCTCAACAGGACGGTCCTCAAAAGAACGACAAGAATACCGACCACGAGCCAGATCCAAATAAGACATACAAGCCCTCCTAAAATTAAAAATCAAACAAACCAAAAGTAACCCAAAGAGTACCCAAAGCAGCAATCAGCCAAACGCTCATCAAGGGCCAAAGTGTCCGAACGGATACCAAAGGTCCCTTCAGCCAAACCCCCGTCGCGCTAAATCTATCAGCCAAAGTTCCCAATGGTGGTGCATAAGGGAGCGGGCCCGGCCACTAATAACCTTTTGAACGACTCTGCTTGCAGCCGGAGTGAAAAAGGTTATTAGTGGCCGGGCCCGCGACCGGTGGGACATGTACCCCCAATTAACTGTTCTTCATGACAATCGAATCCACGACATCGGCCACATTCTCGCAGCAGTCGGCGCAGTACTCCAGGAAGGCGTACACGTCACGCCAAGCGATGACCTCGAGCGGGTCCTTGCCGTTAACGTGCAGGTTACGCATGGCGTTGATATAGAGCTCGTCGGCCTCGGACTCGATGGTGTTGATCTGGATGACGAGCTCGCGCAGCGTTTTGGACTTGCGGTAGTTAGGCAGCTCGACCATCAGGTCTTTCATGGCGCGGCAGGCGTCGGTCACCTTGTGGGCGATCACGATGGCATCGGGATGGATGCTCTGGATGTTGGTGAAGTAGACGCGCTGCACGACGCCCTCGATGCGGTCGAGCACGGTGTCGAGCGAGCAGCTCATCAGGTCCAGATCCTCGCGCTCAAGCGGGGTGATAAAGGCGGTGAGCAGGGCGTCCTCAAGCTCATGGTGCTTCTTGTCGGCCGCATGCTCGATCGCATGCATCTTGTCGAGCATATCGTGAATCTTTGCGGGATCGAAGTTCTCGAAAATCTTGGTAAGCAGCTCGGCGGCCTGGACGGCGAGGTCGGCGCAGGCGACGTAGTTGTCAAAGTAGAACGAATCGGGTTTCTTTGCCATGAGTGGGTCCTTTCGAGGCGAAGACGGGTGGGCGAGGTGTTACGGTCCGGATGGACGTTCGGTTTGACTAGAGGAACATCATGAACAGCTTGGCCATGACAAAGCTGATGAGTCCGCAGGCGGGGAAGGTGAAGAACCAGGTGAACATCATGTCCTTGACGACGCCGAAGTTGATGGCCGAGAGGCGTTTGACGGCACCGACGCCCATGATGGCGCAGGTCTTGATGTGCGTGGAGGACACGGGGATGCCGGTAAGGGTGGCAAGCAGCAGGTTCGCGGCGCCCGCCAGGTCGGCGGAGAAGCCCTGGTACTTTTCGAGCTTGACCATGCTCTGGCCAACGGACTTGATGATGCGCTCGCCGCCCACGCTGGTGCCGATGCCCATGGTGGCCGAGCATAGCAGCATAATCCAGATGGGGATGCCGGCATCGCCGACGCTCGTCTGGCCGCTGGCAAAGGCCACGCCTAAAAAGAGCACGCCGATGAACTTCTGTCCATCCTGCGCGCCGTGCATAAAGCTCATGGCCGCAGCGCTCGCGATCTGAGCGTATTTAAAGAAGACATTGGCACGTCGCCTGTTGGCGGCGGCGAAAAGAATCGAGACGAGCTTGCACAGGACCCAGCCCATGACAAAGCCCAGACCGATGGAGAGCGCCAGGCCGTAGATGACCTTCATCCACTCGTGGACGTTGACGCTGCTCGCACCGCCGAGGGCGATGGCGGCACCGGTCAGGCCGGCGATAAGGCTGTGGCTTTGCGAGGTGGGGATGCCAAAACGCGACGCTGTGGCGCCGTAGACGACGATGGAGAACAGCGCCGCGCACAGACAGGCGAGCGCCATGGTGCTGTTTCCGCCAAAGTCGACAATATGGGAGATGGTGTTGGCGACGCTCGCGTTAAAGTGCGTCATGATGAGCACGCCAAGGAAGTTGAATGCGGCACTCATGAGAATAGCGGCGCGGGCGGGCATGCAACGCGTAGTGACGCAGGTCGCGATGGCGTTGGGTGCGTCGGTCCATCCATTGACGAAGATGGCGCCGAGCGCGAGGATCACGGTGACGGCAAGGACTGGGTTCGACACAAGTTGGCCGAGGAAGGTTGAGAACGTTACGTCCATATATGGGCTTTCTCGAAGTTTGCAGGCACGTTACAGAAACATGATAAATCGTATCACCTCCTGCGGGTTTCTTTACCGAGTTCTGATGGGAGCAGTGAATTTTTTGGCACTAAAAATGAATATTAGCCCTGTTGACCGTGGGTGTTCTTTTTGCTAACACACCATGAGGACACGTGCGCGCGCCCCAACACCCCAAAACCACAGCCTGTTCGCTTTACAACATGCAAACATGCGTTCGATAATAGGAGGCATGGAATATCGACAGACAGATGGCAAAACTCGGCGCGTGCACAAGCAGTATGTGGACGTCGTGGCTCGCATCCTCGCGGGCGGACAGGTCGTGCCGGTCACCGTCTGCTGGGTCGACGGTCGTTGCTTTACGATTGACGAGATTGTCTCGACCACTGGGTTTGGCCTGACGGTTCACGGCATTCGTACGGCAACCTATAAGGTGCGTTTTGGCGGGCACGCGACCGAGTTGTATCTGGAGGACCAGACGCGCGAGCGGGCGGACGGCTCGCAGGCACACGTGATGCGTTGGTGGGTGTGGGCGTTCGACCGAACACTCGAGAGCGAGCGCCGCAGGTAAGAACGCGTGGCGTTCGGGTACAATGGCAGGAAACTTGTCAGCTACGGCGCCGTCGCGGTGCTTTTTGAAAGGACGAAATTATGAACGATATCCAGGGCTATCAGAATGGCCCCATCGAGACCGGCGCAAGCCGTGCCAAGGAGATGTCGCCGCGCGCGTACAACCTTGTCATGTCTGCTCTGATCTTTTTGGGCTTTTGCGCCATGGGCGCCGGTGTTTACTTTACGAGCACCATGTCGTTTGCGCGCATGATGATGAGCGGCGCCGCTTTGCCGCTGGTCTTTGGCTCATTTATTTTGACCATCGTCGGCATGGTCATGATGTCGGCTGCTGCCAGCAAACAGTCCGTGGGCCTGTCACTCGTGGGCTACGTGGTCTTTGCGAGCACCTTTGGCCTGACGGCGTCGTTTGGTCTTGCCAACTACGACCTGCCTACCATTAACACCGCCTTTATCGCCACGGCCGCCATCACCTTTGTCTTTGGTGCGCTGGGCGTGACCTTCCCCAAGTTCTTCCAGCGTGTGTATGGCATTGGTTTTGGCATCCTGCTTGCCACGATTCTGGTCGAGATCGTGCTGATGTTCATGGGCGTTTCGCAGTCCATCACCGACCTGATCGTGATCGTGGTGTTCGCCGGCTTCATCGGCTACGACACCTATGTGGCAACGACGGTGCCGCCCACGCTGCCCAACGCCGTGCTCATGGCATCCAACCTGTTCGTGGACATTATCAACGTGTTCCTGCGCATTCTGAACATCCTCGGCCGTCGCGATTAAAGCGCGGCATTGCGATGCTTCCTGCCGGACACGGTAAAACGATGCGAAAGGCGGTCCTTCGGGGCCGTCTTTTTTGTGCGCGGCGGGGTATCATGGATGGGAAAAGCCGATAGCGGCAGCGACAGGAAAGGTGGCCACGTATGGCAGACGTCGACAACAGGAACCGTAACCGCAGGTCCAACCGAGCGGGTCAGCCCAATCCCAAGCGCGAGGCCCGTGCCAAGGCCGCCGAGCGTCACGTGGCAACTGTGTCCGAAGCGTGCGCCAAGGATATCGAGCGTTCGCTTGCCGGTGTTCGCGAGTTTGACGGTATGCCTGCCGGCTTTGTCGCGGCGATGAAGGCCAAGGTTCAGAGTGCTGTGGCCCCCGAAGAGCAGGTCGCCGAGGACGTCGAGAACGCGGAGACTGCCGAGGTCGAGGCAGCGCCCGAGACCGAGGCGGCGCCCGAGCCCGTCGAGGAGCCTGCCGAGGAAATCGCCGAAGCTGAGTCCGCGCCTGCTGAGGAGCCCGCTCCGGTCCTGCCCGAGGTCACTGTGCTTGATGCCTCCGCCACGCAGGCAATCCTCGATAACGGTCGCGGCTATGCGCAGTTCTGCGACATGGCCGTGCTCGCCTTTGCCTCGTTTACCAATCCGGGCGGTGGATATATTCAGGGTTATCTGGGCCAGGAGGCCACGCTGTGCGCCGATTCGTATCTGTACAACGTTCTCGATAGGCAGCGTAAGTGGTACGGCGAGAACCGTCGCCGCAACATCAACTGCGAGCTCTATCGTAACCGTGCCCTAGTGGTGCCTGCGGTGCGCTTCGACCGCAACCACGTGCATGCATACGCCGACGTGATCGTGGCCGCCGCGCCCAACGTTAAGCGCGCCCGCCAGGAGTATCGCGTGAGCGACGATGCTCTGCTGGATGCCCTGCGCGACCGCATTCGCTTTGTGCTCGCCATCTGCGACGAGTTGGGTCGCGAGAAGCTCGTGCTGGGCGCATGGGGCTGCGACAACAACGGCTTTGATGCCGAGGCCGTGGCCGAGCTCTTCCGCAAGGAGCTCGCATCGGGCGACTTCAAGGTCAAGCAGGTCTTCTTTGCCGTGCCCTCTACGCGCTGGGACGAGGACTTCGCCAAATTCGAGCACGTGCTGGCAAACTTCCCCGAGCGAAACGAGGAGTCCTATGCTCAGGTTGCCGCCCGCGCCGCAGCCGCCCGTGCCGCCGAGCAGGCTCAGGCCGCTGCCGAGGATGACGAGGATAACGACGACTGGCGCAAGTACCTGTAAACGGTGCTCGTGATGCGATATACCGAGCCGACGGGAGAGGCTGCTCCTGTCGGCTTTTTATTGAGTGGGGAGCTTACGATGAAAAACGTTCTGTGCTTTGGTGACAGCAACACCTATGGTTACGATCCGGCGGGCATGCGCGACGGTACCGCGGTGCGCTATGCGCAGGATGTGCGCTGGTGTGGCGTGGTCCAACGTGACTTAGGCGAGGGCTGGCATGTAATTGAAGAAGGCCTCAACGGCCGCACGACGGTACGCGACGACATGTGCCATCTGGACACTAACCTCAACGGCATTCGCGCGCTTCCGATGCTGCTCGAGGCCCATAAGCCGCTGGACGCCATTGTGATCATGCTGGGCACCAACGACTGTAAGACGGTCTTTAACGTGACAGCTTCCGATATCGCCCGTGGCGCCATGGCGCTGATTCGCGCCGTCCGCGCGTTTCCGTGGACCGACGCTGCGCCTTGCCCGCGCATCCTGCTGATGGCTCCTATCAAGATCAAGCCGCAGATCGCCGATGTATATATGACCGATTTTGACGAGCGTTCCGTCGAGGCATCTGAACATTTTGGCGAGTACTATGCGCACGTGGCCGAGCAGTTTGGCTGCGACTTTTTGAATGCCGCCGAGTTTGCCGAGCCGGGCGATATCGACTATCTGCATATGATGCCCGAAAGCCACGAGAGCTTGGGACATGCCGTGGCAGCCAAGCTCCAAGAGATGCTCGGTGAGTAGCGCGACCCCAAGCCACCGCAAAGGGGACAGGCACCTTTGTGGTGGTTTTGCCCGGGTAAACGAACGGATTGGCTGCCATATGGGCATGGACGAGCTCATCGACCTCTTTGCCGAGGGCGATGAGCTCGTCTCCAATACCGCTTTTGAGGATTTGGATCTTGCCTACGACGTGGCGAACGGCGCGACCTTCGATGGCGTTGTGTTCCGATCTTGCGAGTTCGATAGCGTTGACTGGAGCGGCTCGACGTTTCGCGACGTGGTGTTTCGCGGTTGCCGCTTTATCCGCTGCAACATGGAAGGCTGCTGGCTCAGCCGCTGTGACTTCGTTGACTGCTCGGCACCGGGACTCAACTTGCTCAAGGCGCGCCTGTCGAGCGTGTCGTTTGGATCGTGCGATTTGAGCTATGCGAACCTTTCGGAGGGACGCATTGGCCCTATGACAGCATGCGATACACGTCTGAGAGAGGCTGCGTTTCAGGGTGCCAAGCTGGGTCAGATACGCCTGGATGGCTGTGACCTGACGCGTGTTGATGTGTTCAAGACGTCGCTTTCCGGCGTTGATGTGTCGCGCTGTACATTTGCAGCGCCCGTTGTTTCGGGCGATTACCATGAGTTGCGTGGCTTGACGGTCAATGCCGAGCAGGCGCTGGCACTCTCGGGTTTGTTGGGAATTCAACTCGCCGACGAATAGGCGCTCTGGTCCTTTGCTCGACCGCTATCTAAAATCAAACCGTCGCAACATTTAATGATTTTTTGCGTTTGCACGATTTTCATCGAATGTTGCGACGGTTTTTGGTGCAAGGTAGCCTGTCTCTTTTTGGCAGGTTACTGGCTATTTAGTACTGCCACATGTGGTTGACAGGGCCGGAGCCTTTGCCCATGTTCAGGCCGGCGGCCAGAGCGCCTGTCAGGTATGCCTTGCCCGCATTGACGGCATCGGCAAGATCCATGCCCTGGGCCAGCGCGCAGGCGATGGCGGACGAAAGCGTGCAGCCGGTGCCGTGTGTGTTGTCGGTCTCGATGCGCTTGTGGCGGAACCACGTGGTGAGCGGATCGCCCAGATGGTTGCCCTCGTCATCGAGTGGCGCGGGTTCGGCCAATACATCGTTGGCCTCGTTGACAAGATGCCCACCCTTAACGAGGGATGCGCAACCAAAGCGGCGGGTGAGGAGCATGGCAGCATTTTGCTGTGTGCGCTCGGAGTCGACCTCGTAGTCAAGCAGGGCCATGGCCTCGGGAATATTGGGCGTGATGACGGTTGCTAGTGGGAACAGGCGGCGGGTGAGCGCCTCGGCGGCATCTTCGGCAATCAGCCGTGCGCCCGAGGTGGCTACCATGACGGGGTCGACGACCACGTTTGTCGCGTTCCAGGCGCTCAGGTGGTCGGCGATAACCTCGATAATCTCGGCAGAGGAAACCATGCCGATCTTGACGGCGCTGGGGCGGATATCGTCAAATACGGCGTCGATCTGCGCAGCGACGATATCAGGGGAGATATTCTGCACGGCGGTGACACCGAGCGTGTTTTGTGCGGTGATGGCGGTGATGGCCGTCTCGGCATACAGGCGGTGCGCCGTGATGGTCTTGATGTCGGCCTGAATGCCGGCGCCACCGCTGGAATCGGATCCTGCGATGGATAGAACGGCAGGTACCTTACTGCGATCCATGTTTGCTCCCTTGTTCGGTCGGAATCAAATGGGTCTTTAAGCCAGCATTATAAAGATGCCCGGGCCGACTCTATGTCGAACCCGGGCGGGCGATGCAATCTTTACGCAAATGTAAGCAAATGTTCACACGTCAACAATTGACGAACACCATGTTACCGATTGTGGCTCCGGTGACGAGTTAGTCCTCCATGCCGAGATCGATCGTCGTACCCTCGAACACCTTGTTGACGGTGCGGACGGCGCACATCTTGCCACACATGGTGCAAGTGCCCTCGGTGGCGGCGGGGGACTCCTCGTAGCGCTTCTTGCCGGTGACCGGGTCGAGCGCGCACTTCCACATGGAGTCCCAGTCGAGCTTGCGGCGTGCCTGGCCCATCTTGTCGTCCATGTCGCGGGCGTGGGGTACCTTCTTGGCGATGTCGGCGGCGTGTGCGGCGATCTTGGTGGCCATGAGGCCATCGAGCACGTCCTGGGCGTTGGGCAGGCACAGGTGCTCGGCCGGCGTCACGTAGCACAGGAAGTCGGCACCGGAGCTGGCGGAGATGGCGCCGCCGATGGCAGCGGTGATGTGGTCGTAACCCACGCCGATATCGGTCACCAGCGGCCCGAGCACATAGAACGGGGCATTGTGGCACAGGCGCTTCTGCAGTTTCATGTTGGCGGCGATCTCGTCGAGCGCCATGTGACCCGGACCCTCGACCATGACCTGGACGCCGGCAGCCCAAGCGCGCTTGCACAGCTTGCCCAGCTCGATCATCTCAGCGGTCTCGGTGGCGTCGTTGGAGTCGTAGAGGCAGCCCGGGCGGCAGGAGTCGCCGAGCGAAATCGTCACGTCGTACTCGTGGCAGATCTCGAGCAGCTCGTCAAAGTACTCGTAGAAGGGGTTTTCGTTGCCGGTGACCTCCATCCAGCCAAACAGCAGCGAGCCGCCGCGGCTCACGATGTTCATCAAGCGGCCGGTCTCCTTAAAGGTCTTGGTGACCGACTTGTTGATGCCGCAGTGGATGGTCATAAAGTCCACGCCGTCCTCGGCGTGCGCGCGCACGACCTCGAACAGGTCATCCTTGGTAAGCTTGACCAGCGGCTTTTCCATGTAGCCGATGGCGTCGTACATGGGGACGGTGCCCACCATGAGCGGCGTCTCGTCGATGAGCTGCTGGCGGAACTGGCGCGTCTTGCCCGAGTTGGAAAGGTCCATGATGGCGTCGGCGCCAAAGTCCTCGGCGATCTTGACCTTCTTCCATTCCTCGGCGGCATCGGCTTTATCGCCCGAGATGCCCAGGTTGACGTTGACCTTAGTAGACAGGCCCTCGCCGACACCAAAGGCGCGCATGCCTTTTTTGATGTGCACGATGTTGGCGGGAATGGCGATGCGGCCGTCGGCCACGCGCTCGCGGATGTACTCGGGGTCGCGATGCTCGCGCTCGGCGACTTCCTTCATCTGCGGCGTGATCTGCCCGGCGCGGGCGAAGTCGATTTGCGTGACGAGCTTGGGCTCGGTCTGTGTGCTCATTGGCACGGCTCCCTTCGTTGGCATTACCCATATCAGGTTTGCGGGTCAGGGCGGGCGCGCCCAGTCTCAGCCTGCCGTCTTGTCCTGCAAGCTCCCCGTTTATGTAATGGGCTCAAGTATAGCTCGAATGGGTACGATTGGCCTAACGAGCGTGCCTGTGGGGAGGCGAACATGGAAGACAAGCATCTATATCGAGAGACGCAATGGGATGTATCGGCCGAGGAAAGCCGTGCGCACCATGGCCTTGTCGCGATTGGTTTTGCGGTGCTTGCTGTGCTGGTGATTGCCGTTTGTATCTGGACGTTTGGTGGTCGCGGCGGCGCTGCATGGGAGTTCGAGGCTGATGATAGCCTACCGATAATGACGGTGAAGGTCGCGGGTGGCAATACCGTTGCCGCGCCGGGCGACTATTGGTATCCGCGCGATGGATTTGTCCAGCTGCAGCTGAGCGGCGGTTCCATTCCTGGTGAAGAGATCGAGCGCGTGACCTTCGATGCGTCGCTTAAGACGCTGTCGGTCGAGCTCAAAGATCAAGGGGATGTGCCCACGACGATGGATATCGCGCTGACGGAATGGCGCTTGGAGCCCCCATCGGGTGTTGCGGTGTCCGAGGTAGAGCACGTTAAGATTACCTACCAAGATGGCTCGACAAACGAAGTTGCCAAAGCCGACGGCTTGGCGGAATAGACGCCGTGCCTAGGCAGCACATTCAAAAGTAGCGGTGGTCCTACAAGGTCTGTTCGTTCAGGAAGACCAAAGTGTTCTTATTTGAAAGCTCGGGAAAGTGACGATAACCAACATCAAACGCGGTGAGCCCGCTTACATCCTCGAGCTTGTTTTCTGCCATCCAGCGCACCATGGAACCACGTGCCTTTTTGCTGGCGGTCGAGCGCTGGATGGGCTTGCCGTTGCGGATGCCTTCGCCAAAGAGGCACGTGACGACCGTGGCGTCGCCCGCGAGATGGGGCAGAACGGCTTTGGCGTACTCTACGCTGGCGAGGTTGACGATCGTGGTGTTTGAGCCTGCCGGGGCGATAGCCCGCGCGAGCTTGTCGCTCCAAAACGCATAGAGGTCTCGGGCATCGTCAACGGCGAGCTTCGCGCCCATTTCCAGCCGATATGGTTCGACGGCATGAAAGGGGCGAACGCACCCGTAAAGGCCCGAGAGGATCCACAGATGGTCTTGCAGCCATGCGAGCTGCGCGGAATCCATCACCTCGGGCGCCATGCTCTGGTATTGAATGCCGTGGTAGGACATGACGGCAGGGGAGAGGTGACAGGCGAGTGCGGGATTGTCGAGATCGCCGTTTTTCAGGATGGGCCCGAACTCATGCAGGGTGTTGAGGCAAGGCCCCAGCAGTTTGTCACTCACGTTCCATAGCGCCTGCAGGCTGTCGCTGCCTTCATTTCGCTCGATATCTAGCAGTGCGCGGTGGAGGCGAGCCGTCTCGCGCGCAAAGGGTGGAATGCCCAGGACTTCAAAAGCATCTTGGGCCGCGCGCATCTGCTTGGCGGGCGAAATGACGACCTGCAGCATGGACTCTCCTCTGCCAAAAAGGAAGTTGCGGTGGAATACGGTCTGTTTTGGCCGTTTATGGGCCAGTTTAGTCTGTATTTCACCGCAACTGATGAAGGGTTGGTTACGCGCGCTCGATGAAGGCCTTGTAGCCGCGATAGGCCTCGTAGATATCGGCCTTGTTAGCGACCTCCCACAGGGCGTGCATGGACAGGACGGCAACGCCAGAGTCGATGACGTTCATGCCGTACTTAGCCATGATGTATGCGATGGTGCCGCCGCCGCCCGCGTTGACGCGACCGAGCTCGCAGGTCTGGAAGTCCACGCCGGCCTCGTCCATGATGTCGCGGATGAGGGCCACATACTCGGCGTCGGCGTCGTTAGAGCCGCCCTTGCCGCGGCTGCCCGTGTACTTGTTAAAACACAGGCCGCGACCCATAAAGGCTGCGTTCTTGGTTTCGAACTTGCCGGCGTAGCCCGGGTCGAAGCCGGCGGACACGTCGGAGGAGAGCATGCGGCTGCGGGCGAGCGCGCGGCGCAGGGCCAGCGGGCTATCCTCGCCGGCGAGCGTCATGATCTCGGCGACGGTGTTCTCGAAGAAGCGGCTCGTCATGCCGGTGGCACCCACGGAACCGATCTCCTCCTTGTCGACGATGAGTGTGATGCTCGTGCGCTCCACGTTGGCGACGTTGATCTGGGCGAGCATGGACGGATAGGCGCAGACACGGTCGTCGTGGCCATAGCCCAGAATCATGGAGCGGTCGAGGCCCATGTCACGGGCGGGGCCGGCGGGCACGACCTCGATCTCGGCGGAGAGGAAGTCCTCCTCCTCGACGTCGTACTGCTCCTTGAGGATATCCAGGAACATCTGCTTGACGGGCTCCTTGGGAGCGTCCTTGTCGTCCTCGTCAAACTTGACGGGGCGGCCGCCCACGATCACGTCGAGGATCTCGGCGTCGACGGCGTCCTTGGCGGGCTTGGCCATCTGCTCACTCGAGAGGTGGATCAGCAGGTCGGAGATGGTAAAGACCGGGTCGTCGGCCTTGTCGCCGATGTTGATGTCGACGGTGGTGCCGTCCTTTTTGCAGATGACGCCCACGAGTGCGAGCGGGGAAGCGACCCAGTGGTAGCTCTTGACGCCGCCATAGTAGTGCGTGTCGAGATAAGCCATGTCGCCGGCCTCGAAGGCGGGGTTCTGCTTGAGGTCCAGGCGCGGCGAGTCCACGTGGGCGCCCAGGATGTTAAAGCCCTGCTCGAGCGGGGCGGTGCCCAGGTTGACGAGCATGAGGTCCTTGCCGTGGTTGGCGGCGTACACCTTGTCGCCGGCCTTGAGCGCGCGGCCCTCGGCGATCACGGTCTCCAGATTGACGTAGCCCGCCTCCTCGGCCATCTTGATACCGGCCTTGACGCACAGGCGCTCGGTCTTGTTCTCACTCAAAAACTGCTTATAGCCGCGGCAAAGCTCCTCGAGCTCCTCGATCTGCTGTGGCGTGTACTTTTTCCATGCGCTGGGACGCTCCATGACGCAGGCTCCTTTCGGATCGATCGTGCTGGTTGATGTACCGTGAGCCATCGTATCACGCGCGGGCCCGCGGCGGCAGGGAAGCCTGATGTGCGGTGGCCGCGGGGCGGGGAGCGTGTAAACTGGTGTGAGCAAACCGTGCCCAGCCCAAAGCGAGGTATTCAATATGTCTGAAAAGCGCCGTACCTTTGCCGTCATCGACGGCAACTCGCTCATGCATCGCGCCTTCCACGCCGTGCCGCCGACCATGAACGCGCCGGACGGTCGCCCCACCAACGCGATCTTTGGTTTTCTGAACATGTTCCTCAAGATGATCGATGCCTTTAATCCCGACGGCGTTGTCGTGGCGTTTGACAAGGGCAAGCCGCGCGTGCGTATGGAGATGCTGCCGCAGTACAAGGCGCAGCGCCCGCCCATGGACCCCGACCTGCACGCGCAGTTCCCCATGATCAAGGAGCTGCTCGCCGCGCTCAACGTGCCCATTTTGCAGTCCGAGGGCTGGGAAGGCGACGATATCCTGGGAACCATGGCGCGCCTGGGCGAGGAGGCCGGCTGCGACATGCTGCTGGTGACCGGCGACCGCGACATGTATCAGCTCGTGACCGAGCACGTCAACGTGGTCTCGACTCGCAAGGGCCTGTCCGACGTGGCGATCATGACGCCCGAGAGCGTGGACGACCTGTATCACGGCATCACGCCGGCGCTCGTGCCCGATTTTTACGGTCTGAAGGGCGATACGTCGGACAACATTCCCGGCGTACCGGGCATCGGCCCCAAAAAGGCGAGTGCGCTCATCGCGCAGTACGGCAGCCTTGACGAGGTCATCGCGCATGCTGACGAGGTCAAGGGCAAGATGGGAGAAAACCTGCGCGCACACATCGACGACGCGCTGCTGAGCCGTAAGGTGGCGACCATCCGCACCGATGCACCCGTTGAGCTCGATTTTGAGGCGACGTCCTTCCCGGCGTTTTCCGCCGATGAGGTTTCCGCGGCGCTGGGCACGCTTGGTATCACCGCCATACAGAACCGTTTCTTGGCGCTGATCGGCGGCGAGGGCGGGGCAGCTGCCAGCACGTTTGAGATTCCCGCCGTTTTGCGCGCAGCCGCCGGCGATGCTGGCGCGCTTGGTGCCGTTGCGGCTGAGGTCTCCCGCGTGATTGATGCCGGCGAGTGGGTCGCCGCCGTGGTGGACGATGACAAGGAAGAGGGCGCGCTCTTTGGGCTGACGCGCACGCTGTGGTTGGCGACGTCCAAGGGCCTGTTTGCGCTCGAGGAGGGCGACAGCGGTGCGGCGGCTGAGGTTGAGGGCTTCAACTTCGCCCACGGCGTGATTGCCGGCGTGCTCGCGCGTCTGTTTATGGAAGGCCGTGTGGCGAGCCCGGATATGAAGGCGCTTCTGCATGAGCTTTCGCCCATCGATTCTTCTGAGCTCGAGCTCATGGATCCGCTGGCAGTCGATTCCACGCGCATCTTCGATACCGTTGTTGCCGCCTACCTGTTGGATTCCGACCGCTCCGAGTTTGACGAGGTGTATCTGGCCGATACGTATCTGCAGATGGCGCTGCCTGCGGCGCGCGGCGCAGAGGGTGCTGGCGAGGACGCTCCTGCGCCCGCCGCTCGCACGGCGGCCTTGACGCTGGCGCTGGTTGCACCGCTGCGTGACCGCATGGCCCGCGAGAACGCCGCCAACGTGTTCGATGGGATCGAGATGCCGCTCGTGCCGGTGCTTGCCAAGATGGAGCGCGCGGGCATGCTCGTGGACCCCGACCGCCTGCACAGTCTGTCCGAGGGCCTGGCGACCCAGATTGCCGATGTCGAGCGCAGCATTCGCGACCTGGCCGGCGACGAGACCTTTAACATCGGCAGCCCCATGCAACTCTCGCACGTGCTGTTTGATGTTATGGGACTTCCGACCAAGGGCCTCAAAAAGACCAAGCGCGGCTACTATTCGACCAACGCCAAGGTGCTGAGCGACCTTGCCCGCGACCACGAGATCGTGCGCCTGATTTTGGACTGGCGTGAGAAGTCCAAGATTAAGTCGACCTATCTGGACACGCTGGGCCCGCTGCGCCGTGGTGACGGGCGTGTGCACACCACGTACAACCAGACCATCACCGCGACGGGGCGTTTGTCTTCGAGCGACCCCAATCTGCAAAACATTCCGACGCGCTCGGAGCTGGGGCGTACCGTCAAGACGGCGTTCTCGGCGGGCGAGGGCAGCGTCTTTTTGGCGGTGGACTACTCGCAGATCGAGCTGCGCCTGCTCGCGCATCTTTCGGGTGACGAGCACCTGGTGCGCGCCTTCAACGAGGGCGAGGACTTCCATGCCGAGACGGCCGCGCGCGTATTTGGCGTGCCGGTGTCCGAGGTGACACCCGACCTGCGTAGCCGCGCCAAGGCCGTGAACTTTGGCATCGTGTACGGTCAGCAGGCCTATGGTCTGTCGCAGTCGCTGCACATCTCGATGGCCGAGGCGCGCGATATGATCGATCGCTACTACGAGGCCTACCCGGGCGTGCGCACGTTCCTCGACAATGTGGTGGCGCGAGCCAAGCAGACGGGCTATGCCGAGACCATGTATGGCCGCAGACGCCATATTCCCGAGCTCAAGGCCAAAAACCCACAGCTCCGCGGCTTTGGTGAGCGCACGGCCATGAACCACCCCATGCAGGGCACCGCCGCCGACATCATCAAGATCGCCATGGCCCGCGTAAGCCGTCGCTTGGAAGAAGAAGGCTTTGCCGCCCACATGATCTTGCAGGTACACGACGAACTGGACTTTGAGTGCCCCGTCGACGAAGTCGAGCGCCTAACCACCATGGTCCGCGACGTCATGGAACACGTCGTAGACCTCCGAGTACCCCTAATCGCCGAAGCCTCAACCGGAGTAACCTGGGCCGACGCCAAATAGGAAAGCACTCGGTAAGGCAAGCTCGCCCAAGACGCAAGCCCCCACATACTTAAGATTTGGGACAAACATTGCTGATTAATTTGTCCCACAGTAACCAAAACAGAGGGGAGCCCCTCCCAACAAGGAGCTCCCCTCTGCTCAAATCATTTCAGCTAAGTATCTAGACACTCAAGACGCCATCTTGGCGGCAGGAAAGTAAACCTAGGGCCTGGCCGGGCGGCACGGGTTAACTTTTCGTAGATTCCGCACGCAAAGAAAGCCACTTAATGTGGCTTTCGTCTTGCGCAGGACCTGACCGAGCGAAAAGTTATCCCGTGCCGCCCGGTCAGGCCCGATGGGACGGCTACCGAGCCGCCAGGATGGCGTCGATGAGCGTCAGTACGCCCCCGTCGTTGTTACTCGGAATGCGCCATTTGGCATGCGCGTTCATGTGCTCCTCGGCATTGTCCACGATAAAGCTATGCCCGACGCGCTCCAGCATGGGGATGTCGTTGTACGTATCGCCCACGGCGGCGGCATCAGCGATATCAATGCCCAGCTGCTCGCACAGGTGCGCGACGCCCGACCCCTTGTCGACGCCCAGATTCATAAAGTCGATCCACTCGCGGCCCGCATTGGTGACGTAGAGTTTGTCCGAGAACTCGGGGCTGTAGTCCTCGCGAAACGCTGGCTCGGCATCGTAGGCGGGGAAGAAGATCGAAATCTTGTTGGACTCGATATCAAGGCCCTCAAAGCTATCGACGTAGTTGATCGTGTTGTAGTAGACGCTGATCTCGTCGTGGTACTGATGGTCGCGGGCGAGCACATAGAACTCGTCGTAGCAGCACAAGACGGGAACGGCACGCGGGTCCTCCGAGGCACGGGCGAGCACCTGCTGATACAGCGCCACATCGATGTTGCTCTTATAGATATAGCTGCCGCGATAGATGACGCAGGCTCCGTTGTCGGGACAAAAAGCAAGGCGGTTCTTAATGCTCTCGAACATTTCCTCGAGTTTGGGGGCGGGGCGTCCGCTGGCGGGGCAGAATACAATGCCTGCGTCGGCGAGCTTGTCCAGGCGCTCATCAAGACCCTGCGGCAACACGCGCTTGTCGGTGAGCAGCGTCTTGTCCATGTCGACGGCGAGAATCTTAATGCTTCCGATATTGATGTCCGATTCGTAAGTTTGCATAAAAGCGCGCCTTTCGTTTCGAAATTGTTTCAGACGTTATAACCATCAACCAGTAACTGAGCGTATTGTCGCAGGAACGGAGCGTATTTGCACCACGCTTCACAAAGTAATGAAAAAACTTTTCAGAAATTTGAATTTGTCGCTTGTGCTGCGGGCACTTTAGCGTAATATAGCGACCATCGAAAACGGAGACGGAAATACAACCGCTTACCGAAGAAAAGGTACCGTTTACGATATTAGAATTGCGCCCGGCGATAGGTGAAAGGAGAGGCAGATGCAGTTCGTAAAGATCATCACCACTGCAGATAATGCCATCCGACGCCAGCGCGCAATTTCCCGACGACGATAACAATCGTCTCTGTTCGTATGGGGTGAAATGCCCCAACAGAGTCATTTTGAGGTCGTTGGGTTTTAGCACGATATAAACGCATGTTTCTAGGGCATGCTGTGCTGCTTTTTGCTATTTAACCTGATATTGCACGGTTTTTGACCTCGAAATGACTTGCAACTGACCGATGTTCTAACTAGCTACCAAGGGCGAAAGGAAACAGCCATGAGCAAGGAAAAAGTCGTTCTCGCATATTCCGGTGGTCTTGATACATCCGTATGTGTCAAGTGGCTCCAGGACGAGAAGAATCTCGATGTCGTTTGTGTCTGCGGCAACGTGGGCCAGGAGGAGACCGGTCTGGACGCCAAGAAGCAGAAGGCCCTCGACCTGGGCGTTCTGGATTGCCAGGTGCTCGATCTGCGCGACGAGTTCTCCGATGAGTTCCTGACTAAGGCCATCGCCGCAAACTCCATGTACGAGAACAAGTACCCGCTGCTCTCCGCGCTGTCTCGCCCGCTGCTCGCCAAGAAGCTTGTCGAGGTCGCTCACGAGTTTGGCGCGACCTACGTCGCCCACGGCTGCACCGGCAAGGGTAACGACCAGGTTCGTTTTGAGGCTGCCGTCAAGGCCCTCGACCCCGAGCTTAAGGTTATCGCCCCGGTTCGCGAGTGGGATCTGAAGTGCCGTCCCGATGAGGTTGCCTATGCTCACGCCCACAACGTGCCGGTTCCCGAGGGCGCCAACGACAACCCCTATTCCATCGACGACAACCTGTGGGGTCGCGCCATCGAGTGCGGTCACCTGGAGGATCCCTGGAACGAGCCGCTCGACGACGCCTGGGTTATGACCAAGAACCCCGAGGACACGCCGGACACCCCGACCTACACCGAGATTGAGTTTGAGGCGGGCAAGCCCGTCGCCGTCGATGGCAAGAAGATGAAACTCTCCGAGATCGTCATCGCCCTCAACAAGATTTCGGGTGACAACGGCTTTGGCCGTCTCGACCTGGTCGAGGATCGTCTGGTGGGCCTCAAGAGTCGCGAGTGCTACGAGGTTCCTGGCGCCCTGACGCTCATCACCGCCCACAAGGCGCTCGAGGACATCTGCGTCGAGGGCGACCTGCTCAAGACCAAGATTAAGCTCGAGCAGGATTGGGCCACCGCCGTGTACAACGGCCAGTGGTACAGCCCGCTCAAAAACGCGCTCGATGCCTTTATGGCCGACACCCAGAAGTTCGTGACCGGCACCGTCCGTCTGAAGTTCTTTAAGGGCAACTGCCATGTCGTCGGCCGCAAGAGCCCGTTTAGCCTGTATGACTACGGTCTGGCTACCTACGACCGCGACACTACGTTTGACGAGAAGGCCAGCGCCGGCTTTATCGAGATCGATACGCTGTCGCTCAAGACGTGGGCTAAGGTCCAGGGCCCCAGCTCTGCTGCCGCCCAGGCCTAGCGCCTCCTTCCTTTGGTATCCGCGCGGCCCATCCGCGTGATACATAACGGGCGCATGGGGTCCCTACCTTTCGTTATGCTTGCTGACACTTCTTAACATCGGTGGCCCCTACGTTCCGCCCGCATATATGATGCCGCGTCTGCGGCTGAGTCCGAGCCCCGCCGGGGTTGTCCGGCGGGGCTCCTCCTATCAATTTGACGGCCCTGCGCCTATATATATGGGGAGTATCCATTATGTTCAATGCTATCGCGCATGCTTTACTTGCCCTCGCGCCCGAGTTCGATGCTGCAAAGGTCGAGGACGTTCCTATGAGCCTAAAGGCCTGGATCGATGGTTCGCAGGGCAACATTCGGAGGGAGACGTTGGGCGCCAAGTGCATGGCGCGTCACTTCTTTGCAAATTAGCTATATGGCCTCGCACATGGTGGGGAATATGCAAAACTAGCGGTTGAGAAATCGCTTTAGCGACAGGGCGCATTGCTTTGGGCGCTTGTTTTGGGATTTGATGAAAGGGGACGGTTCCATGGCTCTTTGGGGCGGTCGTTTTGAGGCAGGCGTGGCCGAGGTCACGCAGGAGTTTGGCGCGTCGTTGCCGGTTGACAAACATCTCTATAAGCAGGATATCGCCGGATCTAAGGCACATGCCAAGATGCTGGCGGCCCAGGGCATTATCAGCGCCGAGGACGAGCAGGCGATTGCCGAGGGCCTGACCGGAATCGAACAGGATATCGATGCCGGCAACTTCACCTTTGATATCAACGACGAGGACATTCATATGTCCATCGAAAGCGAGCTGACGCGTCGTATCGGCGAGGCTGGCAAGCGCTTGCATACTGGGCGTTCGCGCAACGACCAGGTGGCGACCGATACGCGCCTGGGCGTCAAGGCGCTGGCCAAGGAGCTCATGGAGGCCAATCTTGAGCTGCGCCATGTGCTGGTGGATGCGGCCAAGAAGTACGACAAGGTGATTCTTCCGGGCTACACGCATATGCAGCACGCTCAGCCCGTGCTGCTCTCGCATCATCTGCTGGCGTATTCCTGGATGTTCGCGCGCGACTTTACGCGCCTGAAGGCCGCCTTTGATGCCGCTGACAACTGCCCGCTGGGTGCTGCCGCGCTTGCCGGTACGAGCTATCCGCTCGATCGCCAGATGACGGCTGCCGAACTTGGCTTTGCGGGCGTGATTCCCAACTCGCTCGATGCGGTTTCCGACCGTGATTTCCTGCTCGATCTGCATTACGCCGGATCCGTCATGGCGATGCACCTGTCGCGTCTTTCCGAGGAGATCGTGCTGTGGTCGAGCTCCGAATTTGGCTTTATCACGCTTTCAGACTCCTACTCCACCGGCTCGTCTATCATGCCGCAGAAGAAGAATCCCGACTTTGCCGAGCTTATCCGCGGTAAGAGCGGTCGCGTGTACGGCAACCTGGTGCAGCTGCTGGTAACCATGAAGGGCCTGCCGCTCGCTTATAACAAGGACTTGCAGGAGGACAAGGAGGGCGCGCTCGATACCGCTCACACGCTCATGCAGTGCCTGTCCGTTATGGCCGGAATGATTTCGACCTGGACCGTCAACGGGGATGCCATGGCGCGCGAGTGCGGCGTGGGGCACCTTGCCGCCACCGATGTTGCCGATTATCTGGCAAAGCGCGGTCTACCGTTCCGCGAGGCACATGCCGTGGTGGGGCACCTGGTCCTGATGTGTGAGAAGCGCGGCTGCAATCTTGAGGACCTGCCGTTTGAGGTGTTCCAGGAGGCAAGCCCGCTCTTTGAGCGCGATATTACCGAGGCGCTCGATATCCCGTCGATTGTCGCCGCGCGCACGACCGAGGGCGGTACCGCCCCTGCCGCCGTTGCCGTGCAGCTGCAGCGTGCCGAGGCGCAGCTCGTGGCCGACGAAGGCGTGTTTGGATCGCTAACCAAGGTTGTCGAGATGGGTCACGGGGCAAAGTAGAGGTTTGGCTGAAGACGTATTGTCCATTTATTGATAAATCGTTTTAGCTTTACGGGCGTCTGCTGATGCGGGCGCCCCTATTTTGCTGCTATGGGGGAGGGGCTTGTCGAGAACTTCTGTAGGACCTTTGGGCAGGTTGTGAAGGGGGTACGTTCGCGGGTGGCAACCGACCGCCCGCTCTGTTCCATGTGGTTGATGAGCGGTCGGATGGTACTCTAATCGGGCTTCGAAACAGAAGTGACACATATGGAGCGCTTTAATAAATTGCAGCGTTTCAATAAACAGCTTTTTGTTTAACTGCAGCTAAAACTCTGTTACGATGCAGTCCGGGCGGGTGCCGGAATGGGACTTGGGCACGCGCGAACCTACTTGAAAGGCTACCTTATGGCTATCGAGAAGACCTTCATCATGATTAAGCCCGACGCCGTGCGCGATCGCAAGATCGGCGAGATCGTTGCTCGCATTGAGCGCAGCGGCCTTGTTATCGAGCGCATGGAGATGACCACGCTCGAGCGCGCTACCGTCGAGGAGCACTACGCCCATCTGGCCGACAAGCCCTTCTTTGGCGGTCTCTGCGACTTTATGACGAGCGGTCCGGTCGTCAAGATGGTCGTTTCCGGCCTCTCCGCTGTCTCCAAGATGCGCACCCTTATGGGCGCCACCAACCCGCTTGATGCTGCCCCCGGCACCATTCGCGGCGACTTTGCTGTCGATGTCAACGCCAACGTGATCCACGGCTCCGACTGCCTGGAGAACGCCGAGATCGAGATCAAGCGCTTTTTTGGCTAAACCAGCTTTGACTCCTTAAAGCTGTTAGCGTGTGGCTTGGGCGCCGCGGAACTTCATCCGCGGCGCCCTTTTTATTCCAGTAGACTTTTGGTAAACCCCCACAAATCTACTAAAGAGCCCCCGTCCGGATGTTTCTTCCGGGCGGGGGCTGGCGTTAGCGTCGTATGGCTTTGTGAATCTTTAGGCCTCGTCGACGATCTTAAGGCCGCGCGTGTGGTCGATCTCGTTGAGGAGGTTAACGCGACGCTCGTGACGGCCGCCCTCAAACTCGGCGTCGAGCCACTCGTCGACGATCATCTTGGCGAGCTCGGAGCCAACGACGCGGGCGCCAAAGGCGAGCACGTTGGTGTTGTTGTGCATGCGGGAGAGCTTGGCGCTGAAGGGCTCGGAGCACACGACGGCGCGTACGCCCTCGACCTTGTTGGCAGCCAGGCTGATCCCGACGCCGGTACCGCAGATCAGGATGCCCAGGTCGACGTCGCCGTTGGCAACGGCCTTACCCACCTTGTAGCCGGCGATGGGGTAGTCAAAGCTCTCGGAGGTGTCGGTGCCAAAGTTCACGACCTCGCAGCCGCGCTCCTTCAGGTGCTCGGAAATGATGTTCTTGAGCTCGACGGCGGCGTGGTCGTTACCGATACCGATCTTCATGGATGGTTCCTCTCTGGTCTGTGCGGCGCAAATGCTAAAGGTGTTTACCGCGTTCGACTGCATGATAGCGCGACTTTTGTGTAAACGCTCGGGCGTTTTTTGATCAAACGCTTTAGCAGGCAACAAGACCCGCTTTTCATGAATGAATGCCGCCAGTTTGTGCTTGAGCGCCGTCCGCCGGAACCATGGTTGCGGTTTTTGATGCATTGTTATCAAATAAAGGAGCCAACTTTTTTGAGAGTCCAGCCCGTTATGCAAGCAGGAGATACCTATGCCTACCGATTCCATCCGTGATGCCGCGTTTTGCGATGTTTTGAACCGCGAGCTTGTCTGTGCGCTCGGCTGCACCGAGCCTATTGCCGTTGCCTATGCAGCGGCGTTGGCGAGCCAGACGCTCGGTTGCGAACCCGATCATGTGGACGTTGCCTGCTCGGGCAACATCATTAAGAACGTTAAGAGCGTGACCGTGCCCAACTCGGGCGGTATGCACGGTATCGAGGCTGCGGCCGTGCTGGGTGCCGTGGGCGGTGACGCCAAGAGCGCGCTCGAGGTGCTCGAGAGTGTTGACGATGCAGACCGCGCTCGCGTGACCGAGCTGCTCGCCGACGCTGACTACTGCGACGTGTCGCTTGTCGAGGGTGTGCCTAACCTCTATATCAAGGTAACTGCCACTGCCGGGGGCCATACCGCGGTCGTCGAGATCACCGACCACCACACCACTGTTACGTGCCATACGCTCGACGGTATTCCGGTGTGTGGCAAGTCGGCGGGGGAGTGTGCCGCTTGCGCCGAGCGCGTCGTGGCCGAGCGTGCCGCCGATAAGGCCGACACGCCCATGTCGATCGAATCCATCATCGACTTTATCGAGGACGGCGACATCGAGGGTGCTCGCGCCGCCGTTGAACGTCAGATTGAGCTGAACGGCGCAATAAGCGCCGAGGGCCTGGCGCACGCTTGGGGCGCCGAGGTAGGCCGTACGCTGCTGGGCGCTCGTGCCGACGACGTCGCCTGCCGTGCCCGTGCCCGTGCGGCCGCCGGGTCCGATGCCCGCATGAACGGCTGTGCGCTGCCGGTCGCCATTGTGTGCGGCTCGGGCAACCAGGGCATCACCTGTGCGCTGCCCGTTATGGAGTATGCCGACTACCTGCGTTGCGACAACGAGCGCCTGGTGCGCGCCGTGATGCTGTCCGACCTTATCGCCGTGCATATCAAGAGCTATATTGGTGCGCTCTCGGCGTTTTGCGGCGCTATTTGCGCCGCGTGCGGTGCCGGTGCCGCGATTACCTGGCTGTGTGGCGGCACGCGCGAACAGATTGGTGCGACGGTCTCGAACACGCTCGGCAACGTGGGCGGTATCGTGTGCGACGGCGCCAAGGCGAGCTGTGCCGCCAAGATTTCCGCTGCCGTCGATGCGGCGATTCTGGGCCACGATATGGCCATGCAGGGCCGCGGCTTCCGCGCCGGCGAGGGTCTGATCCAGGATACCGTCGAGGAGACGATCGCGAGCATGGGCTATGTGGGCCGTGTGGGCATGAAGGATACCGATGTCGAGATTCTCAACATCATGATCGGCAAGACCATCGTCGACTGCTAGGGGCTCTGGGGCACTGCATCTTGTTGTTGAAACTATCGCGCTTGTGGCTGTAAAGCACCTGTCTGCATTGCGGACAGCGAGGATCTCGCGGTATGTCACCAGGTCGTTCTCGCGCTTGATGCGCTCGAGGACGGTTGCGACAACAAGCGCCGCTATCGCCGGCAGGAACGCCGCAGCTGCGGCGACGCCGGCGCCCCAGGTGCCCTCCATCCAGTTAAACGCCGGCGACAGTATCAGTGCGAACGCCACCGCCAGCAACGCGAGCATCAGCACGGCCAGCCATAGCATCCGCGTTCCCATGCGCTTGCGATCTCTTTCGACTGCCTCTTCCATAACGGTCACGTCTCCCTTCACGAGCGTGTCTATGGAGGTGCCGAATAGGATGCTCAGCATGAGCAGGCTCTGGACGTCCGGATACGTCTTGTCCCGCTCCCAGTTCGAGATCGTCTGACGCGACACGTAGAGTTTCTCGGCGAGCTGTTCTTGGGAGAGCCCCATCGCCTCGCGCCTCGTCTTTGCTCACCGGCACGTCGAGCGTCTCACCGAGGGCGACGAGCATCTCCGCGTCGGGCACCGAGAGCCCGCGTTCCCATTTGGAAACCGTCTGCCTCACCACGTTCGGCTTGAGCGCGAGCTCCTCCTGCGATAGCCCTTTCGATTTCCTGAGGGCCTGGATGTTCTCGTTCAGCATGGTGGATCCTTTCTCTCGCCCGGTTCCTACGTTACCGCAATGCTGCCCGCAGATGGTCCGTTGCCGCAAGCAACGGGTCGTAACATCGGCGGGGATTGTTTGAGTTCACAGGGGATGCAAGCTCCTTATAATATGACGTCCATTTAATCTACCTGCGGTTTGCAACCATAGGGTGCCTGCAGGTTGCGTAAAATGAAGCCTCAAGTTGGTGGTTTCCGCCATGTGGCTACCGTAGTGTGTAAGTCGCCGGCAGGAAAGCACCGAACGCTGGGATGCCGCGCCCGCGCCGTCGCCGTGAGCCAAGATCATGACGCCCGAGCGGTCGCTCCCAGCCAACGAGAGGACCTACTATGAGCTTCCGTACCAACCTTCAGTATCTGCGCGCCGAGCGCCATATGACCCAGGAGCAGCTCGCCATGCTGCTTGGGGTGTCCCGCCAGTCCGTCACCAAGTGGGAGGCCGAGAAGTCCTACCCGGAGATGGATAAGCTCATCAAAATGTGCCAGATTTTCGAGTGCTCGCTCGATGACCTGGTGCAGGGTGACCTTACCGATCGCGCTCCGGCACCCGCCGTCGCTACCGTGCCGCCCGGTCCCGCGACGGATGTGTGTGGCTATGACGACCACATGCGCTCGTTTGCCAAGCGAGTTCCCACGGGTGTCGCCGCGTTTATCCTGGGCGTTGTGGGGCTCGTGCTTTTTGAGGAAGGGACGGCTCTGCGCGGCCTGTTCAATAGCAGTATGGCTGCAAGTTGGGGCGAGCTTCTGGGGCTGGCCGCCCTGTTCTCCGGCGTGCTTGTGGGCATTGGCATCTTGGTTTCTGCTGGCATGGAGCACTCTGCTTTTGTGAAGGCGCATCCCTTTATCGAGGATTTTTATACTGACGATGATCGTCTCCAGGCGCGCCAGGTGCTGGTACGCGGGTTGGTTACCGGGCTCATGCTCATCATGATGGGGGTTCTGCTGGGCAACTTCATCGAGCATGAGTCTGGCGCGGAGGCTCCTGCGGGCGCTGCGCTGCTCGCCCTGGTCGCGGTGGGCGTATGGCTGATTGTCCATGCGGGCATGATGTACGGTCGCGTGGATATCGATGAGTACAACCGCGATGCGGTCGAGGAACTCGAGGTTGAGGACATCGCCCGCATCGATGTTCCCGAAGCGGTGCGCAACGAGCTGCGCTCCGCAAAGCGCACGCACGAGAAGATCGAGGCTGCTTGCGGTGTCATCATGCTCGTTTCCACCATCGTTGCGCTGAGTTGGCTGTTTTTGGGTCCTTCGTTCGCTGGGACCACATGGGACGCCATCGGTAGTGGGCGTCAGGCGGCCGATTCCATCGTCGGCTACTTTTGGCTGCCTTGGCCAATTGGAGGCATTCTCTGCGGCATCGTCAGCATTCTCATGAAGGCCTTCGGAAGGGACCGTTGAGTAGCTGGAATTTTACTAGTGCTTGCAGTCAATTTGAAGTCTTCGGCTGCGGGCACCTTCGAGTCCGCATCACGAGCGCACGCCGCCGCCCAAAAGCGCTGATTCTTGACGCGCGTGATGCGGACTTCGGCAGATGCTGCCTCTAGTTCAGCAACCCCCACACGGCAAAGCCGAGTGCTCCGCCGATGGCGGCCGCGGCGATGAAAGTCAGCAAGTCGTACGCCAGTCGATGCTTCGTCGGCCACGCGCGGCGGGGGAGTGCCCGCGGATCGCGCTCGATGTTCGCCTCGCCGTTCATGAAGGCGAGGATCTCGCGGTATGTCACCAGGTCGTTCTCGCGCTTGATGCGCTCGAGGACGGTTGCGACAACAAGCGCCGCTATCGCCGGCAGGAACGCCGCAGCTGCGGCGACGCCGGCGCCCCAGGTGCCCTCCATCCAGTTAAACGCCGGCGACAGTATCAGTGCGAACGCCACCGCCAGCAACGCGAGCATCAGCACGGCCAGCCATAGCATCCGCGTTCCCATGCGCTTGCGATCTCTTTCGACTGCCTCTTCCATAACGGTCACGTCTCCCTTCACGAGCGTGTCTATGGAGGTGCCGAATAGGATGCTCAGCATGAGCAGGCTCTGGACGTCCGGATACGTCTTGTCCCGCTCCCAGTTCGAGATCGTCTGACGCGACACGTAGAGTTTCTCGGCGAGCTGTTCTTGGGAGAGCCCCATCGCCTCGCGCCTCGTCTTTATCTGGTTGCTGATGTCCATCGTCACCTCCCGGTCGTGAAGGAGCGTCCCGCGAACACATCGGGTGCGCTATCGAATCTGTTGTACATCATATGCGGCAAGGCTTGCCGGGCGCTGCAAAAATTGTTTTGCATGGGGTTTACCTGCATGATTGTTGCTGCGATGCGTGCCATCGCCGCGGGGAGATCTGGCTTGTGGAGGCTTGCGGGGCGATGGCTTAGCGATGTTGTCGAGCAGTCGTCCAGGTGCGCAGGCCCATGGCGGCGTAGCCGATTGCGGTATAGGCAACCCCATGGAACGCAAGGTCCTGGCTGCCCTCGACCGCGAGGGGAAACAGGAGCGCGGGTCCGATTCCGAGCGCTGCGGGTACCCAGAAGAGCGTCCTCGCGGAGTTCGCGGCGAGCAGACCGAGGGTGATTGCAGTTGCGGGGAGCACGGGGTAGATCAGCGCCATCATGGCGATCATGCCGGCATCGGATGGGACGACGCTCACCAGGAGGACGGGGATTGCCCAGCAGACGCCAACGATTGCGATCAATGCGATGAGGGACGCGCGTACGGTGACGTTCATGGGGCACCTCCTAACGGGAATCGCCCCCCATTCTGGCATACATCTTCAGAATGGGCTAAGGGGGATACCATTTCGGGGAACGGGTGCGTACCCGCGCTTTTAACTCAGCATCTTGGCGAGCATGCCGATGCCGACGCCCACCAGTCCGCCGGCGATGGCGCCGATGATGATCTGCACCGCGTTGCGCGTGCCCTTGACCCAAGGGTTCATCTCGCGCTCACGGCGCCCCTCGAGCGTGTCGCGATCGACCTGCTCGCCGCGGCTAAACGCCAACACCTCGCGGTACGTGACGAGGTCGTGCTGCTTCTTCATGCGTTCCATATACACGAACGCCACGAGCATCACGACGAGCGCCACGGCGGCAAACGCCGCGGTGGGCGCGATGTGCATGCCCCAGCCCCATTCGAACTGGAACGCCGCCCACGCGCTCAGCACCAAAAACACGACCGCGCTCACGACCGTGATTGTGGAGAGGGCGTTGTACTTCTTGACCGCTTCGTTCATTACCTGTGCCATGGTTTCCACATCTCCTTTGTTGAGGGAGTCCACGGTCACCCCGAACACGTTGGAAAGCAGCAGCAGGCTCTGGACATCCGGATACGTACGGCCGCACTCCCAGTTGCTGATGGTCTGGCGCGACACGTAGATGCGCTCCGCCAGATCGTCTTGGGACAGTCCGAGCTCCGTGCGATGCTCCTTGATGTGCGAGCCCAGCTCCATGCGTTTGCTCCCTAGAGGGTCGGGGTGACCCCTGTCGAGAGCCACCATGTCATTGACGCGAGCATCGTACCATCAAAGGTCTTTATATTTGACCACCACGGGGCAAAATCGAGCTGTCAAAAGGCTTTATATACGACATCTAGCTGGGAAAAGAACGGTCTCCAAAGGCGGGTGCCTCCGGGGACCGGTTGGTGCGTATAGAGGGGGCGAGCTTGCTTTGGGTTGGTGTTGGCCCCGCCGCTCGGCTCGACTTTGGAGCGGCGGGGCTCAACTCTGCCTCGGCGCTGGCGAGGCAGAGCGCGGCTTTGCCCCGACGTCGGCCGCGCCCGAGCCCTGTCTTCCCGGCTTAGCCCTCCTCGCCTTTGGGCGTGCCCTTGAACGAGGGCTCTTTCTTTGGCAGCCTTCCCGCGCGTTTGAGGGCGTCTCGCAAGATCCATTCCACCTGACCGTTGGCGCTGCGCATCTACGAGTACCAGCGCCCGCTTGAGGGGACGAGCAGAACCCCCCAGCTCCTTCATGCGCTTGAGCGCGCGGATGTTCGCCTCGGGGATGGCGTGATTGGAGTCGAGGAAGGTCTCGTCCATATCGCTTGCAACAAGGCGGTACATGCTAGTACACCATGCCCATGGCCTCGCGCACCTCGGCGAGCGTGGCCTCGGCGACCTCGTTAGCGCGGCGGTTGCCCTCGTGCAGGACGTCCTTGACGTAGTCCATATCCTGCACGAGCTCCTCGCGGCGCGCGCGGATGGGGGCGAAGTGCTCGTTGACGGCCTCGGTCACGCACTTCTTGAGCTGGCCGGAGCCGCCCATGCCG